>NZ_JBEZZR010000015.1:55262-179916 GCF_040639325.1 Actinoplanes sp. NPDC023936 | reverse complement strand
GCTCCCAGAACCGCACCTGCACCCCACGAGGCACCATCTTCCCCATCAAAACCCCTGATCAATCGAGTGTTGCAACCACTGATTGACTCCAAGGCGCGGATTACCTGCTTCCGCTACGGCTCGCGTTCGGGGCTCGCGTTCGGGCCCGGGGCCAGGGCCGGGCCGGGGCCGGTCACGCGGCGGGGAGGATCTCGGCCAGGGCGGCTATCAGGTGCGGCTTCGTCGGCACGCCGGTGGCACGCTTCGCGACGCGGCCCTCGCCGTCCAGGACGAACAGCGTCGGCGTCCGCCACACGCCCAGCTCGCGCACCTCGTCGAGGTGGCTCTCCGCGTCCACCTCGACGTGCCGCACCCCCGGCACCAGCGAAGCGACCTCGCTGCTCACCCGCCGCACCGCCCGGCACGGCGCGCAGAACGCCGTCGAGAACTGCAGCAGCGTCGCCCCGCCCGGTTCCACTCCGAGGCGTCGCAGCAGGGACGGGTCGATGCTCGTACCAGAAAGGTCCATGTTCGGGGTTTTCTCCAGGCGCCCGTCGGTTCGGCGATGCCACAAGCCTACGACCACGCCGACGACCAGAACCGCCGCGACCGCCGCTATCCCTACCAGATCCATAGAACTACTGTGGCACGGCGTCTACGCGGATTGATAGGCGCTGGCCTGCAACGTGAACAACTGCGCATACAGCCCGTCGGCCGCCATCAGCGAGTCGTGATCCCCCTCCTCGATCACCGAGCCGTGATCGAGCACGTAGATCCGGTCGGCTTCCCGCACGCTTGCCATCCGGTGCGTGATCAGCACGACGCTCCGGCCGGCGGCCAGGGACCGTAACCGCTGGTAGACGTCGTGCTCGGCGCGGGCGTCGAGGTTCGCGGTGGGCTCGTCGCAGATCAGCAGCGGCGCGTCGCGGTGGAAGGCGCGGCTGACCGCGAGCCGCTGCCACTGCCCGCCGGACAGATCGGCGCCGTCGGTGAAGTGCCGGGACAGCAGCGTCTCGTACTCGCGGGGCAGCTCCATGACGAACGAGTGCGCGTCACCGGCCCGCGCCGATTCCCGCACCTGCTCCATCGACGCCGGGCGGTCGTGCCGGCCGATCGCGATGTTGAGCCGGGCGGAGAGCGGCCAGCGGGTCGGCTCCTGCATGACGACGGCGACCCGTTCGCGCAGCGAGTCCGGGTGCAGGCGGCTCACGTCGACGCCGTCCCACGTGACGGTCCCGTGCTGCGGCCGGTAGAGCCCGGCCAGCACGGCTGCCAGGGTCGACTTGCCGGACCCGTTCTCGCCCACCAGCGCGATGATCTCGCCGCGGCGCAGGGTGAGGCTGACGCCGTCGACCGCCGGTCGCGTGGCATCGGGGTAGCTGAACGTCACCGAGTCCAGGGCGATCTCGGTGAATCCGGTGGGAGCGCTCCGGTCCGGCGACGGCTCGGCCCGCTGCCGCGACAGGTCGCAGAAGCCCTGGAAGTCCGAGAAGTACAGTCCCTGCTCGTAGACCCGGTTCACCGAGAAGGCCAGCTCACGCAGCCGGCCGATGCCGATGTTGATGGCATACGCGGCAGCCCCGCCGGCGGCCAGCTCCATCCGGCCGGTCCAGAGCAGCCAGAGCAGCACCAGATAGGCGCACCCGGTCAGCAGGCCGCTGAGCGCCTGCCCGAACAGGTTGCTGCGCACCGACCGGGTCACCACGCGAATCTCCTCCACCGTGGAGATCCGGAGCAGCCGCGCGACCTCGGCGAGCAGAAAACGCCGTACCGTGAAGGCTCTTAATTCGCCCGCCGGCTCGCGCGCCGCGAGGAGCTCGGCCAGCATGTTCTGCCGCCGCCAGACGGCGATGAGCCGCAGCCGCATGCGGTACCCCAGACGTGCCGCGCGGACCGCCGCCCAGCCGGTCGGCACCGCGGCCAGCACCAGCATCGGCAGCAGGATCGGGTGCAGCACGGCGAGCACACCGCCCGCCGCGACCAGCCCGACCAGGTTGGTCAGCACTTCGATGCCGAAGTCGACGATCCGCTGTGCCGCGTAGATGCCGCGATCGCGGGCGCGCTGCATGGCGTCGCGCCATTCCGGATCGTCGAACGTGGCGAGGTCGACGCCGGTCGTCAGGTCGAGCAGCCGCATCTCCGCGGCCTCGAACACCAGCGGCGTGAGACGGCCGTGCGCCGCCGTCGCCGCCGACGTGAGTAGCCCGCGTGCGGCCAGGGTCACGATCAAGAACAGCAGCGAGGGTACGGCGGCACGCACCCGCTCCGGTGTCGGACCGGCCTGGAGCAACCCCTCGAAGACGCCCACCACGCTGATCAGGCCGAGCGCGGAGGCGACTCCGGCCGCCGACTGGAGGATCAGGACGGCCATGGTGGTGCGCTTGCTGGCCTGCCAGGCCAGTAGCCAGCCGTCACGGAGCAGGCGCGGCAGCCGGCGCAGCATCGTCAGGAACGTGGTGTCGGCCGCCTCTTTGGTGCTGGTCAGCCAGTAGGGAAGAGCGAGCTCCCCGTCATCGGAAGACTCGAGCAACGACGAGGAGTCGGGCGCGGGGTCGGCATCGGTGTCCGGCATCGGCGGCCTCCTGCCTCGTTCCTACGCCGCCGTTGCCCACGCCGTCCAGTCTCATTCACGCTCCAGCAGCGCGGTCAGCCGCGCGGCCTGGGACTCCCATCGCCACTCGCGTTCCACCCAGGCCCGGCCGGCCTGGCCCATCTGTTTCGCCCGATCGGGGTCGCTCAGCAGGTCGGCGACCCGCCCGGCGACGGCCGGCACGTCGCTGCCACCGACCACGAACCCGGTCTCCCCCTCGCGCACCGCGTCCGGCGCGCCGCCGGAGTCACCACCGACGACCGGCAGCCCGGTGGCCGAGGCCTCCAGGTAGACGATGCCGAGACCTTCCACGTCGAGCCCGGCGGCGCGGGTGCGGCAGGGCATCGCGTAGACGTCGCCCGCCGCGTAGTGCTGGGGCAACTCGGGCCACGGCACCGAACCGGTGAAGACCACGTCGGACTCGACGTCGTGCTCCCGCGCCAGGCGTTCCAGCGTTTTCCGGTACGGCCCACCGCTCACCAGCAGCAACGCCGCTCCCGGGACCCGGCGGCGGATCAGCGGCATCGCCCGGATCAGCATGTCCTGGCCTTTGCGGGGCACGAGGCGCGAGACGCAGACGACCACCGGCCGCCCAGCCAGCCCGTGTCGTTTCCGCACCTCGGAGCCGTCCACACCGGGGTGGAACGTGTCCACGTCGACGCCCGGCGCGAGCCGGCGCAGGTCGGTGAGCCCGTGCAACGCCTTGTCCAGGCGGGTGCGCTGGTACTCCCCCAGGTACGTGATGACGTCGTTGCCCCGGGCGATCCGGCGCAGCAGCTGACGGGCGCCGGGCAGCGCCGCCCAGCCGATCTCGTGCCCGTGGGTGATGCCGACGGCCCGCTCGATGCCGGCGTCTTTCCGCAGGCCCTGTGCGAGCAGGCCGAGGGGGGCGGCCGCACCGAAGAGCACGGTGTCGCAGCCGTACCCTTTCGCCAGCTGCGCGGCCCGCCGGGCGACCTTCGAGGTCGGCAGCAGCACGCTCGTCTCTTCCCGCACCACCTCGAACGGCTGCTCCGCGTCGAACGCGGCGGACCCGCGCCACTGCGAGGCGTAGACGACGATCGAGCCGGCCGGCTGGCGAACCGCCAGGTTGTGCACGAACTGCTGGATGCCGCCGGGCCGGGGCGGGAAGTCGTTCGTGACGAGCAGGGTGCGGGCCATCAGCGGACCGCCCGGGCGTAGGCGCGGGCCGCGGCCATCCGCTGCACGGTGGACGGATGTGAGGCGAACATGGCGTGCTCCCAGTGCGGCGGGTCGGGGTCGGCGAGGTTCACGGTGCCGAGGCGGCGCTGCATCGCCTCGAAGGTCTCCGGGTCGCCGGTCAGGTCCATGGCGTGCGCGTCGGCACGGGCCTCGACGCGGCGCGAGACGAACGCCTGGGCCGGGCCAGCGATCAGCCCGGCGACCGTGCTGAGCGCGAGCAGCAGCCCGATCGCCCGGGGATCGCCGATCGAGTCGACGCCGGCGAGCCGCAGCAGCCCGCCCCACGAGCCGACCAGGTAGAGCGCGATCACCGCGGCGGCCGCGCCGAGCGCGCCCATGATCGTGCCGGTCAGCACGTCGTTGTCCTTCGCGTGGCCGAGCTCGTGCGCGGCCACCGAGACGACCTCGTCCGGCGTTGCCTCGGTCAGCATCGTGTCGTAGACGACGATCCGCCGGGTCGGCCCGAGACCGGAGACGTAGGCGTTCACCGCCCGGGTCCGCCGTGACGCGTCGGCCACCAGCACGTCGCGGACCGGCACGCCGTCACGCTCGGCGAGCTCCAGCAGCTCGGTGCGGAGCGGGCCGGCGGGCATCGGGGTGAACTTGTTGAAGATCGGCTCGACCAGGACCGGCAGCACGAACGAGAGCAGCACGACCAGGCCTGCCACCCCGGCCGCGCCGAACGCCCACCACCAGCGGGGCGCGAAGTGCGTGACGGTGAAGAAGCCGGCCAGCACCACCCCGCCGAGGACCGCGCCGACCGCGTAGGACTTCAGCATGTCGCCGGCCCAGCCGCCCCAGCTCTGTGTGGAGATGCCGTAGCGCACCACGACGGTGTGCCGCCAGATCGCGATCGGCAGGGTGAGCAGCTCGGTGACGACCACGACGAGGAGTCCGCCGAGGACCGCCCGGACGAGCCAGTGGTCGCCGGTCAGCTCCACCAGGCGCGCGCCGAGCGGGGTGAGCCCGAGCACCAGCGCGGCGGCCAGGCCGAGGAACATCGCCAGGTATCGCCCGGGGCGCAGCTCGGCGTGGAACTCCCGGGCCCGCGCGACAGCGCCGGCGTCGAGCCGGCCGAGGGCGTCGATCTGGTCGGCGCGGGGCGCCGGCGCGCGGTGCCACGGGACCCTGGCGGCGGCGAACGCGGCCAGCGCGGCGAGCAGCACGACGAGCGCGGTGACCGCCCACTGTCTCGGCGTCATCTCTTGATTTTAGTCATGATCACGCTACGTGCTTCCGCACCATCACCGGGGGCGGCGGTGTCTCCAACAGCTCCACCTCGAATCCGGCCAGCTCGAACGTCTCGATCGCCCGCAGTTCGCCGGGTGTCAGGTCGGCCAGGCCGTCCGGGGTGTCGACCAGCGCGCTGACCAGACACCCGTTGCATGCGTCGGTTTTCTCGGTGCAACGACCACAATCAATGATCATTACCCCTCCTCTGAAGGCGTGACAGTCACGCTAAGCGAGGGGTACGACAGTTTTACCCCGTCACGAGCGGGACAGCCGGCGGAGAAGCGAGTCCGCCCCCATCGGGTAGGCGCCGTGCCGGCGAACACCGTCGGCCACCTCCCGGTCGGAGGAGACCACGACGACCGGGCGGCCCGGCGGCTCGGCCCGGACCAGCTGGCGGATCAGCTCGTCGGCGGTCATCCCCTTGCGGGAGAAGAGCACCCGCACGCCGCGGGGCGCCGGCGGCAGGCCGTGCACCCGCTCGGCGCCGTCGAAGACCACGGTGACCTCGTCGCCGGTCTGCGCCGCGATCCCGCCCAGCCCGGTGATCAGCCGCTTGCGCTGCTGTTCCAGGGACATGTCGGCGAAGCCGCGCTTCGTCACGTTGTACCCGTCCACGACCAGGTGGGCGCGGGGGAGGGCGAGCAGCTGGTCGAGCCGGCCCGGGTCGTCGGTGTCCTGCGCCCGGGCCCGGGCGCGCTCCGGCGCGCCGGGCCGGTCGGCCGCGGCGTCGGCCACGAAGTCGGCGGGCAGCTTGTCGGCCGGACCGATCGCCAGCTCGCGGCGCAGCCCGCTGGCGGCCTGCCCGATCGTCTCCAGCAGCAGCCAGAGGCGGGCGTCGTCGACCGCCCGCGCGTCCTTCGCCGTCTGTTTGCCGGAGGCCGCGGCGGCCTCCGCGTCGGCGACCCGGGCGCGCAGCCGGCGCAACTCGGCCTCGTGGTCCTGTGCGGCCCGCGCGGCCCGGCCCTTCTCCGTGGCGAGCAGGTCGGACGCGCGTTTCTGGGCGGCCTGCGCCTCGCGCAGCGCCCTTGTCGCGGTCCGCGCCTCCTCGCGCAGCTGGCCCAGCTCCTCGCGGACCCGGGCGAGCTCGTCCCGCAGCTTGTCGGCCTCGACCCGGGCCACCGTCCGGTCATGCTCGGCACGGACCGCGCGCTGCTCGGCCGCGCGCACCTGCGAGGCGATCGCTGCGGTGTCGGCCTCGGCCCGGACCGCGTCGCCGGCCGCGTCGATCAGCTCGCGCCAGCCGGCCGGCCGGGCCAGGTAGGCCAGCGCCGCCACCTCGACCGGGTCGGCGGCCGCCGGGGCCACCCCGCTGGTCACGGCGGCGCCCAGGTCACCCGCTTCGGTGACCACCCGGGTGCCGAGGCGCTGGCGGAAGAGCGGGTCGGCGACCAGCTGCGCGGCGATGTCCCGCCCGCCGAGCCGGGCCCGGCGATTGGGTGCGAAACGGGCGACCCGGCGCAGCGGCACCGGCATCTCGTCGGCGGGCAGGCCGGGCAGGGCGGCGGCGGCCAGCGTGGTGATCCGCTGCCGGACGGCCTCCGGGAGCACCGGCTCGGGCATGAAGTCCGCCGCCTCCTCCTCGGGGCGGTCCTCAGGGTCGAGCGGCGCGGACATCTCCCCATTCTCACACCGGCCATGACCGATTCGCCTCTGGCGAGCAGGTGATCTTTTCGGGGAACTGTCATACCCGTTGGCTAGGGTTGCCGCCCGTGACACAACCCGCCTACGTGCAGGGCACTCTGGACACGCTGCTGACCGCTGACGGATCGGTCGACCCCGCGGCGCTGTCCCTGGCGGACACCACGTTCGTCGTGCTCGACCTGGAGACCACCGGCGGCGCCGCGGACGGCGCCGGCATCACCGAGATCGGCGCGGTCAAGGTGCGGGCCGGCGCGCGCCTCGGCGAGTTCGCGACGCTGGTCAACCCGGGTGTGCCGCTGCCGCCGTTCATCACCGTCCTGACCGGGATCACCGAGGCGATGCTGCGCCCGGCCCCGCCGATCGAGACGGTGCTGCCCAGCCTGCTGGAGTTCCTGCGCGGCGCGGTCCTCGTCGCGCACAACGCGCCCTACGACGTCGGCTTCCTCAAGGCGGCCTGCGCCCGGCACGGCTATCCCTGGCCGCAGGTCCGGGTGCTGGACACCGCGGCGCTGGCCCGCCGCGCGCTGACCAAGGACGAGGTGCCCAACCGCAAGCTCGGCACCCTGGCCCGGTTCTTCCGGTCGGCGGTCGAGCCGAACCACCGGGCGCTGGACGACGCGAAAGCCACGGTCGACGTGCTGCACGGGCTGATCGAGCGGCTCGGCAGCCACCGGGTGCACACGCTGGGTGACGCGATCGAGTTCGCCAAGGCGGTGACCCCGGCGCAGCGCCGGCAGAGACATCTCGCCGACGGCCTGCCCCACGTGCCGGGGGTCTACCTGTTCCGCGCCGCCGACGACCGGCCGCTCTACGTCGGCACGTCGAAAGACATCGCCACCCGGGTGCGCAGCTACTTCACGGCCGCGGAGAAACGGGCCCGGATCTCCGAGATGCTCACCGCCGCGGTCCGGGTGGAGGCGGTCGAGTGCGCGCACTCGCTCGAGGCCGAGGTGCGCGAGCTGCGGCTGATCGCGTCGCACGCCCCGCCGTACAACCGCCGGTCGAAGTTCCCGGAGCGGGTGGTCTGGCTCAAGCTGACCACGGAGGCGTTCCCGAGACTCTCCGTGGTGCGCCGGTTCGCCGAGGACGGCGCGACCTACCTGGGCCCGTTCTCGTCGCGGCGCACCGCCGAGCTGGCCGCCGCCGGCGTCTACGACGCCGTTCCCCTGCGGCAGTGCAACCACAAGCTCTCGGTGCGGACCAAGACGCCGGCCTGCGCGCTGGCCGAGCTGGGGAAATGCCTGGCGCCCTGCCAGCACGAGATCTCCCCTGAGGAGTACGACCTACGCGCCGCCCTCCCGTTCCGGACCGCCACGTCGAGCGACCCCGGCCCGGTGATCGACGCGCTGATGTCCCGGATCGACGTGCTGTCCGGCGGCCAGCGCTACGAGGAGGCGGCGACCGTCCGCTCCCGCCTGATCGCCCTGCTGCGCGCCCTGATCCGGATGCAGAAACTCCAGGCGCTGACCAGCCTGACCGAGCTGGTGGCGGCCCGCCGCGACGACAAGGGCGGCTGGGAGATCGCGGTGGTGCGGCACGGCCGGCTCGCCGCGGCGGCCACCTCGCCGCCCCGGGAGCACCCCCGCCCGACACTGGACGCGGCGAAGATGACGGCCGAGACGGTCCTCGCAGGACCGGGTCCGGTGCACGCCGCGACGGCCGAGGAGACCGAGCGGATCCTGGCATGGCTGGAACGACCTGACACCCGCTTGGTGGAAACCGCCGGCGACTGGGTGTCACCGGTTCGTGGCGCGGCGCGTTTCAGCACCCTCCTCACCAGGGCCGAGGCGGCCACTTCGGCTTAAGACTCATCCGTTCGCCTATCGGTAACTGACCGTTCGGATGACGCTCGCTCGCTTAGGCTGTAAGGCACGCGCGACCCTCGTGGTGATTCACCTCATGTGGCGGCTTGATGCCTTTGGCGATCAGCCGCCTCGGTGCTTCGCTAGCAAGGGAAATCGGCTGGCTAGCGAAATCGGCTGGCCAGCCGCTGGAACGATCGGTGAGGGGGGTGTCCGGGTGGACGTCGACGCCGGCCACGGCGCCGCTCTGGGGCGTGCCCTGCCGACCACTCCCTTCGCCAGGTTGCGGTCGATGTTCAGTTTCCAGAGCAACGACGACGACCCGGTCGCCACGCTCGCCCGGACGCATCGCAGCATCCATCCCTCCGCCGACGTGGCGGTGGTGCGCCGCAGCTACGCGATCGCCGAGAGCATGCACCGCGGGCAGTTCCGCAAGTCCGGCGATCCGTACATCACGCACCCGCTCGCGGTCGCGCAGATCTGCGCCGAGCTGGGCATGGACACCACGACGATCGTCGCCGCCCTGCTGCACGACACGGTCGAGGACACCAGCTACACCCTGGAGGCGCTGCACGGCGACTTCGGGCCCGAGGTGACCCACCTGGTCGACGGCGTGACGAAATTCGACAAGGCGTACTACGGCAAGGCGGCCGAGGGCGAGACGATCCGCAAGATGATCGTCGCGGCCGGCAAGGACGTCCGGGTTCTGGTGATCAAGCTGGCCGACCGGCTGCACAACATGCGCACGCTGGACGCCCGCTCCCCCGCCAGCCGGGCCCGGATCGCCACGGCCACGCTGGACGTGCTCGTCCCGCTCTGCGACCGGCTCGGCATCCAGGCCCTCAAGCGCGACCTCGACGACGTGGTGCTCTACCACCTGGAGCCGGATTCGTTCGCGCGGATCGACGAGCACGTGAAGAACCGTCCGGGCTGGAACGAGTACCTCACCGACGTCTCCCGCAAAGCGCACACCGCGCTGCGCCGCTCCCGGGTGGACGCCGTGGTGACGCCGCGACCACGGCACTACTACTCGATCTGGAAGGACACGGTGGCCGGCGGCCACAGCGTCCCCCTCGACCTGCCCCGCATCGCGGTCATCGTCGACGGCCCGGACACCGACTGTTACGCCGCGCTCGGCGCGATCCACGGCCGCTGGCACCCGGTGGCCGGCCGGTTCAAGGACTTCATCGCCTCGCCGAAAAACAATCTGTACCGCTCGCTGCACACCACCGTGGTGGGCCCGGAGGGCAAGCTGGTCGAGGTGCTGATCCGCACCGAGACCATGCATCGGTACTCGGAGTACGGCGTCGCCACCAGCTATCGATATCCCAAGGTGGCCGACGAGCCACCGGGCGCTGACCAGCTCACCTGGCTGAAACGGGTGCTGGACTGGCAACAGGACACCACCGACGCGGCTCAGTTCCTCGACTCGCTCCGATGTGACCTCGCCGAAGGCCAGATCACCGTTTTCGCCCACGGCACCGCGCACGAACTCCCGAGCGGCTCAACACCTGTCGACGTGGCGTACGAGTTGAGCCCCCGCAAGGGTGACCAGTGTCTCGCCGCAACGATCAACGGACGTCTCGCCCCCCTCAGCTCCCCCCTCCGCGACGGTGACGTCGTCGAGATCTTCTCCGAGTCCGACGGTCACGTCGAGGTCGAGCCGAACGCCCCTCGTGGACCCCGCCGGGAATGGCTCGGATTCGTCAAGTCCAGCCAGGCGCAGATGCAGATCAACCGGTACTTCGACGAGAAGAACGAACCGGGCATCAGCATCGCCGACAAGGTCCGCCTCGGCCGCGCCACCATCGGGCTCACCCTCCGCAAACACGATCGCGGCCTCGCCAGTGAGGTGCCGCTGCGCCGCCTCGCCGAGGAACTCGGTTACCCCGACCTGGAAACGCTGCTGGTGGCGGTCTGCGAGCGCAGCCTCGAACCGGACGCCGTGGTTGAGCAGCTCATCGCCCTGGTCGACCACCCGGACTGATCCACTGGAATCCCCCGGATAGCCTTGTCCGCGTGAAAACTTCTCGGCAGCTGCGGGGCTTCGCCTATCAGGCTTTCTATGGGCTGCCGTTGCCGGTCCGCCGCCACCTCGCCCGGCTGCTCTCCCCGAAATACCTGGTCGGCGCGGTCGCGGTGATCCGCGACGCGGAGGCGCCAGCGCCGGGGCGCCTGCTGCTCCTGCGTCAGCCGCCGGGCCGCGGCTGGGGCCTTCCGGCCGGTTTGCTCAAGCGCCGCGAACTGCCCGCCGTGGGTGCCGCGCGCGAGCTTTTCGAAGAGGCGGGGGTACGGGTGGAGCCCGCCGACCTGACAGCCGGTGATCCGAACGCGATCGTCCACCCGAACGGCGGCGTGGTCGACACCGTCTTCTTCGGCGCGGTCCCGGCGTCCAGCACACCCCTGGTCGTGGACGGCGGCGAGGTGATCGAGGCCGCCTGGTTCCCGGTCGACGACCTGCCGAAACTGACCTGGCCGACGGAACGGTTGCTCGGCATCTACGGCATCGGCCCGCGCGCCGGCGAGTTCCCGCCGTCGCTGAACCGCCCCGCCACGATGCCGCATGTGGAGGAGAAGTGACGATCGAGGTCTGTGGCGTCGTACTCGCAGCCGGCGAGGGCCGGCGTCTGCGCCCGCTCACCGAACTCGTGCCGAAAGCCCTCTGCCCGGTCGGCAACCTGCCGCTGCTCGACCACGCGCTGCGCCGCCTCGCCGGCCTCGGGCTGACCGGTCCGGACACTGTGGCCGTCAACGCGGCGTACCTCGCCGACCAGGTCGTCGCCCACGTCGGCGACCGCACCCACCTCTCCGTCGAGCCGGACGGGCCGCTGGGCACCTCCGGCGGCGTGGCGCGGATGAAGGACTGGATCGGCGGCCGGGGCGCGCTGGTCGGCAACGCAGACGCGTACCTGGTGGACCCCTTCCGTGAGCCCGGCAAGGACATCGCCGCGCTGCTGGAGGGCTGGTCCGGCGAGACCGTCCGGATGCTGACCCTGCCCTGCCGCGACGGCGAGTCCGGCGGATTCAGCGGCCGCCGGTTCACCGGGTTCTCGCTGCTCCCCTGGCGGTACATCAAGGACCTGGCCGATGTGGACAGCAATCTGGTACGCACCGTGTGGCGTCCCGCCGAGGCGGCCGGCGAGCTGGAGCTGATCGGTTACGACGGCTTCTATCTGGACACCGGAACCCCGGCGGATTACCTGGCCGCCAACCTGCACGCCGCCGCCGGCACCGCCCTGATCGACCCGGCCGCCGAGGTGACCGGCACCGTGACGACCTCGGTGATCGGCGCGGGCGCCCAGGTGGCCGGCACGGTGACGGACAGCGTCATCTGGCCCGGAGCCACGGTCGCCGCCGGCGAGACCCTCACCAACGCGATCAGAGCCCACAACGGCCTAACCGTCCCCACAACGCCCTAACACCTACCGCACGCCGCCCCGCCGCCGTCGCCCCGCGCGGCCGTCGCCCCGCACGCCGCCCCGCCGCACCGCCGGCCGCCGTCGCCCCGCCGCCGTTCCGCCGCCTGCGCCGCGCCGCCGCCCCGCGCGCCGCCGCCCCGCCGCCGTTCCGCCGCGCCGCCGCCGCCCGCCGCGGCCGTAGCTCAGGCAGCTCATCGGGCGTGATCACCTGCCTGAGCTACGGCCCAGCGACCCGAGCCGTAGCCGACGCATGCCACACCTGCTTGATCACAGGGCTGAGCTACGGCCCGGCCACCCGAGCCGTAGCCCACACAGCCAAAACGCCCCGGGAACCTGCCTCCGCTACGGCTCGCACCCCCAGCTGGGCGACGACGTCCGGGGGTAAGGCGCCAAGATCGCGGAGTGGGAGGCGCCGGCCGGGGGGAAGCGCCGAGACTGTGGAGTCAGTCGGCGTCGGGGAGGCCGATGGCGAAGGCGTCTTCCAAGTCGTGTTTTGAGTAAGCCCGGAAGGCCACGAAAGTCTCGCTGTTGACGACGCCGGGAGTTTTGGAGATCTTGCCGGCGATCACCTCGGCGATGTCGTCGAAACGGGGAACCCGGACGATGGCGATGAGGTCCACGCCGCCGGCGACCGAGTAGACCTCGCTGACGCCCTCCAGAGCGGCCAGCGCCTCGGCCACCTCGGGAATCGAATCGGTGGCGCAGTCGATGTGGACGATCGCGGTGTTCACCTGCGGGCTCCTCAACATTGAGCGACTAGAGCATTGAGCGACGACAGTCCAGCCCATGCTATCCGCGCGCGTGTCGCCGGCGGTGATCGCCGCCGGGGCCGGCGGCGGGTCGCGCCGGGCCGTGGCCGTCAGGGGCGGTGGCAGACGGGACGGGTGGGGTGTGGGTGGGGACGGCGGTGGGCGTACCCAAGAAAGAAAGCCCGCCGCGGAAGCGACGGGCTCTCTCACAACGTGGTTCTAGCGGCCGGACTTGATCTCTTCCTTCTTGGCCGGACCGCCGACGGCCGGGGAGACCGGCGTCTCGGCGGGCTTCTCGACCGGGTAGAAGAAGCCCTTCACCGCGGGCGCCAGGGCGCCGAGGCGGTTCATCTTCTTCGGTACGACCCAGCCGGCGTACTCCAGAGGCACCGGGTGGCCGTGGTCGTCGACCGGGCCGAGAGGCTGGTGAACCTCGACGAACTGGCCGTTCGGCAGGCGCTTGATGATGCCGGTTTCCACACCATGTGCCAGAACCTGACGGTCGTGCTGCTGGAGACCCAGGCAGATGCGGACCGAGATGTAGTACGCGATCGGCGGCAGCAGCAGCAGACCGATGCGGCCTGCCCAGGTCATCGCGTTCAGGCTGATGTGGAACTTGTCGGCGATGACGTCGTTGGCACCAGAGATCGTGGCGACCATGAAGAACGTGAACGCCATCATGCCGATGCCGACGCGCTCCGGGTTGTCGCGCGGACGCTCCAGCAGGTGGTGCGTGCGCTTGTCCTTGAGCTTGCGCGCCTCCAGCCACGGCCACGCCATCGGCAGCGTGAACAGGGCGCCGAGACCGACCACGGCGGGCCAGAACATCGGCGGGATGCTGTAGCCGTTGCCGATCGGGATGTAGATCTGCCAGTTCGGCATGAGACGGACCAGGCCGTCCATGAACATGACGTAGAAGTCGGGCTGCGAGGCCGAGGAGACCTCGGACGCCCGGTACGGCCCGAACAGCCAGATCGGGTTGATCTGGAACAGACCGGCCATCAGCGCGATGACGCCGAAGACGGCCATGAAGAAGCCGCCCTGCTTCATCGCGTAGCGCGGGAACATGCGCTCGCCGACCACGTTCGTGTTGGTCCGCATCGGGCCCGGCCACTGGGTGTGCTTCTGCTTGAAGACGATGCCCAGGTGCGCCGCGATCAGGCCGAGCAGGATGCCCGGGATGAGCAGCACGTGCGCGATGTAGAACCGGCCGATGATGAACTCGCCGGGGAACTCGCCACCGAAGATCGCGGCGGAGAGCCACGTGCCGATCACCGGGAGGGTCAGCATGATCGCCGAGGCGATGCGGAGACCGGTGCCGGAGAGGCCGTCGTCGGGGAGCGAGTAGCCGGTGAAGCCGGCGAAGAACCCGAGCAGGAACAGCAGGATGCCGATGACCCAGTTGATCTCACGCGGCTTGCGGTACGCGCCGGTGAAGAAGACACGGGCCATGTGCACGATGATCGACGCCATGAACAGCAGCGCCGCCCAGTGGTGCATCTGCCGCATGAAGAGACCGCCGCGCACCTCGAACGACAGGTGCAGCGAGGACGCGTAGGCGGCCGACATCTCGGTGCCGCGCAGGCCCAGGTAGGACCCGTCGTACGCGATCTCCTTCATCGACGGGTCGAAGAAGAGCGTGAGGAACACGCCGCTGAGCAGCAGCACGATGAACGAGAAGAGCGCGATCTCGCCGAGCAGGAAGGACCAGTGGTCCGGGAAGACCTTGTTCAGCAGGGCACGCAGCGGGGTCGCAGCCTGGAACCGGTCGTCCACCCCCTTGGCGAAGGTGACGGGCGCCTCTGCGAGGTCAACTTTTCGGCGCTTCACGGCCGCTCCCAGAAGTCAGGTCCGACGGTGTCCTTGAAGTCGGACGCTGCCACGAAGAAACCTTCCTCGTCCACTGTAAGCGGCAGCATCGGCAGACGCCGAGTCGCGGGCCCGAAGACCGGCTGCGCGTTGTCGGTGATGAGGAACTGCGACTGGTGGCACGGGCACAGCAGGCGGTTGGTCTGCTGCTCGTAGAGGCTCGCCGGGCAACCGGCGTGCGTGCAGATCTTGGAGTACGCGACGAAGTTGCCATACATCGAGCCGACGTTCCGGCCGTTGCTGTCGGCGTCGGCGTTCTTGCGGGTCTCGGCCGCGTCGTCCGCCCGGAGGTGGATCAGCAGCGTCGGCGAGTCGGCCCAGTGGTTCGTGGCGCCGCCCGGGATGCCCGGGTAGACGGTCATCTGACCGCCGGTGCTCACGTCCTCCGGCCGGATCGGGCTGCCGTCCTCGCGGGTCAGGCGAACCAGCTGGCCGTTGTTGTTCCCCGGGTTGAAGCCGGTCGTGAACATCATCGGCAGGTCGCCCTTGTGCGGGTTCTCGATCAGACCGCCGAGGATCGGCGCGCCGATCGCGACACCCACCGGAGCGAGACCGAGCGCGATCGCGCCCTTGAGCAGCGGGCGACGCTGCACACCGAGCTCGTCGGCGACGAACATCGCGGTCTGACCGGTGATCAGCCGCTCGTCGTCCGGCGACGGCTGGTCGTGCCGCTGCTGGATGGAGAGCTCGTGCGGGAGCAGCTTCTTCGCCCAGGCGAGGATGCCGAAGCCGAGCGCCAGCAGGCCGAGACCGAGCGTGATGCCGAGGATCGGCGTGTAGTAGTCGCTCATCGTGTGGCCGAGCTCGAACTCCCACGGCCAGACGATGTAGAAGACCACGAAGGCCAGCGTCAGGATGCCGGAGAGGGCGAACAGCAGGGCGATGTTGCGGACGACCCGCTTCTCGGCCTTGGAGTTCTGGCCGTGGAACTGCGACTCGTACGTGACGATCTCGATGTCGTCGCGCCGCAGGCCCTCCTTGACGATGTCGAACCGCGAGAGGTGCGGGTCGTTCACGTCGACCGGCGGGGTGCCGGCCTCGCCCGCGTGGTGCACAGTCGTCATGACTTCCCCGCAATCCAGAGCGACGTGAAGACCAGGAGGACGATGCCGACCAGGAAGATTGCCACGCCTTCCGTCGACGGACCGTACCGGCCGAGGTTGAACAGGCCGCCCGGGTCCTTGTCCTCTTGCAGCTGAGTCTGAATGTAGGTGATGATCGCGCGCTTCTCGTCCGGCGAGAGCTGGTTGTCACCGAAGACCGGCATGTTCTGCGGACCCGACAGCATCGCCGCGTAGATCTCGCGCGCGGTCGGGTCGTGCAGCGCCGGGGCGAACTTGCCGGACGACAGCGCGCCGCCGCCACCACCGAAGCCGTGGCAGGAGGTGCAGTTGATCCGGAACAGCTCACCGCCGCGGGCCAGGGCGTCCGGGTTGGCCTCCAGGTCCTCGACGAGCGAGCCCTCGGGGATCTCCGGACCGCCACCCAGCTCCTGGATGTACTGCGCGATCTGCTTGGTCTGGTCCTCGTCGAACTGCGGGGCCTTCTCCTCCGCCTGAGCTTCCTGGCGGGTCATCGGCATGCGGCCGGTGCTGACCTGGAACTCGACGGAAGCAGATCCGACCCCGATCAGGCTCGGGCCGCGGTCCTCGACGCCCTGCCCGTCCCGCCCGTGGCAGGAGATGCAGCTGTTGTCGAAAAGCGCCTTGCCCTCCTGAGCCGCAGCGGAGAGCTGGACGTTGTCGTCGGCGAAGGCACCCGGGGTGAAGGCGGTGTACACGCCTCCAGCGAGCGCGAGCGCCGCGATCATGCGTACCGCTGCACCGAGCCGCCGGCGTGCCCGGCTGGGCGCGGTGCGCCGCCGGGAGAACACCCGGGCACGCCTACGGGCGGGGGTGTCAGAAGTCATCTGCTATGTCCCTCTGGGTGTTGTTCTTGTTGTTGCGATCCTCGCCGTAGGCGCTGGTCTACTGCAGCCAATAGATCATGGCGAACAGGGCGATCCACACGATGTCCACGAAGTGCCAGTAGTACGAGACGACGATTGCCGACGTCGCCTGCGCCGGCGTGAACCGGCCCATGGTCGTTCGGATCATGTAGATGATGAAGGCGATCAGGCCACCGGTCACGTGCAGACCGTGGAACCCGGTGGTCAGGTAGAACATCGAGCCGTACCCGTCACCGTTGAGCTTCACACCGTGGTGGACGAGCTCGCGGTACTCGTTCGCCTGGCCGAGCACGAAGATCAGGCCCATCACGAAGGTGATCGTGAACCAGCGCCGCAGCGCGAACACGTCACCCTTCTCCGCGGCGAACACGCCGAGCTGGCAGGTCACCGAGGAGAGCACCAGGATCACGGTGAACGTGGTCGCGTACGGGATGTTGAGATGCGCGGTGTGCTCCTCCCACTGCTCGGGCGCCGCGGCCCGGATGGAGAAGTACATCGCGAACAACGCCGCGAAGAACATGAGCTCGCTGGAGAGCCACACGATGGTCCCGACGCTGACCATGTTGGGTCGGGTCAGCGAGTGGATCCGGCTCTTGTCGATGGCTGCCGCAGTCACGGCCTCATTATTCATCCGAACCAGGCCCAAGGTCCCCCGGGGTCCCCAATCCGGCACCGAAGACAGCCCGGAATATTCTGTGACCAGCGGGTAGGCCTAGCCTCAAGGGGTGTTGTTCGACGAAATGCCCCTCCTCGCGGCGTCCAGCGGGGATACTGGACTCCCGCCTTTCAGTCCAGCGGCGATCTTCACCGAGTTCAACCCGGTCAGCTTGATCGCACTAGGACTGGTGGTCTCGGCAGCGCTGTACCTGTACGGCGTCTGGCGTCTGCGTCAGCGTGGCGACCATTGGCCGGGCGGGCGGACCGCGGCCTTCGTCGCAGGTGGACTCGGCTCCATCGCGGCGGTGTCGGTGACCGGCATCGAGGCGTACGACACGACCTTGATCTCGGTGCACATGGTTCAGCACATGGTGCTCTCCATGGTCGGGCCGATCTTCCTGGCCCTGGGCGCGCCGACCACTCTGGCGCTGCGGGTGCTCGACAAGAAGCCGCGCAAGGTCCTGTTGAAACTGCTGCACAGCCGGTACGTCCGGGTGCTGACGTTCCCCCTTGTCGCGTTCGGAATCTTCATCGCGAACCCGTTCGTCCTCTACTTCACCGGCGCGTACCGGCTGACCCTCGAGCACGTCTGGTTCCACGAGTTCATCCACCTGCACTTCATCGTGACCGGATGCCTCTTCTTCTGGCCGCTGCTCGGACTGGACCCGCTGCCGAACCGCTGGCCGTACCCGGGCCGGGCGCTGCTGATGGTGCTCTCCGTCCCGTTCCACACGGTGCTCGGTCTGACGATCATGCAGAGCAAGGAGCTGCTCGGCGGCGACTGGTACCCGAACCTGGGCCTGACCTGGATGGATCCGCACGCCGACCAGGTCACGGCGGGCGGCATCCTGTGGGCCGGCGGCGAGATCGTCAGCGTCACGATGCTCGGCATCCTGGTGGTGCAGTGGGTCCGGCAGTCGGAGCGGGAGGCGAAGCGGATCGACCGGGCGCTGGATCGCGAGGAGGCCGCGGCCGCCGCCGGCGCCCCGCGACCGGAGCCGGACACTCAATAACAGATTCGGTACGATCTCCGGGACTCAAGACGTGAGGTGGGGCACAAGATGAGCGAGTACACCGTTCTGCTCTACAGCGACGACGCCGCCGTGCGTGACCGGATCCGGCTCGCCATCGGCCCGCGGCCCGCCGCAGACCTGAAAGTCGAGTTCGCCGACGCCTCCTCCTGGGAGGAGTGCCGCCGCCTGCTCGACGAGTACGAGATCGATCTGATGGTCCTCGACGGCGAGGCGGCGCCGGCCGGCGGTCTCGGGATCGCCCGGCAGACCAAGGACGAGTACCTGACTCCCCCGCCCACCTGCGTCGTGATCGCCCGCGCCGCGGACCGCTGGCTCGCGGCGTACTCGCAGGTCGACGCGACCCTGCTCGCGCCGCTCGACCCGGTGACCACCGGCCAGACCGTGGCCGGCCTGCTGCGCGCCCGCCGGGCCGGCGCCATCCCGCTCGGCACCCAGTCTCAGTAAACCCCCTTTGACGAAAGGCCCTGCCATGGCCGCACGTACCTGGCCCAACCTGACGAGTGCTCTGATCCGTGGCGAGGAACTCGCCACCGCGGACACCGCCTGGGCCATGGGCGAGATCATGGCGGGCAACGTCACCCCGGCGCAGATCGCCGGGTTCGCCGTGGCGCTGCGCGCCAAGGGCGAGACGCCCGCCGAGCTGGCCGGCCTGGTCGAGGCGATGCTGGCGGCGGCCACCCTGGTGGAGCTGCCGGAAAAGGTGCGCACCAGCGCTGTCGACGTGGTCGGCACCGGCGGCGACCGGGCCAACACGGTCAACATCTCGACGATGGCGGCGATCGTGACGGCCGCCGCCGGGGTGACAGTGGTGAAGCACGGCAACCGGTCGGCGTCGTCCACCACCGGCACCGCCGACCTGCTGGAGCACTTCGGCATCCCGCTGGACCTCGGCCCGGCCGGGGTGGCCCGGACCGTCGCCGAGGCCGGCATCGGGTTCTGCTTCGCGGCCCGCTACCACCCCGGCATGCGGCACGCCGCGGTGACCCGCCGCGAGCTGGGCGTTCCGACGTTCTTCAACGTGCTCGGCCCGCTGACCAACCCGGCCCGCCCGACGGCGGCCGCGGTCGGCTGCTTCGACAGGCGGATGGCGCCGGTGATGGCCGAGGTCTTCGCCCGGCGCGGCGACTCGGCGCTGGTGATGCGCGGCGAGGACGGCCTGGACGAGTTCACCACTGCCGCGCCGACCCGGATCTGGCTGGCCCGGAACGGTGCGGTGGAGGAGCTTCTGGTCGACGCGACCGAGGTGGGCCTGCCGCGGAGCGCGCCGGACGCGCTGCGCGGCGGCGACGTGGCGTTCAACGCCGACGTGGCGCACCGGACGTTCGCCGGCGAGGCCGGGGCGGTCCGGGACGCCGTGGTGCTGAACGCGGCGGCGGCCCTGGCGGCACAGAGTGGCTTCCCCGGCGACTTCAGAGACACGCTGCGGGCCGGAATCGCCCGTGCCCAGGACACGATCGACTCCGGCGCCGTGACGGCTCAGCTGGAGCGCTGGGTGGCCGCGGCCCGGGCGGCGAAAGCGGCCGAGTAAATCCTGCCGGGTGACAAAACCCGGCAACACGCCGACGCTAATGCCCGGATATGTCCGAAATGCATGACAACGTCTGAATGACATTCGGGTAATTTTGACGCTTCCACGAAGGGCTTTCCGGCGAGGGGAAGGAGAAACCCGTGCGCGAACGCGAACTCCGCTGCGCCATCTGTGACGGCGACATGCTGTTCGAGGTCCCGCCCTGCGAGGACGGCCACGACGACTGCCCCGAGCTCGTCTGCACCCGCTGCGGTGCGGCAGAGGTGGTCGCGCCGATCGTCGTACACATGTGGCTGCCGCCCACCAGCCGCAAGATAGCTCCCGAGCAACGCCGCGCGGCATGACATGACGAAAGGCCCGCACCCTCGAGGGGTGCGGGCCTTTTACGTCGTGCTCAGTGCTCGGCCGGGTGCCGGGTGCCGGTGTAGTACTCGAAGAGCAGCCCGCAGGACGAGAAGATGACGCAGATCAGGCCGAAGGCCAGCAGCCACCACATCCAGAAGACCAGGCCGAGGCCGGCGATCGCCGCGGAGAGCGCGATGCCGAACGGCCAGTAGCTGCCCGGGCTGAAGAAGCCGACCTCGCCGGCGCCCTCGGCGATCTCGCCGTCCTCCCGGTCCTCCGGGCGCAGGTCGATGCGCCGGGCGACGAACCAGAAGAAGCCGGCGCACATCGAGCAGAGCAGGCCGGAAAGGATCAGCGCCACCGTGCCGACCCACTCGACGCCGCCCTCGAAGCCGTCGCCGTTGGTGCCGGACGCGTTGCCGGTGCCGTCCGTGTAGAGGCCGTACACCAGCGCCGCGCCGAAGAGGAAGGCGGCGACGCCGGCGAAGATCTTGTATTCGGTGCGCACGTCGCCCCTACTTCCCTGCGGCTACGGTCTCGGGCTGATTCCAGCTGTGCGTCTGGCGGCGGGTGTTGAACGGCGACGTGGTCGTCGCGTACGACTCCGCACCCGTGAAGCCGATCGCAGCCATCGCCTGCTGCGTCGAGGCGCCCGTCTTCTTCGAGTCCAGGAACTGGTTGAACTTCTCCGGGGAGACGACGACCAGCTCGAAGTTCATGAAGGCGTGGTAGGTGCCGCAGAGTTCCGCGCACCGCCCGACGTAGCGGCCTTCCTTGTCCAGCGTGACCTCGAAGACGTTGCGCACGCTGCCCGGGAAGACGTCCCGCTTGAACAGCATCTCCGGCACCCAGAACGAGTGGATGACGTCCTTGCTGGTCTCCTCGAAGCGGATGCTCTGACCGACCGGCAGGACCAGGATCGGGATGACGTCCGAGGACCCGATGGTCGACGCCACCGTGTTGGCCTTCTCGCCCATGCCGTCGCGGTAGTTGAACTGCCAGTTCCACTTGAAAGCGACGACCTCGACGACCTGGTCGGGGTTCCTCGACAGCTTGTCCACGCTGGTCTGCACGATCGCGGTGTAGTAGAAGAGCACCGCGACGATGAGGACCGGCGTGACCGTGTAGAGGATCTCCATCGGCATGTTGAACCGGGTCTGCACGGGCAGCTCGTCGCCGCGCTTGCGATACCGGATCACACACCAGAAGATCAGACCCCACACGCCGAAACCGACGGCCAGTGCCGCGATCACCGACGCGATCCACAGGTCGTACATCTCGTGTGCCTGCAGGGTGATACCGCTGCTCGGCCA
This sequence comes from Actinoplanes sp. NPDC023936, assembly GCF_040639325.1. Lineage (NCBI taxonomy): Bacteria > Bacillati > Actinomycetota > Actinomycetes > Micromonosporales > Micromonosporaceae > Actinoplanes > Actinoplanes sp. NPDC023936. Next base: position 158,606 of record NZ_JBEZZR010000015.1, on the reverse strand, counting down.
TCCGAAGTGGCTGAACGTGTCTCCCCAGTCCTGCAGCGAACAACCCGAGAGCAGCGTCAGCAGCGTCGCACCGCCGAGACCCAGCCCGGCCGCTCGGCCTACTGCCCGCGGCCGTGTGGCCGAACTCCTTGCGCCCACCTGCTTCTGCCTCCTTAGCAGCGCCGCCGGCCCGAAAACGGACACCTGGCGGCAAGGCTCACCGACGGTCGCACACTACTCGACCAAGACCGGACTGCCCGCCACCGGGGGGCCGCAGCCGGTCGAAAGCAAAGTCCAGGGCACCGTTCTCCCTGACAACCGGACGATACCGTTCGGAGTGTGGATTACACAGGCGATCCGGCCGGGCAGCCGGTATACCTGGACGCCGCCAGCGCGGCTCCCCTCCATCCGGTGACAAAGGAGGCGCTGCTGGCAGCGCTCGCCGACGGCTGGGCCGACCCGGCGCGGCTCTACGCGGCCGGGCGGCGGGCCCAGCAACTGCACGAGGCGGCCACCGCGGTGGTCGCGGAGATTCTGGGGGTACGGGCGGACGAGGTCTCGTTCTGGCCCTCCGGCACATCGGCCGTTCAGGCGGCTGTCCTCGGTGGCCTGGCCGGACGGAAGCGGGCCGGCACCACTCTGGTCCGCTCGGCGATCGAGCATTCGGCCGTCCTGCTCTCCTGGTCGGACGTTTCCGAGGTGGGTGTGGACCGTCTCGGGCGGCTCGACCTGGATGCCTGGGGACGAGCCGTCGCGGCGCCGGGCGTCGCCCTGGCGAGCCTGATCAGCGCCAGTCACGAGGTGGGCACCGTGCAACCGGTGGCAGCCGCCGCGGAGCTCTGCGCGCAGGCGGGCGTGCCGCTGTTCGTGGATGCCGCCCAGTCGGTGGGGCGGATGCCCGTACCGTCGGGGTGGTCTCTGCTCAGCGCGAGCGCCCACAAGTGGGGCGGTCCGCCCGGCGTGGGTGTCCTGGTGGTGCGCAAGGGTGTGCGGTGGATCTCACCGCTGCCGCAAGATGATCTTTATCGCCCGCGCCCGCAGGGCGCGCTCGACCTGCCCGCGGTGGTCGCGGCCGCGGCGAGCCTGCGGGCCGTGGCGGCCGAGGCGCAGTCCGAGAGGGTACGGCTGAGCGCGCTCGTCGACCGGATCCGGGACCGGGTGGCCGCGACAGTGCCGGACGTGGAGATCGTCGGCGACCCGGTGGACCGGCTGCCGCACCTGGTCACGTTCAGCTGCCTCTACGTGGACGGCGAGGCGCTGCTGCACGCGCTGGACCGGCACGGTTTCGCGGTGTCGTCCGGCTCATCGTGCACGTCGTCCACGCTGCGGCCCAGCCACGTCCTGGAGGCGATGGGCGTGCTCAGCCACGGCAACGTCCGGGTGTCGCTGCACCGGGACACCGCGCCCGAGGAGATCGAGCGGTTCCTGGCGGTGCTGCCCGGCCTGGTGGGTGACATCCGGAAGGAGGCCGGGCTGTGATCATGCTGGACTGCCTCGGTCAGCGCTGCCCGCTACCGGTGATCAAGCTGGCCAAGGCGATCCCGGACGTGGCGATCGGCGAGATCGTCCGGGTGCTCGCGGACGACCCGGCCGCGGCCAACGACATTCCCGCCTGGTGCCGCATGAAGGGGCAGGAGTTCGTCGCCGGCCACGGCCACACGTTCGACGTCAGGAGACTGTGCTAGCCGGCTCCGCTTCGCTCCGCGGCGATTGCCTTGTAACCGGTGAGTTGGCAGGCGGTTTTCCGCCACCGCAAACCCCGCGGCGTCGGAAAACCGCGTGCCAACTCACCGGCGGCAATCGCGGTTCAGCGGCCGTTACCTAGATAAGAGACCACTTGTGGGACGGGGTCTTTGGCGAGGTAGGTGTCGACTACCAGGCGGGGGCCCAGGTAGGGCTCGTACTCCGCCTGGCGCTCCAGGACCCGGACCCAGTCGGGGATGCCCTCGTGGTCGCGGGCCGCGTACCGCGCCTCGACCCGGCGGCGGTGCTCCGCGTCGTCGCCGCAGAGCACCTCGACCACGCGCAGCGGCACGTCCATCCGGTCCGCCAGCTCCACCCAGAGCTCGCGGGCCGACTTCACCGGGTTCACCGCGTCGATGATCACGCTGTGGCCGATCCTGAGCTGCTCCTCGGCGAGCGCGGCCACCACGCCGTAGGCGGCGTAGCCGGGCCGGTGCTCCTGCACTCCGTACCGCTGGAGCGTGAAGTCGACCGTGTCGACCGCGAGCACCGCCGCGGGCAGCTCGGTGGCCACCTGCGCGGCGAGCGTGCTCTTGCCGACGCCGGGCAGACCGGCGAAGACCGCGAGAACCATGTTCTTCCTAGCCTTACTTGGGCGGGTGCGCCTTACTTGGGCAGGTGCGCAGCGATCTCGGCGGCGGCCTCGTCGCCGTACGCGGCGGCGAAGCGCTTGCTGAAGTCGGCGGCCTTGATGTCGTACTCCTGGGTGCCGACGGTCTCCAGGACCAGGGCCGCCACCAGCGAGCCGACCTGCGCCGAACGCTCCAGGCCGAGACCCCAGGAGACGCCCGCGAAGAAACCGGCACGGAAGCCGTCGCCGACACCCGTCGGGTCCTCGCCGATCACGTCCGGGACGACCGGGACGTGGATCCGCTCGATCCCCCGCCCGGTGATCTCCACGCCGTCCTTGCCGAGCGTGGTGACCCGGATCTTCACCTCGTCGAGCACCTGCTCCGAGGTGAGGCCGGCCTTGGTCTCCAGGAGCGAACGCTCGTACTCGTTCGTCATCAGGTACTCCGCGCCGCGGATCAGGCTCAGCACGTCCGAGCCGTCCATCCGGGCCAGCTGCTGCGACGGGTCGGCCACGAACGCGTAGCCCCGGGAGCGGCACTCCTGCGAGTGGCGGATCATCGCGGCCGGGTCGTTCGCGCCGACCAGCACCAGGTCGAGGCCGCCGGCCCGCTCGTTCACCGGCGCCAGCTCGATGTTGCGGGCCTCGGCCATCGCACCCGCGTAGAACGAGGCGATCTGGTTCAGGTCGTCGTCGGTGGTGCAGACGAACCGGGCGGTGTGCGCCACGTCGCTGACGTGCACCGAGTCGCAGTCCACCCCGTGCCGCTCGAGCCAGGACCGGTAGTCGGCGAAGTCGGCGCCGACCGCTCCCACCAGGATCGGGCGCAGGCCCAGCTTGCCCATCCCGAACGCGATGTTCGGCGCGACGCCGCCGCGGCGCACCACGAGATCGTCGACGAGGAAAGAGAGCGACACCTTGTGCAGCTGATCGGCGATCAGCTGGTCGGCGAACTTGCCGGGAAAGTGCATCAGATGGTCGGTGGCGATCGAGCCGGTGACGGCGATCTTCATTTCGGCCCTCGGGGTCGGGAACAGGGGCTGTTACGCCCTGAGACTACCGGCCCCTAATCGAGGACAGGCCGTCCCGCGATCGGGACGGCCTGTTCGTCGAGCTTTTTGAATCAGTGGGTCGAGCTTTTTGAATCAGTGGAACGAGTCGCCGCAGGCGCAGGAGTTCTGCGCGTTCGGGTTGTCGATCGTGAAGCCCTGAGCATCGATGCGGTCCGCGAAGTCGATCGTCGCACCCGCGAGGTACGGCGCGGACATCCGGTCCACGACGACCTCGACGCCGCCGAAGTCGTTCACGACGTCGCCGTCGAGCGAACGCTCGTCGAAGAAGAGCTGGTACCTCAGGCCGGAGCAGCCACCAGGCTGTACGGCGATGCGCAGGCGAAGGTCGTCGCGCCCTTCCTGCTCGATCAGGGCCTTGACCTTCACCGCGGCGACGTCGGTGAGGGTGACGCCGGTCGGGGCGGTCGCCTCGGTCGACTCGGTGTGCGCTTCAGTGGTCACTAGGTATCTCCCTGCCAGGTGCGGACTTGTGCCGTACAGGCCAACGCTAACCCCAATCCCCGAGATTCCCAATCCGGGTGCTCTTTAGATCACCTCGATCCGGCCACCCCGGGAACGGACTAAGGCCTGCTCCATTGGCTCGCCAGACGTGCCGCGAGTTCCCGCAGGCCGCGCGCCGGTTCGGCGAGGGCCGTCTCGACCGAGCCGAAATGCTCGACGAGCGTGTGCGTCTCGGTCACCCCGGCCGCCGCGGCCTCCCGGTGCCCGGTTTCGTTGCGCCCGGCCAGCACCACGCACGGCAGCCCCCGGTCCCGGGCGCCGGCCGCGATCCCGGCCACCACCTTCCCGCGCAGCGACTGGTGGTCGAACGACCCCTCCCCCGTGATCACCAGGTCGGCGGCGTCCAGCTCGGCGTCCAGCCCGATCAGATGGGTGACCAGGTTGATACCGGAGGTCACCCGGCCGCCGAGCGCGATCAGGGCGGCGCCCAGGCCGCCTGCCGCGCCGCCGCCGGGCTCCTCCCGCAGACCGGTACGCCCGAACGCCTTCTCCAGCACACCGGCGAAATGCTCCAGTGCGGCGTCCAGGCGCAGCACGTCCTCCCGGGAGGCGCCCTTCTGCGGGCCGAAGACGTTGCTGGCGCCGTGCAGGCCGGTCAGCGGGTTGTCGACGTCGGTCGCGGCGACCAGGCTGACCTGCCGCAGCCTCGGCTCCCCGGCCAGCCCGGCCGCGGTGATCAGCGGGGCGGCGCCGTAGGGCAGGGCGTTTCCGGACACGTCGACAGGGCCGGCCCCGAGCGCAGCGAGCATCCCGGCGCCCGCGTCGTTCACCGCGGAGCCGCCGAGCCCGACCACCACCTCGGCCGCCCCCGACTCGACCGCGGCGGTGAGCAGCAGCCCCAGTCCGTAGGAGGTCGTCACCTTGGGGTCACGTTCGGCCGTGTCCAGGAGATGCAGGCCACAGGCTTGGGCGCTCTCGACGTACGCAATGGTGCCGGTTGTGAAGATCTCGCCCCGCACCGGCCGGCCCAGCGGATCGACGGTGGCGACCGGGATGCGGCGGCCGTCCAGCGCGGTCGCCAGCACCTCCACGAAACCGGGCCCGCCGTCGGCCAGTGGGCGGCGGACAAGGACGTCATCGGGGACGGACCAGCCCTCGGCGATCGCATCGGCGACAGCGGGGGCGGAAAGGGTGCCGGCGAACTTGTCCGGACAGATCAGTACGCGCACACCGCGAGTGTGGCAGCACACCCCGTCCGGGCGCAGCCTCGGTACGGGAGCCTGTGTAACGATGAGGGACGTGACGTCGACCTGGACCGAACCTCAGAACACCCCGCTGGCCCTGCTGCTGCTCGGCCAGGGCACCGACCCGGCCAGCGAGCGGGGCGTGGACTGCCCCGGTGACCTGCCCGCACCCAGCGACCCCGGCCTGGTGGCCCGGGCCCGGGCGGCGAAGGACGCGCTCGGCTCCCGGGTGTTCGTTCTCGGTCATCACTACCAGCGTGACGAGGTGATCCAGTTCGCCGACGTCACCGGTGACTCGTTCAAGCTCGCGCAGCAGGCGGCGGCCCGTCCGGAGGCCGAGTTCATCGTCTTCTGCGGCGTGCACTTCATGGCCGAGAGCGCGGACATCCTGACCACGCCGGACCAGCGCGTGATCCTGCCGGACCTGGCGGCCGGCTGCTCGATGGCCGACATGGCCGTCCTCGGTCAGGTGGAGACCGCCTGGGAGCACTTCGAGGACCTCGGCATCACCGACCAGATCGTGCCGGTGACCTACATGAACTCGTCGGCCGACATCAAGGGCTTCGTCGGCCGTAACAAGGGCGTGGTCTGCACCTCGTCCAACGCCAAGCGCGCCCTGACCTGGTCGTTCGAGCAGGGCTCCAAGGTCTTCTTCCTGCCCGACCAGCACCTCGGCCGCAACACCGCGGTGCTGGAGATGGGCTTCGACCTGGACGACTGCGTCCTCTACGACCCGCACAAGCCCAAGGGCGGCCTGACCGACGAGCAGCTGCGCGACGCCCGGATGATCCTCTGGCGCGGGCACTGCTCGGTGCACGGCCGGTTCACCCTGGACAGCGTCCGTGAGGTGCGGGAACGGGTGCCGGGCGTGAACGTCCTGGTGCACCCGGAGTGCCGCCACGAGGTGGTCCGGGCCGCCGACTACGTCGGCTCCACCGAGTACATCATCAAGGCCCTGGAGGCCGCGCCGGCCGGTTCGGCCTGGGCGGTCGGCACCGAGCTCAATCTGGTACGGCGTCTCGCGCTCGCCCACCCGGACAAGCAGATCATGTTCCTCGACCGGGCGGTGTGTTACTGCTCCACGATGAACCGCATCGACCTGCCGCACCTCGTCTGGGCGCTCGAGGAACTGGTCGCCGGCCGGGTCCCGAACGTGATCACGGTCGACGAGAAGACCGCGCACGAGGCCCGGGTCGCCCTCGACCAGATGCTCGCCCTGCCGTAACGCTGAGTAGTCATTTGAATCCATCTCTACGATGGGTTCGTTAATGCTGCCTTAGTCAACGGCGTTTCGTACCCCTCTACCACTGGCGCGGTTGTCACTCAGCGCTATGCTTCCCCGGTTGCAGAATCGGGTACCCCCGCCCACGCTCTGCCCCCTCGTACACCGGGCGACCCATCGCCCGCCGGCTGGAGGTTACGTTGACCGACGATGTCCTGATCGTGCACGGCGGCACGCCGCTGCAGGGTCAGATCCGGGTCCGTGGCGCCAAGAATCTCGTTTCCAAGGCGATGGTCGCCGCCCTGCTGGGCGAGTCACCGAGCCATCTCTACGACGTGCCCGGCATCCGGGACGTCGAGGTCGTCCGCGGCCTCCTCGAGCTGCACGGTGTGAAGGTCACCGACGGCACCGAGGACGGCGAGCTGGTGATGGACCCCACCAACGTGGAGAGCGCCAGCACCGACGAAATCAACGTGCACGCCGGCTCCAGCCGGATCCCGATCCTGCTCTGCGGGCCGCTGCTGCACCGCCTCGGCCACGCGTTCATTCCCGACCTGGGCGGCTGCCACATCGGCCCGCGCCCGATCGACTTCCACATCCGGGCGCTGCGCGAGTTCGGCGCGGTCGTCGACAAGACCCCCGAGGGCATGCACCTGAGCGCCCCGAACGGTCTGCACGGCGCCAAGCTGGAACTGCCGTACCCGAGCGTCGGCGCCACCGAGCAGGTGCTGCTCACCGCGGTCCGCGCCGAGGGCGTCACCGAGCTGCGCAACGCCGCCATCGAGCCGGAGATCATGGACCTCATCTGCATCCTGCAGAAGATGGGCGCCATCATCACCGTGCACACCGACCGGGTCATCGAGATCCAGGGCGTGCCCAAGCTCTACGGGTACGAGCACAAGCCGATCCCGGACCGCATCGAGGCCGCCAGCTGGGCCGCCGCCGCGCTCGCCACCCGCGGCGAGATCGAGGTCGTCGGCGCCCGCCAGGCCGACATGATGACGTTCCTGAACGTCTTCCGCTCCATCGGCGGCGAGCTGAAGATCACCGACGACCGGATCGCCCGTCCCGGCGTGACCGGCGCCGAGGGCGGCATCAAGTTCTGGCACCCCGGCGGCGAGCTCAAGGCCGTCGCGCTGGAGACCGACGTGCACCCCGGCTTCATGACCGACTGGCAGCAGCCCCTGGTCGTCGCCCTGACCCAGGCCCGCGGCATCTCGATCATGCACGAGACGGTGTACGAGCAGCGGCTCGGCTACACCGAGGCGCTCAACCAGATGGGCGCGACCATCCAGGTCTACCGCGACTGCCTCGGTGGCACCCCGTGCCGCTTCGGCCGCCGCAACTTCATGCACTCCGCGGTGATCGCCGGCCCGTCCAAGCTGCACGCCGCCGACCTGCGCATCCCCGACCTGCGGGCCGGTTTCGCGCACCTGATCGCGGCGCTGGCCGCGGAAGGCACCTCGCGGGTCTACGGCGTCAACCTGATCGAACGCGGCTACGAGGACTTCGAGGCCAAGCTGGCCGCCCTCGGCGCCCACGTCGAACGCCCCTGAGCTGCATCTTCGTCACGATCAACGGCGCGGTGTGTGACACACCGCGCCGTTTGGCTACGCTGCTGACGTGTCCCCGCTGTTTCGCCGCAAGCCAGAAGACGTCGCCCCCACTCAGGTGGAAGAGGTGACGACCTCCGCCGACTCCCGGCCCAAGAGCTACACGCCCAGCAAGAAAGAGCTGGGCGTGGTCACCCCGAAGCGGACGGCCACCGGCCGCCGGGTTCAGGACAAGGCGCCGGAGAACCGCAAAGAGGCCTACAAGCAACTGCGCGAGCGGCAGCGGGCCGAGCGCGCCGAGGCGAACGCGGGCATGCGCAACGGGGACGAGCGTTACCTGCTCGCCCGTGACCGGGGGCCGGAGCGGTCGCTGGTCCGCGACATCGTCGACTCCCGGCACACCGTGGGCTCGTGGTTCATCGCCGGGGCCGTGGTGGTGCTGATCGGGTCCTCGGTGCCGAACCGCACCGTGCAGAACATCAGCACGCTGATCTGGGCGCTCCTGGCTCTGGCCGTGCTGGTGGACAGCATTCTGATCGCTCGCAAGATCAAGAGGCTGGTGCGGGAGCGGTTCCCGGAGAGTTCGCAGCGGATGGGGTCGCTCTATCTGTACGGGATCATGCGCGGGCTGACGTTCCGCCGGATGCGCATCCCCAAGGCGAAGGTCTCGTTCGGCGCCAAGATCTGATCGCCGGGTTTCGGGGCGCGCTGGTTAGCGGGGTTTCGGGCGCGCTGGTTAGCGGGGTTTCGGGCGCGCTGGTTAGCGGGGTTTCGGGCGCGCTGGCTGGGACGGTTTTGGGCGGGGGAGGCCCCACTCCGGGCGGTCAGGCTTGATCCCTGCGTGGGTCCTCCCCCGCCCAAAACCTTGCCTGCTCACTCTTGGCGAAGCGCGGAACTCTCAGCGCGCTCCGCACCCACCCTGAGCGCGGCGTCGCTGCTTGGAGCGCCATCTCGCTTGCGCCACGCGGGACAGCGCACAACCCCAGCGCGACGCTCGGCCCGGCACCACGCTCGGCCCCGGCACCACGCTCGGCCCAGCCCACGCTCGGCAGCCCACGCTCGGCCCAGCCCACGCTCGGCCCAGCCCACGCTCGGCCCAGCCCACGCTCGGCCCAGCCCACGCACGGCCCAGCCCACGCACGGCCCAGCCCACGCACGGCCCAGCCCACGCACGGCCCAGCCCACGCGCGGCATGGCGCGCACCCGAGGCGGCAGCGAAGGCTCACCTAGCGGACGGGGCCCGCGGGAAGCTTGAGGCTCAGGGGAGGCCGGCTAGGCGTAGCAGGGCTGTTGTGGTGGCTGCTGCCAGGACTACTGCTACGAAGGGGGCGCGGCGGTACGCGAGCAGGGCGCCTATCAGGACTCCGGTGGGGCGGGCCGGGCCGGTGAACTCGCTGCCCGCCATCAGGGCTGCGGTGGCGGCCAGGGCGGCCAGCAGGGCTGCGGCTGCCATCGGGAGCAGGCGTTGGAGGTTGTCGGAGAGTTCCAGGCGCTCGCGGAGCAGCACTCCGCTCAGGCGGATGGTGTAGGTGCCTATGCCGAGCGCGAGGATGGCGGCTATCAGCATCGGGTCTCCTCGGCGTCGGGAGAGACGGGAGCAGCGGCAACTGCGGGAGCAGCCGGAGCGGCGGGAGCGGGAACCGGGGGCTTGGGGTGCAGGAAGCGGGACGGGGCCGCGAGGACCAGCAAGCCCAGCAGCGCGCACAGGACGGGGAGGCCGGCGGGTAGCAGCGGGGTCAGGGCTACCGCTATCGCCGCGCCGGCCAGGGCTACCAGGCGCGTCGCGCGGTCTCGCAGGCTGGGGAGGATCAGGGCGATCAGGGCGGCGGGGAACGCGGCGTCCAGGCCCAGGGCGTCCGGGTCGCCGGTGGCGCCGCCCAGCAGGACACCGAGGACGGTGCCGATGTTCCACGTTATGAACAGCGTCGTGCCGACCAGCCAGTAGATCCGGCGGCGCCGGGCCGGGTCCGTCTCGGCCAGGGCGAACGCCACCGCCTCGTCGGTCATGATGTGGCTGCCGATCAGGCGGTCCCGCCAGCTGTTGCCGATGGTGTTCGCGATGGCCAGGCCGAACGGCAGGTGCCGGGCGTTGAGGAGCAGGCCGGCCAGCACGGCGGCGATCGGGTTGCCGGCCGCGATCAGGCCGGCCGCGAGGAATTGTGAGCCGCCGGCGAAGACGACAGTGGACATGGCGGTCGGCGCCCAGGCCGGTAGCCCGTACGCGATCGCAATGGCGCCGAACGAAGCGCCCACCGCGACCATCGCGGCACCGAGCGCGCCCACGTCCCGCAGTGTTCGTTTCACCGTACTCATGTTCGCTACGATGAACGAAAGCGAACCGTTCGTCAAACCGAACAATCCGTCCGATGGAGCGAACATGCAATTGCCGGCACCGCCGCTGGCCGTCATCGCGGCCGCCCTGCGCCGGGAACGTGACCGCGCCGGGATCTCCCTGACCGAGCTGGCCCGGCGCGCGGGACTGGCCAAGTCGACGCTCTCCCAGCTGGAGGCGGGCACCGGCAACCCGAGCATCGAGACGCTGTGGGCGCTCGGCGTCGCGCTCGGCATCCCGTTCAGCCGGCTGGTCGAGCCGCCGCCCTCACCGGTACGGGTGGTGCGGGCCGGCGACGGCCCGCGGCTGCGCTCGGAGCACGCCGAGTTCGTGGGGACGCTGCTGGCGACCGGGTCACCGAACACCCGGCGCGACATCTACGTGATCGAACTGGAGCCCGGTGAGCCACGGGAGGCCGAGGCGCACATCCCGGGCACCATCGAGCACATCGTGGTGGCGTCGGGACGGATCCGGACCGGGCCGGTCGAGGAGCCGGTCGAGGTGGGACCCGGGGACTACGTGACGTTCCCGGGAGACGTGCCGCACCGGTACGAGGCCCTGGAACCCGCCTGGGCAGTGCTGATCATGGAACATCGGTAGACGTGTAGAGCCGGGCCACCACGTCCTCGATGTCCGGCTCCAGCACCGACAGGTCACGTACACCGACAGCCGACACCAGCGCAGCCACGGCGGCGCCCGCGCTCGCCGACTCCAGGGCGAACGTGGCCCGGTGCCGGCCCGCCTCGACCGCCGTCAGGATCGCGCCGGGGAGCGAGAAGCCCTCAGGCAGTGGCCGTTCCAGATCAGCGACGAGACTGCGGCGGGACCCGTACCGCGCGTGCAGCGCCTCGATCGTCCCGTCGTGCACCACCCGCCCGTGGTCGATCACCACGAGCCGCTCGCACAGCCGCTCGATGTCGGCGAGATCGTGCGTGGTGAGCACGAGTGTCACGTCCCCGCTCGCGCCCAGGTCGGCGAGGAACGCCCGGACGGCCTGCTTGCTCACCACGTCGAGCCCGATCGTCGGCTCGTCCAGGAACAGCACCTCCGGGCCGTGCAGCAGGGCCGCCGTCAGCTCGCCGCGCATCCGCTGGCCGAGCGACAACTGCCGTACCGGGGTGTCCAGGAACTCGTCCAGATCGAGGAGCGAACGGCAGCGACGCAGCCGGGCCGCGTGCTCGTCGGCCGGCACCCGGTAGATGTGCCGCAGCATCCCGAACGACTCGCGCAGCGGCAGGTCCCACCAGAGCTGGGAGCGCTGCCCGAAGACGACGCCGATCCGCAGCGCCAGCCGGGTGCGCTGCGGCACCGGCGCCAGCCCGCAGACCGACACCTCGCCGGAGGACGGCATCAGCACGCCGGTCAGCATCTTGAGCGTGGTCGATTTCCCGGCGCCGTTCGGGCCGATGTAGCCGACCATCTCCCCACGGTCGATGTGGAGACTGATCCCGTCGACAGCGGGGACGACCCGTTTCGTCCGGCGGAGTCGGCCCGCTTTGACCCGTACGGTGAAATCTTTTTTCAGATCTTGCATTTTGATCATGAGCCGGTGCTCCGATAGTGGCGGATGCCGGTGCGCCAGACCCCGGCGGCGATGATCACCGCGGGGAGCGCCACCAGCGGCGAGAGATAGCCGGCCAGGGCCGGCAGACCCAGCGGATCGGTCCGGCCGAGCAGCGCCAGCGCCGGCTGATAGGCGACGAAGGCGAAGCCCAGCGTGTACGCGAAAAGGCCGCGGAACCACGGGCCATAAACCGTGATCGGGTACGAGGTGAAATCCCGCCCGCCGTAGGTGAAGGCGGCCCCGATCTCGCCGGAGTCGACCCACCAGAACGCCATCGTCGCACTGATCACGAAGATCGAGCCGAAGAAGGCGGCCGCGGCCAGCGGGGTGACGGCGACGAGCGCGATCCGGGCCGGCGTCCAGTCGATGTCGTTGATCGCGAGCGCCCCGCCGAGCACGACGAACCCGAAGACCACCCGCAGCGCCTTACGCAGCGGCAGGTCCATCAGCAACAGTTGCGGCAGGGCGGGCAGCGGCCGGACCAGCACCGCGTCGAGCGTCCCGGCCCGCACATAGACCTTGAGCCGGTCCACGTTGCCGACCAGCATGTCCGCGAGGGCGAAGCCGGCCGAACTGAGCCCCACCGTGAGCACCGCCTCGGCCAGCGTGAAGCCGCCCACCTGCGGCGCCGCCCGGAACAGCACCAGCACCGTGAGCACGTCGAAGACCGTGGCGCCCATGTTGCCGAGCAGCTCGACCAGGAACGAGGTGCGATACATCAGCACCGAGCGGGCCTGCGCGCCGAACAGGGCACGGTAGGCGCGCAGCTCACCCACCCTGGACCACCAGCTTGCGCTCCGCGCGCCGCTGCACGAACGCGGCCAGCGCGAGAACGAGCACTGCCCAGTACGCCTGCACGACGACCAGCCCGGCCTGCAGCAGCGGACCGTCCCGCTCGGCGATCACGTCGAGCGGCGCCTGCAGCAGGCTCGGCAGCGGCGTGCCCAGCCAGAGCGCGACGGTGAACCAGTCCGGGAGCAGCCGCAACGGGAAGTAGAGACCGCCCAGCACACCGGAACCCAGCGTCCAGAGCGTGATCGGGCCACGGGCGTCCTGCAGCCAGTAGGCGGTCGCATTGACGACATAACGACAGCCGAAGCAGATCACCACTGCCAGGATCACGGAGAGCAGGAAAAGCGGAACTGTCTGCCACCGCGACGGCAGGTGCAGTGGGAAGAAGAGCGCGCCGGCCACCAGCGGCGGGCCGAACCGGGTGAGCATCGCATGCGACGCCCGGCCCAGGTCAGCGGCGAGATAACTGGTCACCGGGGAGACCGGACGTAACAGGTCGGCTGCGATGTCGCCGCTGCGGATCCGCTCGGAGAGCTCGTTCCAGCCCCAGATGCCGATCACCGCGAGTAACCCCTGCCCTACCCAGACATAGGTCGCGAGCTGCGCCGGGTCGTATCCCCCCGGTCGCTGCCCGGCCACCCCCTCCGCCAGAGCCAGCAGCACGTAGCAGCGCAGGAAGCCGAAGACGATGTTCGTGAACGATCCGGCTATGGTGGCTTGCCGGTAGGTGGAGTACCTCCGGAAACCCGACCCGACAAGCACACCGAAAGTAGTGGCCGAGCTGCGGAACGGACCGATTCGAGAGATCGTCAGCACGCTGGCGTCCATCCGGCTCACGCCGTTAATCTCCTTTCGAAAACCCCCCGCAGTGGAGCCGGGCGACTCTAACCCGGTCCCCGGCCGCCCACGGCACGATTTTTGGACAAGGTGGAGTACGCCGTGACGGAGAGTCGCCAACTGCCGGGCCGCCCGATGGCCGCCCGATGAACGGTTGGAGCTCCCGGCCGGGGCCGGACAGCTGGGACGACGAACCGGCGTGGGTCTACGAGATCACCTGGGAGTGGGCGCCGCTTCCCGGACAGCGCTATCCGGGTGATCCGGGGCGCCGGAAGGCCGTGCACACACCGGTCTACGAGGCGTCACAGGGCAGCTCGGCGCCGGCCAGTGGGGTGCCGGCCAGTGGGGTGCCCGTCAGTGGTGTCCCGGCCAGTGGTGTCCCGATGAGCGGGATGCCCGTCAGCGGGGTGCCGGTCAGCGGGGTGCCGACCAGTGCGGCGCCGGTCAGCCCCGGTGCTGACGGGCGTGGGCGGGGGCGTGCCACGGTGGGGCCGGCGCCGGTTCCGGCGCCTACGTGGCCCGCGGATGCGCGGGGTCCTCGGGAGGAGCCCTCGTGGAACCGTCCCGCTCGCATGCAGGACCGGTTTACCGAGGATTGGTCTCGGCGGGCTTCCGAGGGGCCTTCTGGGGGGCCTTCGCAGGGGCCTTCCGGGGTGTCTTCTCAGGGGCCCTCTCATGGGCCTTCTCATGGGCCTTCTCATGGGCCTTCCGGGGGGCCGGAGCAGCGGCGCGGGGGGCCGGTTTACGGGCAGCCCGGGATGGCTCAGGGGCCTGGGCAGCACGCTCAGCACGGTGGTCCGGGGCAGCATGCTCCCGGACAACATGCTCCCGGACAGCATGCTCCTGGGCAGCATGCGGCTGGGCAGCGTGGGGGCGGTCAGGGTTCGCAGGGGCCTGGGCAGCCGGGTCACTATGGTTCCGCGCGTCCGGCCGAGGGTGGGCCGTGGGGGCGCGGGCCGATGCCGCCTGGCCCGATGCCGTCTGGCCCGATGTCGCCTGCTCCGATGCCGCCTGGTCCGATGCCGCCTGCTCCGATGCCGCCGCAGGGGGCGGGTCGGGGGCCGGTGCCGCCGCACGGGGGTGGTCAGGTGCCGCCGCAGCACGGTGGGAGGCCTGTTCCGCCGCAGCACGCGGGTGGGCCGGTTCCGCCGCATTCGGATGGCCGGCATGGCCAGGGTCCGCAGGGTCGGTTCGCCGGGCCCGTGCCGCCCGGTGCTCCGGCCGGTCCCATGTCGTCGGGTGCGCCGGCCGGGCCTGTGCCGCCCGCGGGTTATGGCCGGCCGCCGCAGGAGCCCGGCTACCGCGATCCCGGTCTTCCCAACCGTCGTCCCGCATCGGATCAGCGCGCCCCGTGGCCCGCACCCATGCCGGACCAGCACGGCCGCCCCATGTCCGACCAGCACGGTCGCCCCATGCCGGACCAGCACGGTCGTCCTTTGCCCGACCAGCACGGTCGCCCCATGCCGGACCAGCAGGGTCGTCCGGTGCCCGGGCCGGTGTCGCCGTCGGGTCCTACCTATGGCAGCGCGCGGCCCGCGCCGCCTGAGGCTTTCCCGGCGTACTCCGATGACCGCCGCACGGGTCGTGACGGCCGGACGCCGGAAGCGCCGTTTGATCTGCGGCCGGTGCCTCAGGAGAGGAACGCGCCCACCCCGTCGCGTCCGGCTGCGCAGCCGACACGGATGACTCCGCCGCAGCCGGCCATGCCGCCTGCGGCGGTGTACCCGCCCACGCAGCCCCCGACGTCCGGAGGCGGCGCGCCGGGAGTCGCCGCGGGCTACCCGGGTGCGGGTCACGGCGGCGCAGCACCGGTGCAGCCGGTGTCCGGGCCCGCCGTGCAGCCGGTTTCCGGGCCTTTCGGGCACGGTGTGGTTCCGGTTGTGCCGGGGCCTGTCTCGCCGCCCGCGAACGCCGAGCCGGTCTACGGGGCCAGCGACGTCGCGCCGGGCTTCGGGTCCAGCGATATCGGGCCGGGCTCCGGGTCCAGCGACATCGGGCCGGTCTCGGTGGTGGGCGAGGAGCGCACTCAGCCGATCGAGGTGCGCCGGGCGGACCTGGCCGGCTCGGCGGTGGCGCCTGAGCGCGACTTCGAGCACACCCAGGTGATCGACACGCGGCGGGCCGGGGCGCACGCCGCGCCCTACGAGGAAACCGCCGAGACGCCCGTCGCGCCGGCGGTGGGACCACGGCCTGCGGCGCACGCCCGGCCCGAGGAGCCCGCCCGCGCCGAGACACCGGTGGAGATCCCGGAGCCGGAGGAACCGCACGGGCTGGGCTGGCTGCTGTCGATGAGTGGGCTCGGGGCTACCACGCCGGTGCCCGAGGCCGAGGTCGAGCCGGCGGAGGCAGAGGCGGAGGCGGTTACCGAGGTACGGCCTCAGGGCTGGTTCGCGCCTGCGCTCGAGACCACCGAAGAGGTCGCGGAAGAGGTCGCGGAAGAGGCCACCGCAGAGCCGGTCGCTGAGGAAGTCGCCGCCGAACAGCCGGTCGCTGAGGAACTGGCCGCTGACGAGCCGGTCTCTGACGAGCCGGTCTCTGACGAGCCGGTCCTTGACGAGCCGGTCTCTGACGAGCCGGTCGCCGAGGAACTGGCCGCTGACGAGCTGGTCCCTGACGAGCCGGTGCTTGACGAGCCGGTGCTTGACGAGCCGGTGCTTGACGAGCCGGTGGCTGAAGAACTGGTCGTCGAAGAGCTTGCCGTCGACGAGCCGCTGATCGTCGAGTCGACAACCGCCGAGCCGTCAGCTGTCGAGATCGCGGCTGTCGAGGCGGACGTTGACGAAGTTCCTGCCGATGACGCGGACTCTGATGAGCCGGATCTGGAAACAGCGGTCGCCGAGATCCTCACTGAGGAACCACTCCCCCAAGAAGCCGCGGAGGAGCCGGTCGCTCAGGAAGCGATTGATGAAGAGACCGTCGCTGACGAGCCGCTCGCTGAAGAGGTCCATGAGGTCGAGCTCCTGCCGGCCGAGGAACCCGTCAGTGAGACGCTGCCTGAGGCTGAGGCTGAGGCTGAGGCTGAGGACGAGGACGAGCTGGGCTATGACAAGCCCTTCGCTGACTTCCAGTCGTTCGGCGGGCAGGCCATCGCGGAGGAACCGGTCACCGAACTGATCGCGGAACCCGCCACCGAACTGATCGCCGAGCCGGTCACCGAACTCATCGTGGAGCCGGTCACCGAGCTGATCGTGGAACCGGTCACCGAGCTGATCGTGGAACCTCCCACCGAACTCATCGTGGAACCTCCTACCGCGCTGATCGAGGAACCCGCCGCGGAGGAGCCGGCCACCGTCGTCATCGCCACCTCGCTGGCCGGGACGCTCTCCGACGAGGAGACCGCCCCGCTCGACGCCCTGATCACGGTGACGATCGAGGAGACCGCGCCCACCGCGGACGGATCAGAAACGGACACAGCCGAGCCGGAAACGGCCGAGCCGGACACCACCGAACCGATCCAGCTGGAGACGGACGCCTCGGATCTGGACGACGCACCGCCGGCGGAAACCACTCCTTTGGCTTCCCCGCTGCCCGTTAACGATCAGACAGCCTCGCTTGCTGCCGGTGAGCCTGCTCCCTCCGTACCCAAAGTGCGGCAGCGCCGCGACCAGCGAGCCGGCGCCGAACGACGGCGGGCCGACCCCGAGCAGATCCTTGCTTCCTTCCCCTGGACCTTCGACCCGCAGACGCTGCGTGAGCAGGTCGACGAGCCGGAGCGGCTGTGGGATCTGATCGATCGGCTCACCGACCGGCTGGAGTTCGCCGAGCGTGACAACGTCCGGGCCGGGCTGCTGAGCCTGCGTGCGGTGGTCTCGCGCGTCCTCGGTGAGCTGGACGATGCTCTCGCCGATGGGCGGGAGGCGCTGCGGCACGCTGAGGCCAGCGGGGAGTTGCGACCGGTTTCGATCGCGCAGGCCCGGCTCGCGCAGGTGTTGCAGTGGCGGGGTGAGTTCGCTGAGGCGGACCGTCTCTACGCGCAGGCGGATTCGGTCGAGCTGCCGTCGCGGGTGCGGGCTGAGATCTTGGAGCTCGCCGGACGGTCGGCGTTCGAGCAGGGGCGGTTCCTGGAGGCGGTGAACCACTTCGAGCGCGCCCTCGACGTGCGGCAGGGCGGTGATCCGGACCTGGTGGAGCGGATCGAGCTGGCCCTCGATACGATCACCCAGAAAACCAACGCCACCCACTGGGGTCCCTATCCGCGGACCCGCGACGAGCTGCTCGGCCTGCCCGCGGCGCCGACGCCGCTGCCCGACGAGGGCACCGGCCTCTGGGGGTACGCGGCAGCTGTCGAACCGCGCTACGCCGAGGTGCAGCCGTTCGCCGAGGGGGTGGCGTGGGTGCGCCGTCCGGAAACTCCCGCCTGGGAGCTGATCGACCCGTCCGGCGCCGTCGTGATCAGCGCGGACGAGGGCTACCTCGGGGCCGGACCGTTCGCCGAAGGCCTGGCCTGGGTGTCCCGGGAGCCGGAGGGTGGCTGGTTCGCGGTGAACCGGCAGGGTCACACCGTGGTGCCCGGCGACTTCGAGGACGCCCGGCCGTTCCGGCGCGGGATGGCGCTGATCCGGCAGGGCGGCGTCTGGGGCGCGATCGACCGCACCGGCCGGGTCGCGGTGCCACCGCACTGGCCGGCGTTCGCGACCTCGCTGCACGTGGGCGGCGAGATCGACGGCTTCACCGGCGAAGGGCTGGCGGTGGTCGACGCGGGCGGTCGCTTCGGTGTGCTGGATCGGACCGGGAAACTGGTGATCGAGCCCACGTGGGCGGCCGTGGTGATCCACCCGTCGGCGTTCCTGGTTCGTGACGCCGCAGGTCACTGGGGTGCGCTGAGCCGCACGGGCGAGCCGCTGACCGAGATGACGCACCCGGACCGGGCGGCGGCCGCGGCGGCGATCGACGACGAGGCGCGTCCGGTGCTGTAGAACGAAAAGATGAAGCACCGTCATCTCGGCCGTTCCGGCCTGCTCGTCAGCGAGATCGCCTACGGCAACTGGATCACCCACGGTTCCCAGGTCGAGGAGGAGGCCGCGCTCGCCTGCGTGCGTGCGGCCCTCGACGAGGGCATCACCACGTTCGACACGGCCGACGTCTACGCCGGCACCCGCGCCGAGGAGGTGCTGGGCCGGGCGCTGAAGGGCGAGCGCCGCGAAGGCCTGGAGATCTTCACGAAGGTCTACTGGCGGACCGGCCCGGGCGCGAACGAC
This sequence comes from Actinoplanes sp. NPDC023936, assembly GCF_040639325.1. Taxonomy (NCBI): domain Bacteria; kingdom Bacillati; phylum Actinomycetota; class Actinomycetes; order Micromonosporales; family Micromonosporaceae; genus Actinoplanes; species Actinoplanes sp. NPDC023936. The sequence continues at coordinate 140,057 of NZ_JBEZZR010000015.1, read as the reverse complement.
AGCGGGCTGTCCCGCAAGCACATCATGGAGTCGATCGACGGCTCCCTGAGAAGACTGGGCACCGAGTACGTCGACCTCTACCAGGCGCACCGGTTCGACCACCACACGCCGCTGGAGGAGACCATGGAGGCCTTCGCCGATGTGGTGCACCGCGGCAAGGCGCACTACATCGGGGTCTCCGAGTGGACCGCCGGCGAGATCCGGGCCGCGAAGCCGCTCGCCGACGAGCTGAAGATCCGTCTGGTGTCGAACCAGCCGCAGTACTCGATGCTGTGGCGGGTCATCGAGGCCGAGGTGGTGCCCACCTCGGAGGAACTCGGCCTCGGTCAGATCGTCTGGTCACCGCTGGCGCAGGGTGTGCTGACCGGCAAGTACAAGGCGGGTCAGCAGCCGCCGGCCGGGTCCCGGGCCACCGACGAGAAGTCCGGCGCCGGGTTCATCGCCCGCTGGCTGGAGGACGACGTGCTGAACGCGGTGGCGCGCCTGCAGCCGATCGCCGAGCAGGCCGGGCTCACCATGGCGCAGCTCGGTGTGGCGTGGGTGCTGCAGAACCCGAACGTCTCCGCCGCGATCATCGGGGCGTCCCGGCCCGAGCAGGTCCGGGACAACGTGAAGGCTTCCGGGGTGGAGCTGGACGCCGGCCTGATGAAGGCGATCGACGAGATCCTGGATCCGGTCGTGACCCGTGACCCGTCGCTGACGTCCAGCCCCGCGAACCGTCCCTGACCTAGGTACTACTCCAGAACCGCATCAGGTCGAATCCGAGGGCGTAGAGCCACGGATCCACGTTGATCAGCCCGGCCAGCCAGTTCACCAGCTCGTAGAAGTAGTCGCCCACCTGCGTCTGCCACAGCAGCAGGAACAGCAGGAGGAAGCCCCAGGGCGCGACGAGGTTCCAGGCACGCTGGTAGGCCGGGCTGAACCACGGCGAGATGATGCTGCCGCCGTCCAGGCCGGGCACCGGCAGGAGGTTCAGCACGCTCGCGGTCACCTGCAGGAACGCGACGAGCGCCAGCGCCGCCCAGAACTCCAGGTGGTCGGCGCCGCTCAGGTTGTACTGCCCGGAGACCGTCGGGGACAGCTCGGGCGCCATCCCGGCCAGGAACGGCACGGCCACGATCAGCGCGAGGATCACGTTGGTCAGCGGTCCGGCCGCACTGATCAGCGAGTCCTTGAGCCGGCTGCGGATGTACCGATGGTCGACCCAGACCGCGCCGCCGGGAAGACCGATGCCGCCGAGGATCACCACGATCACCGGCAGCACGATCGAGAGCAGCGGGTGGGTGTACTTCAGCGGGTTGAGCCGCAGGTAGCCCCGGTCGGCCACGCTCAGGTCGCCGGAGAAGTACCCGGTGATCGCGTGCGCGTACTCGTGCAGGCAGAGCGAGATGATCCAGCCCGAGATGACGAAGAAGAAGACGTCGATCTTGACGTTGCCGAAGCGGCTCCATGTCATGAAGCCGCTGACCGCGAAGACGGCGACGATCCCGACGAACACCGGGCTCGGGATGAACGCGTTGCGCGGTGTCCGGGTGTAGACCGGTTCGTATGTCACGTCAGTCCGCCGGCAGCAGACTCATCTGATAGTCGACCCGGTCGTCCTCGACCAGCACGACCGTGCTGACTCCGGCGCCCTGCAGCTGCCGCCACTCCTGCCCGATCCAGGACTCGGCGTCCGCCTGGCTGCTGAACGTCTCGGCCGGTCCTTCGACGGGCTTGCCGTCGACGTCCTCGTACCGCCAACTCCACGGCATTGAGCCGCCCCCTCATGTCGTCCGTCGGTGGGCTTCCACCCTACGGCGTAACGGTGTGCGGACCGGCTCTAAGGTACGGGGCATGTCCGAAGATCGGTGGAACACGGTCCTGGTGCTCGGCGGAATCCGCTCCGGCAAATCCGCGTTCGCCGAATCCCTGGTGGCAGACGCGCCGTCGGTACGGTACGTGGCCACCGCGGTAGGCGGCGAGGACGACCCGGAATGGCTGGCGCGGATCGAGGCGCATCAGCGCCGCCGTCCGCAGTCGTGGTCGACCGAGGAGACCGGCGCCGACCCGGCCCGGCTCACCGAGCTGCTCATCGAGGCGGAACCGGACGAGACGCTGCTCGTCGACGACCTCGGCGGCTGGATCGCGGCGGTGCTGAACCCGGCCCGCCAGCCCAACGACGACGAGGCCGACGTGGCAGCGCTGGCCGAGGCGGTGCGGGCCACCCGGGCCCGGGTGGTTCTGGTCAGCCCGGAGGTGGGGTTGTCACTGGTACCGGTCACGCCGGTCGGGCGGGCCTTCACCGACGCGCTCGGTGTGACGAACCAGGCACTGGCGGGCGCGTGTGACGGCGTGGCGCTCGTGGTGGCCGGTCAGGCGACCTGGCTGAAGCGGGAAGTGCCGGCCCCGAGAGAGCCGCAGCCCACTCCGGCGGTCGTGAGCCCCCCACCGGTGGAGCAGCCGGCCCCGACGGTGGTCGCCCCGCAGCCGGTGGAGACGCCGGCCGCGCCGCTCGCCACCGTGCTCAGCGAGCGGACCATGACCCTTCCGCTCGTCGCCTCCGGGCTCACCGAGATCGCCCCGGGCATGGACCTCCCGTTGCCCAGCTCCGACGCCGGCCCGGACGCCCGGGAACGGCTCGGCACCATCGACCTGCCCGGAGCCGGCCTCGGCGCGTTCGGCGAGGCGGTCGAGTTCGCCGCCGCCACCCAGGACACCACGACGCCGCGTCCCTGGACCGCGGTCCGCCTCGTCCTGATCGCCGGCAACCACGGTGGTGGCGCCGCGGCCGGCGCCGACGAGGCGGACATCGAGCGCCGCCTCGCCGAGGCCGAACAGGGCGCCGGGCTGCTGGGCCGACTCGCCGGCGAGGCCGGCGCGGACATCTCGGTGCTCCGGGTGAGCGCGGCCGGCGCCATCGAGGACGGCCCGGTCACCAGCGACGACACGGTCTCCGCCGGGCTGCGCGAGGGCTGGCGGCTGGCCGACGACGCTGCCGACGCGGGCCGGGACGCGATCCTGCTGGCCGGGCTCGGCGCGGGCCTGGAGGCGGTGGCCACCGCAGTGCTGGCCGCCACGACCGGCGCCGAGCCGGTCGCGATGCTGCCCCGGGTGCTGGTCCCGGGCGGGCGCTACGACGACGACGCCTGGATGGTGCGCTGCGCGGCGATCCGGGACGCTCTGCACCGCATCCACCAGGAGCCGCGCGGCGCCACCGACATCCTGCGCGAACTGGGCGGCCCCGACGTGGCGGTGGCGACCGGCGTGCTGCTCGGCGCGGCGGCCCGCCGGCTCCCGGTGCTGCTGGACGGCCCGCTCGGCATCGCGGCGGGCCTGGTGGCCCGGGACTTCGCGAGCCAGACCCGGCACTGGTGCCTGCTGCCCGAGGCGGGCACGCTCGCGCTGGTCCGCCAGGGCGCGGACGTCCTCGGCCTCACGCCGGTGCTGCGGACCGGGCTGGACCTCGGCGAGGGCGCGAACGCCCTGGCGGTGCTCCCGGCGTTGCGCACCGCGATCGGCCTGGCCTCGGCCCTGCCGGTGCACCCGGCGATGCTGGGCGAGCAGAGCGTCGACGACGACGTTGTTGTTTGACGGGTTCCGGCTGGCGGTCACCACGCTGACCGTCCTGCCGGTCCGGGCCGGCCGCTGGGACCGGCACACGGCCGCCGTGGCGATGTCGCTGGCCCCGCTGGTGGGCGCGATGCTCGGGATGATCCTCGCGGGCGTCTCGGCGGGTCTGCGGGCGCTCGGATCGCCCGTTCTCGTCGCGGCCGGGGTGACGGTGGCGGCGGGGGCGCTGCTCACCCGAGGGCTGCACCTGGACGGCCTGGCCGACACGGTGGACGCGCTGGGCTCCTACCGTTCCGGCGCGGACGCCCTGCACATCATGAAAAAATCGGACATCGGCCCGTTCGGTGTCGCGGCGATCGGGATGACTCTGCTGATCCAGAGCGCCGCGCTCACCGAAGCGACAGCCCTCGCCATCGTCACCGCCTGGGCGACCGGCCGCCTCGCCGTCACGATCGCCTGCCGCAGAGGCGTGCCCTCGGCCCGCGCGGACGGCCTCGGCGCGATGGTGGCGTCCACGGTCCCGCTCCCGGTCGTGCTGACGGCCGCGGCCCTCGTCGCCGCGCTCGCCACTGCCGCGACGCCGGGCCGTCCGTGGCAGGGCCCGGCCGCCGTCGTGTGCGCGAGCATCGCGGTGGTCCTTCTGGTGCGCCATTGTGTACGCCGATTCGGCGGCATCACGGGCGACGTGCTGGGCGCCGCCGCCGAATCCGCGACGACGGTCGCCCTGGTGGCGCTGACCCTAACGCACTGACGGGGTCACGAACGGCAGCTTGACCAACTTCGCCTCGACCCGGCGGCCGCGGATGTCCACCTCGACCGTGTCGCCCTCGGTCAGACCGGCGCCGGTGTCGAGCAGCGCCAGCGCGATGCCCACCTTCTTGGTCGGCGAGAACGTGCCGCTGGTCGTCTCGCCCACGGGACGCTCCCCCGCGTACACGGTCATGTGCCCCCGCGGGATCCCCCGGCCGGTGATCTCCAACCCGCTCAGCCGGCGCCGGGGCCCGGCGGCCTTCTCGGCGACGAGCGCGTCCCGCCCCCAGAACGCCGGCTTGTCCCAGCCGACCGCCCACCCGGAGCGGGCCTGCACCGGCGTGATGTCGAGGGAGAGCTCCTGGCCGTGCAGCGGATAGCCCATCTCGGTGCGCAGCGTGTCCCGGGCGCCGAGGCCGCACGGGCGCACCCCGGCCTCGATCAGCGCGTCCCAGACCGCGCCCGCGTCGTCCCAGCCGACCACCAGCTCGTAACCGTGCTCGCCGGTGTATCCGGTCCGGCAGACGACCAGCTCGGCGCCGCCCAGCGTGGCCGCGTCGAACGACATGTAGTCGTGCCCGGTCGGCAGGCCCAGCCGGGTGAGGATCTCGGCGGACCGCGGGCCCTGCACGGCCAGCACCGCGTGTGCCCGGTGCTCGTCGGTGACGGTGATCCCGTCCGGCGCGGCGGCGGTGAGCCGGCGCACCACCTCGGCGGTGTTCGCCGCGTTCGGGATCAGGAACACGTGGTCGTCGCCGTAGAGGTACGCGATCAGGTCGTCCACCACGCCACCGGACTCGTCGCAGCAGAGCGTGTACTGCGCCTTGCCCGGCTCGATCCGGCGCAGGTCGTTGGTGAGGCAGGAGTTCACGAAGTCGGCCGCGCCGGCGCCGGTGACGCGGGCCTTGCCGAGGTGCGAGACGTCGAACACGCCGGCTGCCTCCCGGACCGCCGCGTGCTCGCGCAGGACACCGCCGCCGGCGTACTCCAGCGGCATGTCCCAGCCGCCGAACGCGGCGAACTTCGCGCCCAGTGAGACGTGGCGGGAGTGCAGCGGGGACTGGAGAAGCTCGGCAGACATGAGACTCAACTTACCGGTGACCTTGCGCCTGGTTAGAGTCGCGGGGACAGCACATGATTTCCCACCAGCCGGGAGCGCGCCCACAAGCAGCGCACCGGCCCCACGAGTTCCGGAGTGCCCGAGTGACCCAGCCCAGCCTCAGCCTGGTCGACACCGACCCGGCCGAATTGGCGGTCGATGCCATCGTCATCGGCCTGCACAGCCAGCCCGAGGAGGACGGCGCGCTGCTGCCCGCCGCCGGCGCCGAGAGCATCGCCGCGGCGTTCGACGGCAAGCTGACCGCGACGCTGGCTCTGCTCGGCGCGAGCGGCGCCCCCGGTGAGGTGACCAAACTCGCCACGCTCGGCACTGTCGCGGCCCCGCTGCTGATCGCCGTCGGCCTCGGCAGCGAGCCGACCGGCCCGGCGCCCGACCTGGAGACCCTGCGGCGCGGCGCCGGCGCCGCGGTGCGTGCGCTCGCCGGCAGCCGTACGGTCGCCCTGGCCCTGCCGTCCGCGGACGACGCGGACGCCGCCCCGGTGCTGCGCGCCGTCCTGGAGGGCGCGCTGCTCGGCGGCTACAAGTTCGCCGGTTACAAGACCAAGCCGCAGAAGGGCCGCCGTGAGCCGGTCGCCGAGCTGCGCCTGCACGTGCCGGACGCGGCCGACGAGACCGCCCTCGCCGAGGTGCGCCGCGCCGAGGTGGTGGCCCGGGCCGTGCGGCTGACCCGCGACTGGGTCAACGAGCCGCCGAACGTGCTGCGCCCGGCCCCGTTCGCGGACCGGATCGTGGAGGCCGCCGAGGGCACCGGCCTCGAGGTCGAGGTCCTCGACTTCGAGGCGCTGAAGGCCGGTGGCTACGGCGGCATCGTGGCGGTCGGCCAGGGTTCGGAGGCGCCGCCACGCCTGGTCAAGCTCAGCTACACCCCGGCGGGCGTGTCGAACCCGAAGCGGGTGGCGCTGGTCGGCAAGGGCATCACGTTCGACACCGGTGGGGTCAGCATCAAGCCGTCCGCCGGCATGTGGGAGATGAAGTCCGACATGGCCGGTGCGGCTGCGGTCGCCGCCACGCTGCTGGCGGTCGCCGCGCTCAAGCCGGGCGTCGCGGTCTCCGGTTACCTGGCGATCGCCGAGAACATGCCGTCCGGCTCGGCGTACCGGCCGGGTGACGTGATCACCATGTTCAACGGCAAGCGGGTCGAGGTCTTCAACACCGACGCCGAGGGCCGGATGGTGCTCGGTGACGCGATGGCGCGGGCCTGCGCCGACGGCACCGACTACCTGTTCGAGACGTCCACTCTCACCGGCGGCCAGGTGATCTCGCTGGGCAAGCGGATCTCCGGGCTGATGGGCTCGGACGCCGCGACCGGTCTGGTCGAGGCGGCCGGCGCGCTGGTCGGCGAGCCGTCCTGGCGGATGCCGCTGCCGGACGACGTCCGCAAGGGCATGGAGTCGGAGATCGCCGACATCTGCCAGACCAACGCGAACCTGGACCGCGCCGGGCACATGCTGCAGGGCGGCGTGTTCCTGCGGGAGTTCGTCGACGAGGGTGTCGAGTGGGCGCACATCGACATCGCCGGGCCGAGTTACCACACCGGCGAGGCCACCGGTTACTGGACCAAGGGCGGCACCGGCGTGCCGGTCCGCACCTTCCTCCAGCTCATCGACTCGCTCTAGAGACGGCGCTCTACCGGCGTTTCTGGCGCTCGTTGTAGTCGCGCATCCGTTGCGGGTAGCCCATCAGCTTGATGTCGTAGATCGGCATCGCGAGCTGGTGGGCGAACCGCCGCGCGATCTCCGGCGACTCGATCCGGCGCCGGGTCCACTCCCCGTCGTGTGCGACAAGCAACAGCGTGGTCTCGGTCACTGTGGTCTGCGGTTCGATGAATGCCTCAACACCGCGCCGAGAGCGGACGAATTGCGTAAGATGCTCCAGATCGGCCGGATTCACCGATCGGCCGCCGGGACCGCCGGAACTCCGGCGACGCCGAAACCACGCCACTGCCCCTCCTCACGCCAGATCCCGCAAGGGTACGGCGACGCGCCGACTTCCGGGGCACCTGACTGCATTGACCGGGTCTGTAAGTGACAAGATGTCGGAGACGGGACTGTGACCGTTTCCATTGTGTGACCCACACGGAGACGATGCGACCACTGGAGTCAACGTGAGCCAGCCCAACGGCGGAACCTTCGACATCGTCATTCTCGGCGCCGGCAGCGGTGGGTACGCGGCTGCGTTGCGCGCGGCCGAGCTGAACCTCTCGGTAGCCCTGATCGACAAGGCTGAGCTGGGGGGCACCTGCCTGCACCGCGGCTGCATCCCGACCAAGGCGCTGCTGCACGCCGCCGAGATCGCCGATCAGACCCGCGAGAGCGAGCAGTTCGGCGTCAAGGCGGATCTGGTCGGCATCGACATGGCCGGCGTGAACGCGTACAAGGACGGCGTTGTCAGCCGCCTCTACAAGGGCCTCACCGGCCTCCTCACGCACAACAAGAACATCACGGTGGTCTCCGGCGAGGGCAAGCTCGTCAGCAAGGACACCGTCGAGGTGGCCGGCCAGCGGTACACCGGCCGCAACGTCATCCTCGCGACCGGCTCCTACTCGCGCTCCCTGCCCGGCCTGGAGGTCGACGGCACCCGCGTGATCACCAGCGAGCACGGCCTCAAGATGGACCGCGTCCCGTCCTCGGCGATCGTGCTCGGCGGCGGCGTGATCGGCGTCGAGTTCGCCAGCGTCTGGAAGTCGTTCGGCGCCGACGTCACGATCATCGAGGCCCTGCCCCGCCTGGTCGCCGCGGAGGACGAGGAGATCTCGAAGCAGGTCGAGCGCGCGTTCCGCAAGCGGAAGATCAACTTCAAGGTCGGCAAGCCGTTCGAGAAGGTCGAGAAGACCGAGAACGGCGTCAAGGTCACCATCGCCGGCGGCGAGACCCTCGAGGCCGAGGTGCTGCTGGTCGCGGTCGGCCGCGGCCCGTCGACCGCCAACCTGGGGTACGAGCAGCAGGGCATCACCCTGGACCGGGGCTTCGTGATCGTCGATGAGCGTCTGCGCACCGGCGTCGGCAACATCTACGCCGTCGGCGACATCGTCCCCGGCCTGCAGCTGGCGCACCGCGGCTTCGCCCAGGGCATCTTCGTCGCCGAGGAGATCGCCGGCCTGAACCCGGCCGTGATCGACGAGGCCGGCATCCCGCGGGTCACCTACTCCGACCCCGAGGTCGCCTCGATGGGCCTCACCGAGGCCAAGGCCAAGGAGAAGTACGGCGCGGACAAGGTCTCGACGTACAACTACAACCTCGGCGGCAACGGCAAGAGCCAGATCCTGAAGACCGCCGGCTTCGTGAAGCTGGTCCGGGTCAACGAGGGCCCGGTGGTCGGCGTCCACATGGTCGGCGCCCGGATGGGTGAGCTCGTCGGCGAGGCGCAGCTCATCTACAACTGGGAGGCCTTCCCCGAGGAGGTCGCCCAGCTCGTACACGCCCACCCGACGCAGAACGAGGCGCTGGGCGAGGCCTTCCTCGCGCTCGCGGGCAAGCCCCTGCACGCGCACAGCTGATTCTGCACGCGCACAGCTGATTCGATCGTTCACTGAGGGAGTTTGGGGAAAAATGCCGGTATCGGTAACCATGCCGCGGCTGGGAGAGAGTGTCACCGAGGGCACCGTCACCCGCTGGCTCAAGCAGGAGGGCGAGCGGGTCGAGGCGGACGAGCCGCTGCTCGAAGTCTCCACCGACAAGGTCGACACCGAGATCCCGTCGCCCGCAGCGGGCGTGCTGACCCGGATCGTGGTGGGCGAGGACGAGACCGCGGAGGTCGGCAGCGAGCTGGCCGTCATCGCCGGTGAGGGCGAGGACGCTGGTGCGGCCGCGCCCGCCCCGGCCGAGCAGCCGGCTGCCGAGGCCGAGCCGGAGCCCGCCGCGCTCACCACGCCGTCGACCGAGAAGCCGGTCGAGGAGGAGGCCCCGGCGCCGCAGACCGCGTCCGCGGGCAGCTCCGAGGGAACTGAGATCAAGCTCCCGGCGCTCGGCGAGAGCGTCACCGAGGGCACCGTCACGCGCTGGCTGAAGCAGGTCGGCGAGACGGTCGAGGCGGACGAGCCGCTGCTCGAGGTCTCCACCGACAAGGTCGACACCGAGATCCCGTCGCCGGTCGCCGGCACGGTCCTCGAGATCAAGGTCGGCGAGGACGAGACCGCCGAGGTCGGCGCCGTGCTCGCGGTGATCGGCACGCCGGGCTCCGCCCCGGCCGCCGCGCCCGCCCCGTCGCAGGCACCGGCCCCCCAGGCCGAGCCCAAGCCGGAGCCGAAGCCCGAGCCCAAGCAGGAGGCCCCGGCCCAGCCCGCTCCGCAGCCGCGGATCGAGTCGGCGCCGGCGCCGCAGATCGGCGAGTCCTACGCCACCCCGACGCCGGCTGCCGAGACCAAGCAGCCGGCCGCCCCGGCCCAGCCGGCCGCCCCGGCCGCCGAGACGGTCAAGTCGAACGGCGCCGGCGACGCCGGTTACGTCACGCCGCTGGTCCGCAAGCTGGCCGCCGAGAAGGGCGTGGACCTGTCCACGCTGTCCGGCACCGGCGTCGGCGGCCGGATCCGCAAGCAGGACGTGCTGGACGCCGCGGAGCAGGCGCGTTCGGCTGCGCCGACGGCGAAGCCGACCGCGAACGCACCGGTGGAGACGACGACGGAGCAGCGGAAGGCCCAGGCGAAGGCGGAGCCGAGCCCGCTGCGTGGCCGCACCGAGAAGCTCACCCGGATCCGGGCCACCATCGCCCGGCGCATGGTCGAGTCGCTCCAGGTCTCGGCGCAGCTCACCACGGTGGTCGAGGTGGACGTCACCAAGATCGCCAACCTGCGCAACAAGGCGAAGGCCGACTTCCAGGCCAAGCACGGCGTGAAGCTCACCTTCCTGCCGTTCTTCGCCCTGGCGACGGTCGAGGCGCTGCAGCAGCACCCGGTGGTCAACTCCTCGATCGACGTCGAGGCGGGCACTGTCACCTACCACGGCGCCGAGCACCTGGGCATCGCCGTGGACGCGCCGAGGGGCCTGGTCGTCCCGGTCATCAAGGACGCCGGTGACCTGAACCTGGGCGGTCTGGCCAAGCGCATCTCGGACGTCGCGGAGCGGACCCGGAACAACAAGATCGGTCCGGACGAGCTCGGCGGCGGCACCTTCACGCTGACCAACACCGGCAGCCGGGGCGCGCTCTTCGACACCCCGATCATCAACCAGCCGCAGGTCGGCATCCTCGGTCTCGGCGCGGTCGTCAAGCGCCCGGTGATCGTGAACGACCCCGAGCTGGGCGAGATCATCGCGCCGCGCTCGATGGTCTACCTGGCGCTCAGCTACGACCACCGGATCGTGGACGGCGCTGACGCGGCCCGCTTCCTGGGCACGCTGAAGGAGCGGCTCGAGGGCGGCCACTTCGAGGCGGACCTCGGCCTGTAGCGAAGGCGCTGTAGCAAGCGGGTTTTGTAACGCAGAGCACGAAAATGACAGGGCACGCCGAAAGGCGTGCCCTGTTTGTTTGTGAGTGAGGGATCTTCGGGAAAGAATCAGGACATGCGGATCGTCATGGCCGGCGCCTCGGGCTTCCTCGGCACCCGGCTCACCGACCGGCTGCGGCAGAGCGGCCACGACGTCACGCGGCTGGTGCGCCGCCCGGCCCAGCGCGCGGACGAGGCCACCTGGGATCCGGCGCAGGGCAGGCTCGACCCGGCCGTGCTGGCCGGCGCCGACGCGGTGATCAACCTGTCCGGGGCGAACGTCGGCGACCATCGCTGGACCGAGCGCTACAAGCGGGTGCTGCGGGCCAGCCGGATCAACACCACGGACACCGTCGCCCGTACCCTCAAGCAGCTCTCCGAGGCCGAACGGCCGCGCACCCTGCTCCAGTCCTCCGCCGTCGGGTGGTACGGCGACACCGGCGAGCAGGCCGTCACCGAGGAGACCCCGGCCGGCAGCACGTTCCTCGCCGACCTCTGCCGGGTCTGGGAGGCCGCCGCCCGCCCCGCCGAGGACGCCGGTGTCCGGCTGGTGCTGATGCGCACCGCTCCGACGATCGAGGCCTCCGGTTCCCTGCTCAAGCCGCTGCTGCTGCCGTTCAAGCTGGGCGCCGGCGCGAAGATCGGCGGCGGCCGGCAGTGGATGGCGTGGATCGCGCTCGCCGACTGGCTCAACGCCACCGAGTTCCTGCTGGAGCGCGAGGACGTGGCCGGCCCGGTCAACCTGGTCGCGCCGAACCCGGTGCGCAACATCGACTTCACCAAGGCGCTGGCGCGGGAGCTGCGGCGGCCGGCGCTGCTCGCGGTGCCCGGCCCGGTGCTGGACGTGGTCCTCGGCGAGCTGGCCGGCGAGGCGCAGCGCAGCCAGCGGGTGCTCCCGGCGGTGCTCACCAGCGCCGGCTTCGCGTGGGCCTACCCGACGATCACGGCGGCGCTGGCGGCGGCGCTGCGGCCCGAACAGGCAACGGTTTCCTGAGCATTACTTGTGAACCACTCCGCGGGCACCTGAGCACAACCCGTCGCTTGCTAACCTGCGCCTGATGTCCGTCGCTGCCCCCGCCCCCGCCGCGTCCGCCGATCCCCCGTCCGATCCTGCGGTGTCACCGCCGAGATCACGGCCGTGGCGTGCGCACCTGACCATCGCTGTGATCGCTCTCGGGCTCGCCGTCTACGTGACGAACGGCCTGTGGCGCGACCCGTACCGGCAGGTCCTCTCGGACAACGTGGGTGACCAGGCGTGGTTCGAGTGGCTGCTGGGCTACGGCGTCTACATGCTCAACCACGGCGCGGATCCGTACTTCACCGACCTGATGAACGCGCCGCTCGGGGTGAACCTCGCGGCGAACACCTCGATCACGGTGTACACGGTGGTCTTCGCGCCGCTGACCCATCTGGCCGGGCCGTCCGTCACCTTCGTGACGATCCTCACACTCAACCTCGCGGTGTCCGCCGTCGCGTGGTACCTGTTCTTCCTGCGCTGGCTTGCGGTGCGCCCGTTCGCGGCCGGGCTGGCCGGTCTCTTCTGCGGTTTCGCGCCGGGCTTCATCGCGCATGCGAACGGCCATCTGAACTGGTCGGCCGGCTGGGTCGCGCCGTTCGTGCTCTGGCGGGTCATGAAGCTCCGCGAGGAGGGCCGCTGGCTGCGTAACGGCCTGCTGCTCGGCCTCTCCCTCGCGATCGGCTTCTCGATCGCGCCGGAGGGCCTGTTCTACGTCGCGATCGCGAGCGGGGTCTTCATCGGCGTGTGGTCGCTGGCCCGGCCGGTGCGGGAGGAGGCCAAGGCCGCGTTCGCGACGGTGGTCAAGGCGCTCGGTGTGGCCGCCACCGTCGCCGGCGCGCTGCTGGCGTACCCGCTCTACATGCACTTCGCCGGACCGCAGACGTTCTCCGGCACGGGCTTCAACCAGCGGTACTTCGTCGAGGACGTGGCGGCGTACCTGGCGTTCCCGAGCCGGTCGATCGCGGCGCTCTTCGGTCTCGGCTCCGACCTGGGACCGAACCGGACCGAGGAGACGTCCTTCTTCGGCGTACCCCTGATCCTTTTCATGATCGTCGCGTTCCGGATGCTCTGGCGCCGTGCCGATCCCGGCCGGCAGGCCACCCTGCGCGCGGTCGGCGTGACCGGCCTGGTCTTCCTGGTTCTCTCCTGGGGCCCGCGGCTGAACTGGATGGGCGCCGAGCTGGGTCTGCCGCTGCCCTACGCGGCTCTGGCCCACCTGCCGCTGTTCGACTCGGCGCTGCCGTTGCGGTTCGCCCTCGCGCTGGTCGGCGTCTTCGGCATCCTGCTGGCGCTGCTGCTCGACCGGATGCCGAGATTCCCGAAGAACCAGAAGATCGCGCTGACCGCTTCGCTTGCGCTCAGCCTGACATTGATCTTCCCCCTTCCGGTACGGGTCCAGCAGCGCTCCGCCGAGCCGGGCTTCATCGCGAACGGCACCTGGCAGCGGTACGTCACCGAGAACGGCGTGCTCACCGCCCTCCCGTTCGCGCTCAACGTGCACGCCGACGGCCAGCGCTGGCAGGCGTACACGATGGCCCGCGGCGGCGCCCAGTTCCGGATCCCGGACGGCTACTTCCTCGGCCCGATGAAGCACGGCGAGGAGGGCCGCAAGGGGATGGGGCAGATCGGCGCCCCGCCCCGGGCCACCGACTGGCTGTTCACCCGGGCGGCGCTCTACGGGTACGTGCCGCGGCTCACCAACGCGGACCGGGAACGGGCTCGCGCCGACCTCGCGTACTGGGGTGTCGAGGCGGTCTTCCTGGCCGACGAGATCACCGGCTCGGACCACAAGATCCTGTTCCGGGAGGCGGTCGAGACCACCGCGATCCAGCTCTTCGGCCAGCCGGAACGGGTCGACGACGTGCTTCTGTGGCGAATCCGCCCGGGAGTCGACCCGGTCAGCCGGTGAGTAGGCTTGCAGTCGTGACTACTGAAGTGCTGACCGTCCTCCGTCCCGGCCTCGTCGACTACGTCGAGGCGTGGGAGGAGCAGAAGCGCATTCACGAATCGGTCGTCGAGGGTTCACAAGCGGACACGATCCTGCTTCTCGAGCACCCGAGCGTCTTCACCGCGGGCAAGCGCACCGAGCCCGCCGACCGCCCGTTCGACGGCACCCCGGTGGTCGACGTCGACCGCGGCGGCAAGATCACTTGGCACGGTCCGGGCCAGCTGGTGGGTTACCCGATCCTGAAGCTGCCGGACCCGGTGGACGTGGTGGCCTACGTCCGCCGGACCGAGCAGCTGCTGATCGACGTCTGCGCGGAGTTCGGCGTGACAGCGGAGCGTGTCGAGGGCCGCAGCGGCGCCTGGATCAAGGCCACCGACGGCGGCCTCGACCGCAAGATCGCGCAGATCGGCATCCGGGTCGCCCGCGGCGTGACGCTGCACGGCTTCGCGCTGAACTGCGACTGCGACCTGGAGAACTTCAACCGCTTCATCCCCTGCGGCATCCGCGACGCCGGCGTGACGTCGCTGAGCGCGGAGGTGGGCCGCCCGGTGCCGGTCGCCGAGGTGCTCCCGGTGGTCGAGCGGCACCTCCCCACGCTCCTCTGATGGCTCTCTATCGCAACCCTCAGGACAAGCGGGTCTTCGTTCCCACGAAGAGCGGTGGGGTGGTGCTCAATTTCGGCCACCCCATCGCCTGGACGATCCTGGTCTGCACCACGGTCGTCCCCTTCGTCATCGTCGCGGTGGTGACGCTGATGGTCGTGCTGTAGGGCCCGTTTCGTAGCGGCGGCCCTAGGGCGCGATCCGGTGCAGGTCCCGGGGGAACGCCGTCACCTCGCGCACGTTCGCGGCACCGACCAGGCGCGCCACCAGCCGTTCCAGGCCGATCGCCCAGCCACCGTGCGGCGGCATCCCGTACTGGAACCCGTCGAGGTACCCGCGGTACGCCTCCAGCGGTTCCCCGGCCGCGGTCAGGGCCGCGACGTAGTCGGCGTACCGATGCAGCCGCTGCCCGCCGGTGACGATCTCCAGTCCCCGGAACAGCAGGTCGAAGCCGTTGGAGTACGCCGGGTCGGCGGACGGGTGCGTGTAGAACGGCCGCTTCCGCATCGGGTACCCGGTCACGTAGACGAACGCGGAGCCGTGCTCGCGCAGCGCCCACTCGCCGAGGGCCCGCTCGTGCGCCGGCGCCAGGTCCGGCTCGTCCGCTGGCGCGCCGGCGATGCGCAGCGCCTCGGCGAAGTGCACCGCCGGGATCTCCGCGGGCACTTCCGGCGTCACGAACCCGGTCCGCCCGGTGATCTCGGCGAACATCCCGCTCAGCGTCCGGGTCAGCGCCGCCATCACGTCCCGGTGGTCGGCGATGAAGCCCATCTCGGCGTCGAGTGACGTGTACTGCGCGAGGTGCCGCGCGGTGTCGCTGGGCTCGGCGCGGAACACCGGCCCGACCTCGAAGACCCGCTCGAAGACGCCGACCATCAGTTGCTTGTAGAACTGCGGCGACTGCGCCAGATAGCCGGGCCGTCCGAAGTAGTCGAGTGCGAACACGTCGGCACCGGACTCGGTCGCCGACTCGACGATCTTCGGAGTCTGGATCTCGACGAACCGCTGCGCCTCCAGGGCCGCGCGGAATCCGGCGGTCGCCGCCGCCGCGATCCGCAGGTTCCGCGCACGCGACGGGTGCCGCAGCGCCAGAGCGGCATGGTCCAGCTGGGCGGGAAGGCCCGCGCTCAGCGCCGGGCGATGCAGTTCGAACGGCAGGGGTACGTCCACAGAGCTCAGTACCCGGATCTCCGGCTTCGTCAGCTCGACGCCACCGGACGCCTGCTCGTTGGCGGTGACCGTCGCGGTGATCTCGACGACGCTGCCCTCGGTGAGCTCCAGCCCCGGCTTCTCCAGCTCGGGCTTCTCCAGCTCGGCCTTCTCCAGCTGGGGCTCGATGATCACCTGACTGAACCCGGCAGCGTCCCGGACGATCAGGAACGCCACGTTCTTGAGCTGCCGCAGGCGATGAACCCAGCCCGCGATCGTGACTTTCTCACCGGCGTGCGCCGTCAGTTCGGTGGAGAGGATGCGTTGCATGGCGGTGGGACCTCCTCTGGTGTCTGCAACGCGGCCCCAGGGAGGTGTGGGCGAGCGGGAACCTCGCGGTGCCACCACACCTTCACGCTCTTCGCAGAGCGCCTCTTGTCGTGCTCGGCTCCGGGGCGTCACTCCCTTCACTGCCGTGACGGGCAGGTTAACAGCACACTTCCGAGGGCCGCATCCGAATTGCCGCGCTTACCGTGACCGCTGTCACAGGAACCGCCACGTGAGCCTCGTCGCCCATGCGATACGCCCGGCCGTCGCGGGCGTATCTTCGGGTTGTGACTATTGCTCCCGAGGGCCGCCGCATGCTGCGCATCGAGGCGCGCAACGCCGAAACTCCCATCGAGCGGAAGCCGCCGTGGATCAAAGTCAAGGCGAAGATGGGCCCGGAATACACGCAGATGCGCGGGCTCGTCCAGAAAGAGGGTCTGCACACGGTCTGCCAGGAGGCCGGCTGTCCCAACATCTACGAGTGCTGGGAAGACCGCGAGGCCACCTTCCTGATCGGTGGTGACCAGTGCACCCGACGCTGCGACTTCTGCCAGATCGACACCGGGAAGCCGGCCGAGTTCGACGCCGACGAGCCACGCCGCGTCGGTGAGTCCGTCGCCACGATGGGCCTGCGCTACGCCACCGTCACCGGCGTGGCCCGCGACGACCTGCCGGACGGCGGCGCCTGGCTCTACGCCGAGACGGTCCGCCAGATCCACAAGCTCCAGCCGGGCTGCGGTGTCGAGCTGCTGATCCCCGACTTCAACGCCGACCCGGCCCAGCTCGCCGAGGTCTTCGGCGCGACGCCCGAGGTGCTCGCGCACAACGTCGAGACGGTTCCGCGCATCTTCAAGCGCATCCGTCCCGGCTTCCGCTACGAGCGCTCCCTCGACGTGATCACCCAGGCCCGCGCGGCCGGCCTGGTCACCAAGAGCAACCTGATCCTCGGCATGGGCGAGGAGCGCTCCGAGATCTCCGCGGCTCTGCGCGACCTGCACGCGGCCGGCTGCGAGCTGATCACCATCACGCAGTACCTGCGTCCCACCCCGCGCCACCACCCGGTCGAGCGCTGGGTGAAGCCCGAGGAGTTCGTCGAGCTGCGGGAAGAGGCCGAGCAGATCGGTTTCGCCGGCGTGATGTCCGGGCCGCTGGTCCGCTCCTCCTACCGCGCCGGCCGGCTCTACAAGCAGGCCCTGGAGGCCCGCGGCTAGTCAGGCTCTGAAGGCCCGCTGGTCAGGCCGGCAACGCGCGAAGCCCGGGAAGCTGTTGCTTCCCGGGCTTTCGTCACTTCTTCTTCTTGGGCTGCTTCTTGTCCGCCTTGCCCTTCTTGCCTTTCTTGCCGGCACCCGCCGTAGCCGGCGCCACCGACGGCATCAGCATCGTCCAGAAGATCAGCAGAAGCGGCGCGACCCAGGCCCACCAGGGAATCGAGGATTCCGGCCCGAACAGGCCTTCGACCACCCGATAGGTCACATCAAGAGCGTTGTCCACGAGCGGCCTCCGAGGGGGAAGAACGACATCGGCCCCTAGTATCGGAACCGCCGCCGCCGGCCTTAGGACTCCAGCAAACCCAGCCGCCGCGCCACCGCCGCCGCCTCCACCCGGTTGCTCACCTCGAGCTTGGCGATGATCCGCGACACGTGCACACTCGCCGTCTTGGGCGAGATGAACAGCTCCCGGGCGATCCCGCTGTTGCTCTGCCCCTCGGCGACGAGCCGCAACACCTCCCGTTCCCGAGCGGTGAGCACCTCACCGGCCCCACGCTGCTCCGGCACATCGGCGACACCGGCCCGGACACCGAGCCGCCGCCCCAGCACGTCCACGGCCGCGAGCATCGGCGCGGCACCCAGCCGCTCGGCGATCTCAGCGGCCTCCCCGAGCGCCTCGGCGGCAGCCTGCCGATCACCGGCCACCGCCTCCGCATAGCCCAGCAAAGCCCCGGCCAGCTGATAAGGCTGCCCATCCGCCCGCCGAGCCGCAACCGCCACCCGCCAGGCCTCGCCGCGGCCGTCACCGGGCGCACCGCCGATCAGCGCCGCCACCTCGGCCGCCGACGCGCGCTCCGCCGGGTAGCGAGCCGGCAGCGCCGCGGCCAGCTCACGGATCTCTTCGCGCAGCGGCTCATCCGCGACCCGAGCCGCCGCCACGAGCAGCGCCCACCCGTACCGCGGACGCTCGAAGACCCCCTTGTCGTGCACCGAGGCCCGGGCGAACCGCAGCGCCCCGGCCGCGTCCCCCGACGCCAGCGCCGCGAGGATCCGCAGCTCGAGCAGGGTCACCCGGTGCTCGGCGGTGAGGAACGGCTTGGCGAGGAACCCGACCGCCCGGGTCACCAGGGCCGCCGCGCCGTCATGACCGCGCGCCAGCCGGATCCGGGCCCGCAGCCGCAGCCACGCGACGGCCAGAACGCCGGGCGGGTCCTGGCGGGCGGCCTCGGCGAGCCGGGCGTCCGCCTCGTCCCAGCGGCCCAGCGCCATCAGCGCCTCGGCGTAGTTCACCAGCAGGTAGACCCCGGTGGTCCGGCTCACCCCGACCCGGTCGGCATACGGAATCCCCTCGGCGGCGACCGTGGCGGACTCCGCGTAGTCCCCCAGCTCGAACAGCGAGTCGGAGAGGTTGACCAGGCCGTGCGAGAAGTTGGAGAGGTCGCCTGCGGCCCGGGCCCGCTCGACCGCCTGCCGTCTCGCGGGCATCCCCTCGTCGACGGGGAGCTGCCCGCCGCACACCCGCCCGCACGTGATCTCGGCGTGGACCTGAGAAGCCTCGTCGCCCAGCTCCGCCGCGGCCGCCGTGAGCTCCTCGGCCATCCGCGCCGCCGCGTCGCCGTCGATGCCGGCCGTCTGGTAGGTCACGTCGCCCAGCAGTTTCAGCCAGGTGAGGTCGCGGGGCGCCGACTGCAGCAATCGGTACGCCTCCCTCGCCTCGGCCGCGCCGTCACTCTTGCCGGCGTTGCGCAACAGTTTCGCCCGCCGGATCAGCAGCCGCGCGGCACGCAACGGCTCCGCCTCGCAGTCCAGGTCGCTGATCGCGGCCCGGGTGAGGCTGAGCGCCCGCATGTGGTCGCCGGAGTCGATCGCGACGAGCGCCGTCTCCTCCAGCAGGTCGAGGTGGGCGGTGCCGAGCAGGGTGGCGGCGTCCGGCACCTGCTCCCAGAGCTCGAGCACCCGCTCCAGCAGCCGCGCCTGCTCGGCGAACGCATATCGGCAGCTCGCCGACTCGGCGGCGCGGCGCGCGGCGACCAGCGCCCGCGGATGATCATGAGCCGCGTGCCAGTGGTGGGCGATCTCGGCCGGCGCACGGTCCGGCGCCAGCAGGTGCGGCTCCGCCTCGATGATCTCCGCATAGCGGGCGTGCAGGCGGGCGTGCTCCCCCGGCAGCAGGTCGTCGTGCACCGCCTCGCGGACCAGCGCGTGACGGAACTCGTAGCCACCGGCGGGGTCGAAGACGATCAGCTGGGCGGCGACCGTGGCGCGCAGCGCGGACTCCAGCGCCGCCTCGTCCACCCCGGCGACCCGGGCCAGCAGCTCGTGGCCGAACTGGGTGCCACCGACGGCGGCCACCCGCAGCACCCGCTGCGCGTCCTCCGGCAGCTGGTCGACGCGGGACAGCAGCAGGTCGCGCAGCGTCTCCGGGATGTCGCCGCACCGCGGGTCGGCGGAGGACGCGAACTGCTCGATGAAGAACGGGATGCCCTGCGCCCGCTCGCAGACCGCGTCGACGATCGCCGGGTCGGGCTCCATGCCGAGCAGGTGGCCGAGCAGCTCGGCGGTGCCCTCCCGGTCGAGCCGGTCCACCTCGAGCCGCTGCACGCCGCGGACCCGGTCGAGCTCGGCGAGGAACGGCCGCAGCGGATGCCCGCGGTGCAACTCGTCCGTGCGGTAGGTGGCGATCAGCAGCAGCCGCCGCACCCGCGCCGAGCGCAGCAGGAAACCGATCAGGTCACGGGTGGACCGGTCCGCCCAGTGCAGGTCCTCGATCTCCAGGATCACCGGCCGCTCCTCGGCGAGCCGGGCGAAGAGCGCGCCGACCAGCTCGAACAGGTGGCCGCGACGGGCCTCGTGGAAATCCGGCGGCGGGCCGAGCTCGGGCAGCAGCCGGGCGAACTCGGCCTCCCGCCCGTCGAACACCGCACGGCCCTCATGCCGGGCCAGCTCCCGCAGCGCGGCCGCGAACGGCGCGAACGGCAGGCCCTCCTCCCCCAGCTCCAGGCACTGACCCTGCAGCACCCGGACCGGCTCGCCGTCGAGCGAGCGGCAGAACTCCTCGACCAGGCGCGTCTTGCCGACCCCGGCCTCACCGCCGACCAGCACGGCCGTCGGCTCGGCGCCGCGCACCCGCTTGAGCGCCTCGCGCAGCACGCCCAGGTCGGCCTCGCGGCCGACCAGGACGGTGCTCGGGGTACTCGCCGTCATGAGGTCGAGCATGCCATGCGGGTACGACAGAATTTCCGGACCGATCACGCGAGCGACTGCTTGGCGGACCGTTTGAAACGCGGCCAACGGCGTGGTTCTTTCGGCCGGAACGCCTTCGCCCGCCGGTAGTCGTCGGCTTCACGGACCAGCTCAGCGGCCTGCGAATGCACGAGTTCGAGCTGGATCTCCGGGTTGGTGAACGGAATCATCGGGTGCTCCTGGGGCGTCGGACGACTGGAACACCACTGACTCTTCGCCCGAAGGCAGCCGCCGGTCATGGGGACGATGACCGATTCCCGAGGCCCCGCCCCTCCTTACTCGGCACCGCTGAGGTGCCCGGGACGCCGTAAGGTACCTGAGCACCACTACACTTTGCGGCTATGGCAAAGCCCCAGGAGAAGGTGTCGTTTCGCGAGCGCCTGAAGCAGATCGGCCAGGTGTTCTCGTTCACGGCGAAGCAGGACAAGTGGTTCGTCCCACTGGTCATCGGAGCGGTCGCGATCCCGATCGCGCTCACCGTTCTCGTCGTGCTTCTCACCGGGTCCTGGGTCTGGATCCCGGTCGGCGTCCTCTTCACGCTGCTGGCCGTGCTGATCGTGCTCAACCTGCGCTCGAACACCGCGATGATGAACGTCGCGGAGGGCCAGCCCGGCGCGGCGGCCTCGCTGATGGAGAACATGCGCGGCGACTGGCGGGTCCGGGCCGCGGCCAGCTCCACCACCCAGTTCGACATGGTCCACGTGGTGATCGGCCGCCCCGGCGTGATCCTGCTGGCCGAGGGTGACCCGCAGCGCGTGCGCTCGCTGCTCATCCAGGAGAAGCGCCGCCTGGTCAAGGTGATCGGCAACGCCCCGCTCTACGACTACATCATCGGCACCGAGGAAGGCCAGCTGCCGGTCCGCAAGCTGCGCTCCACGATGCTGAAGCTGCCGCGCAACCTCACCGGCAAGGACGTCAACGCCCTCGACAAGCGTCTCGGCGCCCTGATGTCCCGCCCGCAGATGCCGAAGGGCGCCATCCCGAAGAACATGCGCCCCAGCAAGGGCGCCTTCCGCCAGCAGCGCCCCCGCTGACCTGACTTCCGCCGCCGGCACGCGCGTACCCGCACGCTCCGCAGAGGGTACGCGCAGAGCCGTCCCACCAAACCCATCCCGTCCCGCGGTTCTCCGCTTTCCCACCCGTCTCGCCCGCGCGGCATAGCGAGCACCCACCTCACCCCGCCCGCGCGGCAGCCGCCGGCGACGGAAGCGCCGCTCGACAACCCGCGAGTCGCCCCGCACCGCACCGCACCGCAGCGTGCGCCGAGAGCACACCGAAGCCGTGCGTGTACCCGCGTCTCGGCCCTGGCGTAGATGAAACATCACGATGACGTTGTGTGCGACCTCATCCACGCTCAAACGCCGATGTTGGACCCGTCGTGGGGTCCGATCGGCGCCCGGGCCCACCGTGAACCCCCACCCCCGCCCAGGGTCACCGTGAGCCATCATTCTCGCGCGGGGTCACCGTGAGCCATCAACGTGACGTCGCGTTCGGCCCGCGGGCGCGAGGCGCGCTACGGCCTTGGCCGGAGGCATTGGGTCGCGTTGTACTCCCGGGCGGTGTAGCTGCGTTTGTGGGGCCGATGACGCGTACCCGAAAGGGCGCTAGCCTCGGTGCAGCAGGCCGAACGAAGGAGTCCCGCTCGTGGTCAGCACCCTGGCGGTCCCCGGCAGCTATCCCACCGTGCGTGACGCCCTGGAGGTGGCTCCGGTGGGAGCCGTCGTGACGCTCGCGGCCGGCACCTATCGGGAGCGCCTGGAGCTGGACCAGCGTGATCTGACGCTGCGTGCCCTCGGTGAGGTGCTCGTCGACGCGTCCGAGCTGGACGGTCCGGCGATGGCGATCACCGGCGGGCGGGTCGACGTCGAGGGCGTGAGTTTCACGTCGGGTGACTATCCGGCGGTCCTCGTCACGGGTGGGCGGCTGACGTTGCGCAAGTGCGAGTTGCAGGCCGGGTTCGGCGCCGGGATGCAGGCGGCCGACGGCGCGACGGTGGAGGCCTCCGAGGTGCGCGTGCTGCGCGCTCAGTACGGTTTCGTCTTCTCCGACGCGGGCGGCACCGTGGAGTCCAGCGAGGTGCGCGGCATCTCCGACGACGGGGTGATCGTGCGGCTCGGCGCGGACCCGGTGCTGCGCGGCACGACCGTGGCGGAGTGCGGCTATCGGGGGATCTACGTCTATCAGTCGAGCCGTCCGGTGATCGAGCGCTGTGACGTCTCCGGCGCCGGCGACGCGGGCATCGTGGTGGCGCACGGCAGCGCACCGCGGATCGTGGAGACCTGGGTGCACGAGACGATCGGGCCGGGCATCGTGGTCGGGCCGG
The DNA here is from genome assembly GCF_040639325.1 of Actinoplanes sp. NPDC023936. Taxonomy (NCBI): domain Bacteria; kingdom Bacillati; phylum Actinomycetota; class Actinomycetes; order Micromonosporales; family Micromonosporaceae; genus Actinoplanes; species Actinoplanes sp. NPDC023936. The sequence goes on along the minus strand of NZ_JBEZZR010000015.1, from coordinate 117,398 downwards.
GCTGCACGGCGACGATCGAGAGATGCCGGGTGGAGCAGACCGGCGAGCCGTCCGTCCAGATCGACCCGACGGCGACCGCCACGGTGGATCTGACCGGCAGCGGCGGCCTGTCGAAAGCCGGGGCGCACGACGACGCCGACGTGGAGCGGCTGCTCTCCGAGCTCGACTCGATGATCGGCCTGGCGGGTGTGAAAGGCGAGGTCCGCGCGCTGATCGACGAGATCCAGGTGAACGAGTGGCGGCGCAGCGCCGGGCTCAGCGTCGGCACTGTCAGTCACCACCTGATCTTCACGGGCGCTCCGGGTACGGGTAAGACCACCGTCGCCCGGATCTACGGCCGGCTGCTGACGGCGCTGGGTGTGCTGCCGAACGGGCAGTTCCGCGAGGTGTCCCGCCGTGACCTGGTCGGGCAGTACATCGGGCACACCGCGGAGAAGGCCACGTCGGTGTTCGAGGAGGCGATGGGCGGGGTGCTGTTCATCGACGAGGCGTACACGCTGGCCCGGGCCGGTGGCACGGCCGCCGACTTCGGCCAGGAGGCGATCGACACGCTGGTGAAGCTGATGGAGGACCACCGGGACCAGGTCGCGGTGATCGTCGCCGGCTACACCACGGAGATGTCCGACTTCCTGGACGCGAACTCGGGTCTGGCGTCCCGGTTCGCGAAGACCCTGGAGTTCGAGAACTACGGCGCCGACGAGCTCGTGATGATCGCGGACCGGATCGCGCGCCACGACGACTACATCTTCGCGGCCGGACTGCCGACGGCGCTGCACGCGCACTTCTCGGGCCTTACCCGGGACCGCAACTTCGGCAACGCCCGGGAGGCCCGCAAGCTGCTCGAAGGGATGCGCAAGGCGCAGTCGGGGCGGCTGCGGGCGATGGGCCGGATGCCGAGCCGCGACGATCTGCGGACGCTGATGGTCGACGATCTCCGCACGGCCACCCGGACGGGACCATGACGATCATGATTACGTCGATAGGATGGCTCCACTACGGATCGTAGGGGGTGGACGTGACAGCACAGGGCCGGGCACGCCCCCCGGACGTCACCGCTGTTCCGGTTCCGCGCCGCGGCTACCTGGGCCCGCTGCGCCTGCCCCAGGTCCTGATCGCCGAGGCCGCGGTCTTCGCCGTCGCGGCCGCCGCCACCCAGGGCGCCCTGCCCGCTCTGATCGCCGCGGTGGTCGCCGCCGTGCTGCTGGCCGTCGCGTTCGCCCGCCGGCAGAACCGCTGGTGGCTGGAGCATGCCGCGCTCACCCGCGACCACCGGCGACGCCGGGCCGCGCGCCCGGACACGGGTTCCGGCCCGGTCCTGGCCGCCCTCCGCACAATCGGCCCCGGCCTGACCGTCTCCGACATCCCGGGAAAGAGCTCGCCGGAGGCGACCGGCATAGCCCGCGACGACGCCGGGTGGTTCGGCGTGGTGGCCCTCGACGCCCCGGTGCCACTGGACACCCTGGTCAGCAGCCTGGCGGCCACCGAGCAACCGGGCGTGGTGCTGGCCCTCGTCACGCACACCGTCCCGGCGCCGAGCCCCGATCTGCCGGCCGCCTCCCCGGCCGGCGCGTCGTACCGCCGGCTCAGCGAGGCGATGGCGATGGCGACCGCGATCGCCCCGATCCCGGCACACCGGGAGTCCTCGATCAGCGTCCGGGTCGACGCTCAGGCGCTCGCCGAGTCCGTTCTCGACCACACCGCCGATCCCGCCTCGGCAGCCGCCCTGGCCGCCGCGCTGACCCGCAAGATCGCGACCGCGCTGCGCCGGCTGGGCCTGGCCGGTCGCGTGCTCAGCGCCCGCGAGCTGGTGGAACTGCTCGCCCGGTCCTGCGACGTCGAGCCCGGCGCTCCGGCCCAGGCGGGCGAGGAATGGACCCATTGGCGCTCCAACCACCTCGTCCACCGCACCTACTGGCTACAGACCTGGCCGCGTTCGATCGCCGAGCTGGGTCCGCTGTTCGGCTGGGCCTCGACCGCGCCGGCCGCCCAGACGAGCGTGGCGCTGATCGTCGGCGCGACGGGTGCCGGCGACGTGCCGGTCCGGGCCTTCATCAGGCTCGCGACCAGGCCGGACGTGGACCTGACAGCGCTCGACCGGGTGCTGCTGGACGGTGTCCGCCGGGCCGGTGGCGAGTTGCGCCCGCTCGACGGCGAGCACGGTCCGGCGACCTACGCGACAGCGCCGACCGGAGGCGGTGCCGGATGACCATCCCGGAGAGAAGACCCGCGCCCGCTCCGCAGCCGCCGGTGTCCACCGCCGCTCCGATACCCACGCAGGCCGCACAGTCCGCTCCCGCCGAGTCCCGGGTCGTCGCACACGCCGCTCCCCCGCTGACCGCTGCTCCCCTGGCGCCGCACCGACCCGGCCGCCCGCCGGAGGACCCGCCGTCGCCCGGCAGCCCCGACCACACCGGGCCGTCGGGACGCGTCTCGCGCCTGCGCATCGGCTGGCACGCGGTGCCGCGGGCCGGGCTGCGACAGATCACGGTCTGGCCGGCGACCGGGGCCGGCCTGCTCCTGGGGCGCAACCAGCAGCAGGTGCCCGTACCCGTGAAGCTCTTCGACAGTGATCCGGTCCGGGTCGCCCTGGTCGGCGGTGTCTGGGCCGCTCAGCTGCTGATCTTCCGGGCGTTCGCGATCGGCGCCCGCGCGATGGTGGTGACCACCGAGCAGCGGGCCTGGTCCGGCTTCGGCGAGCGGGCGACCGGGCAGTACCAGCGCCTGACCGTTCTCGGCGGCGAACCGAACGCGCTGCCGCCGGGCACCGCGCAGACCCCGTCGCTGATCGTGTACGACCTGGGCGTGACCGGCCCGGCCACCGCACCGCCGCTCGGACCCTGGACCTCCACGCTGACCGTGCTGCGCCAGCTGGACCGGCCGGGTGTGGCGGCGCTGCAGGAAGCGGACCTGACGCTGATGCAGCGGCTCGGCGGCGACGAGGCGACCCTGGCCGCGGCGACGCTGCGGCTGAGCCAGCAGGACGGCCAGTTGCTGCAGTTCATGACCGACGACATGGTGGCAGTGGCCGGCGGCGGGCCGGACCGTTTCGTCTCGCTGACCCAGACCGGCATCGAGCAGCAGTACCTCGGCCCGCCGCGGCGTTAACGGCTCGGTGGGGTCCAGGCGAGCTGCACCAGGCGGGCGCCGTGCTTGCGGGTGACCATCCAGCCCCGGCCCGGCGGCAGTGGCTGCGGTTTCAGCGTGCCGAAGATCGGGCCCTCCTCGCGCGGCCCGGACATCAGGATCCCCGGTGAGGCGAGTTCGCGGATCCGGCTCACCATCGGCTCGAACAGGGCCCGGCTCGCGCCACCGGTCCGCCGGGTCAGCACCACGTGCAGGCCGATGTCCCGGGCCTGCGGCAGGAACTCGACGAGCGGTTGCAGCGGCGTCTGCCCGACCAGGTCGTAGTCGTCGACGAGCACGTACAGCTGCGGGCCTTTCCACCAGCTGCGGTCGGCGAGCATCTCCGGGGTGACGTCCGGTCCGGGCAGCCGCTCCCGCATCGCGACCGCCACCTGGTTGATCAGATCGGTGGTGACCTGCGCCGACGTCCCGTACCCCAGGGTGTGCTCGCGGGGCACGCAGCCGAGCAGGCTGCGCCGCAGGTCGACCAGGAGGATCCGGGCCTGCGCCGGGGTGTGGCTCGCCGCGATCGACGTGGCGAGGCCGCGCAGGAACGAGCTCTTGCCGGACTCGACGTCGCCGAAGAGCAGGGCGTGCGGCTCGTTGTCGAAGTCCAGCCAGACCGGTTGCAGGTCGGCCTCGGCGATGCCGATCGGGATCCTCTCCCCCTCGGCGGGCGGCAGGGCCGCGTAGGGAAGCTCGGCCGGCAGCAGGCGCACCCGGGGCGCAGGCGCGCCGGTCCACTGCTCGGTGGAGTGTTTGACCAGCTCGGCCACCGCGTCGGCGAGGTCGTCCACACGCTGTTCCCGGTCGATCCGGGGCAGCGCGGTGAGGAAGTGGTAGCCGTCCGGGGTGAGGCCGCGGCCGGGCGCGCCCTCGGGCACGTTCACCGCTTCCCGCCGGTTGATCGCCGAGTCGCTGGGCTCGCCGATGCGCAGTTCGAGCCGGGTGCCGAAGACGTCGCGGATCTGCGGCCGGATGTCCATCCAGCGGTTCGTGGCGGTGAGCACGTGGATGCCGAAGCCGAGACCCCGGTTGGCCAGCTCATGGACCGTGCCCTCCAGGTCCTCGAACTCGGCGCGCAGCGTCGCCCAGCCGTCCACCACCAGGAAGACGTCGCCGAACGGGTCCTCGGCGTAACCGCCCTGCGCCTTGGCCCTGCGGTACGCGGCCACACCCTCCACGTTCTGCCGGGCGAAGAGGTCCTCCCGGGCCCGCATCAGCCCGTGCAGCTCGGCGATGGTCCGGCGGACCCGGTCGGTGTCCCGCCGGTTCGCCACCCCGCCGACGTGTGGCAGATCGGTGAGCGCGCTGAGCGGCCCGCCACCGAAGTCGAGGCCGTAGAACTGCACCTCACGCGGGGTGTGGGTGAGCGCGAGCGAGATGATCAGGGTGCGCAGCAGGTTGGACTTGCCGGACTGGGCGGCGCCGACCACGACCACGTTGCCGCCGGCGCCGGCGAGGTCCAGCCAGAGCGGGTCGCGGCGCTGCTCGTAGGGCTTGTCGACGATCCCGCCGAGCGCGTGCAGCGAGCCGAACCGGTCGGCCGCGTCCACCGTCAGTCCCCGGTCCGGCATGGTGATCACGGGCGGCAGCATCTGGCCGAGGGTGGGCACCGAGTCGAGCGGCGGCAGCCACACCTCGTGCGCCGGGGTGCCCTCGCCCTCCATCTGCCGGACCAGCACCTCCAGCAGCGTGTCGCCGACGACCTTGTCCTCGTCGTCCCGGGGCGCTTCCTCCGCCGGTTTCTGCGGGGGCACGGCGTAGAAGGTGGAGAATTCCCGGATCGGGTTGCCCGCCTTCATCCCGGCGGCGACGGGTGCTCCGTCCCTGCGGACCGGCCCGGAGACATAGGCGGCTTTCAGCCGGATCAACCCCTCCGTTCCGGTACGGAGATAGCCGTGTCCCGGAGAGCGCGGCAATTCGTACGCGTCAGGCGCCCCGAGGACCGCCCGGCTCTCCATCGACGAGAACGTCCGCAGCCCGATCCGGTAGGACAGGTGTGATTCCAGGCCGCGCAGCCGGCCCTCCTCCAGTTTCTGCGAGGCGAGCAGCAGGTGGATGCCGAGCGACCGGCCGACCCGTCCGATCTGGACGAACATGTCGATGAAGTCCGGCCGCGCGCTGAGCAGCTCGGAGAACTCGTCGACGATGAAGAGCAGACTGGGCAGCGGCGCGAGCGGCACTCCCGCCGACCGGGCCCGCTCGTAGTCCCGCTGCGAGGCGTAGTTGCCGGCCTTGCGCAGCAGTTCCTGCCGCCGGTTCAGCTCGCCGGAGATCGCACCGAGCATCCGGTCGACGAGCGGCAGCTCGTCCTCCAGGTTGGTGATCATCGCGGCGGTGTGCGGCAACCGGTCCAGCGAGGCGAACGTGGCGCCGCCCTTGAAGTCGACGAGCACGAAGTTGAGGATCTCCGGATCGTGGGTGAGCCCGAGCGCGAGCACCAGGGTGCGCAGCAGCTCGGACTTGCCGGACCCGGTCGCGCCGACGAGCAGGCCGTGCGGGCCCATGCCGTCCTGTGCGGACTCCTTCAGGTCGAGCTCGACCGGCCGCCCGTCGAGGCCGACGCCGATCGGCACCCGCAGCCGGTCCCGGTTGGGCCGGTTCGCCCAGAGCTCGGACAGCTCCAGCGCGTACGGGTCGGTGACCTCCAGCAGCTCGGCCAGGCCCATGTCCTGGTTGACGGCCGGCTGATCGGCGAAGGAGGCGGCGGAGAGCCGCAGCGGCGCCAGCTCGCGGGCCAGCACCTCGGCCTGCTCCACCCCGAGCGCGTCGGCCCGGCCCACCTCGGTCGGACCGTCCATCGTGGTGCCGGTGACCGTCCCGTCCGGTGCGATCTCGAGCACCACCGAGCTGTCGTCGAGCAGCCTGGGCGGCGGCACGGAGAGGTCGAGCAGGGTGACACCGGCGACGCCGCCCTCGGTCATCAGGTGGTCGGAGCCGGCGGTCGAGCCACCGTCGATGATCACCACGACGTGCGCGCCGCCGGGCGTGACCGACGGGTCGAAGCGGGGCCGGTTGACGAGCACGTCGTCGAGCATCGCCTCCAGCGCCGGCACGCTCGGCGCGACCAGCCGCACCGGGCCGACCGCGTCGGTCTTGCCGGGGTGCTGGGAGTGCGGCAGCCATTTCGCCCACTCCCACTCGGACCGCCGGTCGTCCGGCACGCACACACCGATCCGCAGGTCGTCGGGCGCGTGGAAGACCGCCATCTGGGCGACGAGCGCGCGGGTGAAATCGCGGACCGGCCCGCCCCTGATGTACAGGTGGGAGAAGTCCCGCAGGGAGACCGAGACCGGCAGATCAGGGACGATCGCGTACGCGTTGAGGAACCGGCGCAGCGCCGTCGCGCAGAGCGGCTCCAACTCGTCGACCGGCCGGGTCTGCGGCGGCACGAGGCGGGTCGCCACCTCCTGCGGGCCGACAGCTATCCGGATCACGGCGAAGTCGGCGTCACCGCGCCGGCGTTCCCAGAGCCGGCCGCTGTCGGTGAAGCTCCAGAGCGTCCCCGGGTCGGGATTGTGGTAGTACAGCGCCTCACGCTGCTGCCGGATCGTGGTGCGCAGCTGGGCGCGCAACTGGGAGAGGTGCCGCAGGTACTGCCGCCGGGCCTCGATCATCTCGCGCTTGCCGGGACCGCTGGTGTTGGCGGCCATCATGCCCATCATGCCGAGCATCGAGACGCCGTACATCGCACCGGCCACATAGGTGATCGGGCCACCGCGCTGCGCCCCCATCATCAGCGCCATGGCGGCCGCGCCGGCGCCCATCGGCAGGATCATCAGCATCCGGGTCCAGGCCTTGCCGCTGGGCTGCGGCACCTCGGGCGGCGCCTCCAGCAACAGCTCGCCGGCGGGCATGACGGGCGCGGGCCGGCGAGGCGGCCGCTTGATGATCGTGACGGTCACACTGGGCTCCCCGGTGGTGACGGATCGCGTCAATCCTATCGGTCCTTTTTGATCAGTGCTGTCCGGTGATTGCTGCTACGTTGAGTAGGCGCTGGACAGCAGGAGGTGATCATGACCGCACCTGGTGGGCCGAGCCTGGCCCGGGTCACCGTCGCCGCACCGACCCGCCGGATGGATCTCGCGCTTCCCGACAACATGCTGGTCGCCGAGCTGCTGCCCCACCTGCTGCGGCATGCCTCGCCCGAGGAGCCGGTGGACCTCACCGGCGGATGGGTGCTGCGCCGCGCCACCGGGACCGTCCTGGAACCGGGACGGAACCTGGCCGCGCAGGGCGTCCGCGACGGCGAGCTGCTGCATCTCGGCCCGGCCCGGGAGGACTGGCCCGAGCTGGCGTACGACGACGTGGTCGAGGTGATCGCCAGCGGCTCCCGGCGCGCCGGGCGGACCTGGAGCGACACCGCCACCCGCCGGTGCGGCCTGGCCGTCACGGCCGGCGCGCTGCTGCTCGGTCTCGCCGGGCTCGCCGCCGACGGTCCACCATGGGTGATCACCGCCGTCGCCGCCCTCGCCGTGGCCCTCGCGCTCACGGTGGCCGGCATCCTGCTGTCCCGGGCGTTCAGCGACGCCACGGCGGGCGCGATCGTGGCCGCCGCCGGCCTGCCGTACGCGTTCTTCGGCGGCGCCTGGCTGCTCGCCGCACCGGGCATCACCGCGCCCGGCCTGCTCCTCGGCTCCTCCACGCTGCTGGCGCTCAGCGTCCTCGGTCACGTCGGCGTCGCCGGGCTGACCCGCCTGTTCGTGGCCGGGATGGCGGCCGGGCTGACCGGCCTGCTCGCCTCGTCGCTCGCGCTCGCCGGGATGTCCCCCGACGGGTGCGCCGCGGTGGCGCTGACCGCCGCGATCGGGCTCCTCCCGGCGTACCCGGTGCTGGCCGGATGGCTGGGCCGGCTGCCCTTCCCGGAGTTGCCGAACCGGGCCGAGGAGATCCTCAAGGACAAGCCGGCGCCGCGCCGCGAGGACGTCTTCGCCGCCGTGGTCCGCGCCGGCGAGGTGCTGAGCGGCCTGCTGCTCTCCGCCGCCCTGTGCAGTGTCGCGGCGATGACGTACCTCGCCCTCGGCGATCCGGGTGTCTCGGCCGTGCTGCTCATGGTGGCCGCGGTCACCGCCCTGCTGCTGCGCGCCCGCCTGCTGCCGACCCCGCCGCAGCGGGTGCCGCTGCTGGTGGCCGGCTTCGCCGGGCTCGCCGGGCTCGGCGCCGGTCCGGTGGTCACCGGCGCGCTGCCGGGTCTCGCACTGCTCGTCGGAGCGCTGCTGGTCGCCGCGATCGCCCTGCCGGCGGCGCTCACCTTCAGCCGCCGCCCGCCGTCGCCCTACCTCGGCCGGGCCGCCGACATCCTCGACGTCGTCGCGATCATGGCGTTGATCCCGCTCGCCTGCGCGGTGATCGGGGTGTTCGACGAGGTCCGCGGCCTGTTCGCCTCGATCGGCGGCTGACACCGTGCCGTCCCGCCGCGACCAGCTCCAGTCCTACCAGTTCATGAACCAGCGGGTGATCTCCGCGTTCGTGATGCGGGAGACCGATCCGGCGCAGTCCCCGCTGCGCCGCGGCATCGGCGCGCTGTTCGCCGGCCTGATGGTCGCGATCCTGGTCGCTGCCGGTTTCGGCATCTACGGCGTGCTCACCCGCACCGGCCCGGACCGCTGGCAGACCGACGGCTCGGTGGTCGTCGAGCGCGAGTCCGGCGCCAGCTTCGTCTACCTGCGCGACCGGCTTCACCCGGCACTCAACTTCGCGTCCGCGAAACTCGCCGCCGGCCGGCCCAACCCGCAGGTCTACCGGGTCGCCGCGAAATCGCTGACCGACGTGCCCCGTGGCGTGACGATCGGGATCGCCGGCGCCCCGGCCTCGCTGCCCGACGCGAAACAGCAGGCCCGCCTGCCGTGGACGATGTGCGCGGCACCCGGCGGGCAACCGCGGTCGGTGCTGCTGGTGGGCTCCGGCGGCCCGGCCGGCGACCCGCTCGGCGATCGCGGGCTGCTCGTCGCGGGCGACCCGGCCGGGGGCACCAACCTGATCTGGCAGGGTCGCAAACACCTGATCCGGAACGCCCGGGTCACCGTCCCCGCGCTGTTCGGCGCGGTCCAGCCGATCGGCGTCGGCGTGGCGTGGCTCAACGCGCTGCCGGCCGGTCCCGACATCGAGCCGATCGACGTGGACGGCCGCGGCGACGACTCGGACGCGGTCGACGGCTTCGACAACGGTGACGTGCTGTTCAACGAGACGGCCAACGGACGCCAGTTCTACCTGGTGCTGGACGACCGGCTGACGCCGATCACCGCGCTGCAGCAGGCCGTGCTGGAGGCCGCGGTCCCCGGCGACCCGCAGGAGATCTCCGCGGCCGACGTGGCCCGCTTCGACCCGCGGCCGCTGGACCCGGACGCGGCCGTCCGGGGCCCGCCGTCCGTCCCCGAGCTGGCCTCCCTCGCTGCCGGCGAGGCCGCGTGCGCGATCACCGGCGACGCGGCTGCCCCGCCGTCGCTGACGGTCGGCGTGCCGGCGACCGGCTTGGACGCGGCCGTGCCGACCGGCGGCGCGACGCAGGGGGGACGTGCGCTGGCCGACGCGGTCGGAGTTCCGGCGGGCCGCTTCGAGCTGGTACGGGCCGCCGGCGGCGTCCAATTGATAACCGATTCGGGGGTACGGCACGCGCTGTCCGACCCGGATGTGGCAGCGCTCCTCGGTTACCGGCCGGAGAACGCCATCGATGTGCCCTCGGCGCTGGTGAATGCAATCCCAGCCGGGGTGACCTTGGATCCTGCGGAGGCCCTCAAGCCGTCCCCCACCACAGTGGAGTGACCCGCCCCCTTTTCTCCTCGCGATCTTGGCGATTCGGGTCGCCCCGTTCTCGTTCTAGCCCCGTTCTCGGGAAGCTGCACAAGATCGGGCTCAGGTGCGCTCGTCCAGCAACATCACCGGCGGGCCGGGCTCCAACGGCTCATCGCGCACCGGCAACGCGGGCGCCATGCCGGGCCGCCACCGCTGTCGCCGGCTCCGCCGCATCGCCGCGGCCGCGACGGCCACCACCACGACGAGGATCCCGGCCGCAGCGGCGCCGATCAGCGCATAGGCGCGACGCCGGCTCGCCGCGGCGGTGTCCGGCGGCGGCACGGCCTCGACCCCCGGCAACGGGCGACGCTCCGCCGGAACCAGCTGATTGGTGATCGCCGCATACGGATCGACCACCCCGGCGCCGAACGCGGGTCCCGCCGGCGCCGGCCCGGCCGTACCGGTCAGCAGCCGCCCGACCTCCCGCGCGCTCAGATTCGGCCGCCGGTCGTGAACCAGCGCGGCGGCGGCCCCCACGAACCCGGCCGCCACCCCGGTTCCGCTCACCTCGACAAGCCCCCGGCCGGTTTGCGGAGCAGGTACGGCCACCCCGGGCGCGACCAGGTCGACGAAGTCGCCACGCTGTGAGTCCGGCCAGATCCGTCCGTTCTGATCGATCGCGCCGACCCCGATCACGTCCCGGTACGCCGCCGGATACGGCGTCGGATTTCCCTCGTCGGCCCCGCCCAGGTCACCGGCGGCGGCCACGACGACGACACCTTGGTCGATCGCGGCCTCGACGGCGCTGCGCAGGCCGGCGGCGTCCCGGTAGGCCGGGCTGACCACCACCACGACGTCCGCGCCGTTCGCCGCGGCCTGGTTGATGCCACGGGCCAGGGCGTCCGGGGCGACCTCGGAACCGGCCGGGTCGTCGAGCTGCACCCGAATCGGCAGAACCCGCGAATTCGGCGCCAGCCCGGCCATGTCGGGGTCCCCGGGCCGGCCCGCGATCACTCCCGCCACCTGCGTCCCGGTACCCGTGCAGTCCTCGTTGGCGAAGCCGCCGCCCACCGCGTCCACACCGTTCAGCACCCGTTGCCGCAGCAGCGGCTGCCCCGCGTCCACCCCGGTCGAGAGGACCGCGACCCGCGCCCCGGTCCCGTCCGCGATCGTCCCGAGGGAGCCGGCCCGCAGCACCGAGCGCGCCCAGGAGGCGGCGACCTCGCTCTCACCGGGCGGAGCACAGTTGACACCAGGGGCCGCGAAGGCAGCCGCGGGCGTGAGCGCGAGCGAGCCGGCCAGCGCCGCGACGGCGACGAATGCCGCGTTTCTCATGACGACTCCTTCCGAAGCCCACTCCACACCGGCTGGTTCTCAGGGCTGCCCCAGCCGCCGCGCCGACGGCTTCCCGCGCTGGCGCGCCCGGCCCTTCGACGGCTGGCCGCGCCCGTCACTTCGACTGCTTCCCGCGCCCGGCTCCCGCGCCCGACTCGGGGCGGTCCGGACAGCCCGCCGGAGACGGACCGGCCGCCGGCAATCACCGGCGGCCGGTCATCCGTCCGTGCGGAACTCACATGTTGGCGGCGATCTGCTGGTCGACCTGCTGCATCCGCTCCGACGACGCACCGAGCTTGACGCCGACGCCCGCCAGCGCGGCCTTGATCTCGGTGGCGCCCTGGTTCCACTTCTGCCGCGCCTCGTCGCAGGCGGTGCCGGCGGTGCCGGTCCAGTCCGCGGCGAAGAGCTGCGTGAACGCCGTGTACAGGTCGTTCAGCTGCTGGTCCATCTGGTTCTGGAACGTGTTGATGGCCGCGGAGGTCTCGGTGATCTGGCCGAAGTTGTAGGTGATGTTCATGTCGTGTCTCCCCGATCTCGGTCGCGCGCACTCAGCCGCGAAGGATGCTGACGACGGAACTGTCGGCGCCGGCGGCGGCACCGCGAATCGACGACGCGGCCTCCTCGTCGTTCACGCCGTAGGTCGTGGACGCGGCGGACATCTTGCCCGCCAGCTCGTCGAGAGCGCTCATGATCTTCAACAGGCCGTCGTTGAGCTGCACCGAGACGTCCTGGAGCGCGTTGTTCGCGGTACCGGCGAAGGCGCCGCCGCTGAGAGCCTGGATCTGGCCCATCACCCGGTTCATGCCCTGCGAGATGCTCTGCCCGGTCTCACCACAGCGGTTCGCCATCGCGGTGAGCTGTTCCTGTGTGGCGTGGACTTGCCCGAAACCTGCCATTGCCTTTCTCCCCAGCCCTCGGAAGTGGGTTATGCCCTCCCGTACGCCCGTCGGGTAGAGAAGGTTCGAACCGGTTCCCGGAAGAGTGCGTACTCTCCAGCGTCACCCGATCACTACCAGCGATCCAGAACGGGGAGGCGTGATGGGCACCGAGAACCCGTATCCGCAGCAGACGTCGGCGAACACGGCCACGCCCTGGCTGCGCGGCGGCCCTGCCGTGGACATCAATCTCGACGGTCTCCGCGAATACGCGCGGCTCCTCGCGAGTCAGCAAGCCGACATAGCGGCACGCTCCGGATATCTCACTCCACTGGGCGAGATGCCGACCGGCGCCTTCAACGGCGACGTCCTCGGTGAAGCCGACGCGGTCCGGGCCGGCCTGCAGGGCAACGCCGCCGAACTCGGTGTCTATCTGAGCAAGCTGGCCGAGTCGCTGGGCAACGTGGCGAACGCCGCACAGACGATTGCGGAGAGCTACCGGTCCGGCGACGCGGTCTCCGCGGCTTCCCTGAACGACGTTCTGTTCGCGTTCGGCGACAAGAGCGTTCCCCGGCCGGCCGGGCTTCCGGAGAACCTCGGCACCACCTATGTCGAGCAGCAGATGGCCGGCTCCTCCGCCGGGGCGGCAGCGCCTCCTCCGGCGGACAGCCCGCTCTGGCGGGACGGGCCGGTCACCCCGGTCTCCGCGTACCAGACCGTGCAGACGTCGACCGGCCCGAACGGCGAGCGGCGCGAGGTGTCCACAGTGTCCGTGCCCGGCGGGGTCACGACGGCCACCACCACGATCGTCGATCGCGACGGCGAGACGGTGTCGGCCACCACGACCCGGACGTCACACCGCATCGACGGCCCGATCCGGACCACGACGGTGGAGACCTTCGGCGCGGACGGCAAGCTCACCGCCACGACCGAGACCAGTTCCCGGTACGAGGGAGCGAACGTCACCGAGCAGACCACCGAAACAGTGGACGCCGAGGGCAGGACAACGAGCCTGACCACGGAGAAGGTCGACCCCGTCACGAGGGAGAGCACGACGAGCACGTTCCAGCCGGACGAGAGCGGCCTGCTGGAGGAGACGAACCGGGTGTCGACCGGTACGCGCACCTCCGGCCCGGTTGTGAGCGGCTGAGCCGATGGGCGAGTACTGGGGCGCCACAGCCGACCCGAACTACGGGTACAGCCCGTACAGCGGCCAGCTGCGTTACGGCACGCACCCGCCGTCACAGATCCCGTTCACACCGAAGCCCGGCCCGGGCAACCCGCTCACCGTCGAGGCCGTCGCCACCAAGATCCGGAACCTGCACCCGGAACAGATGGCCGCCCTCGCCGACCAGTGGCAGAACGCCTGGTCACTGATGGCCGACGTCCGCACCTTCGTCGTGCAGCAGAGCACCGTCCTGCAGGACGAGCACTGGAAGTCCCCGGCAGCCCGTGACGCGTTCCTGCGCCGCGGTCCCGGCGAAACTCTCACCTACCTCGACGTCTGGATGGACGCCGCCCAGAACAACATCACCGCCCTCCGCCACATGGTCAACGTCTCGCTGGACGCCCGCCGCGACCTGGACCTGCTCCTCGCGCGCTACGAACGCGAACTCCGCGACGCCGAGAACGTCAGCTTCGGCGAGAACCTGGGCTCGTTCCTGACCAGTGGCGTGAGCTGGAACGCCGCCCGCGCCGAAGAGGTCAAGGAGGACCAGACCGAGATCCGCGAACGGTACCGCCGCGAAGCCCAGTCGCTGGCCCAGCGTTACGCCGACCAGTTCTTCGACTACATAGCCGTGGTCGCCAGCGGCGTAGGCCCACCCGTCCAGCCCATGAACGCCGTGCTCAGCCAGCCCATCGCCCTCCCTCCCGCCGACACCCCGCCGACCGGTCTGCCGGGCCAGAACGGCCCCAGCTTCATCACGTCACCGGTCTCCAACGAGACCGGCACCAACCAGCCGGGCCAGAACGCCCCTGGTCAGAACGCCCCCGGCCAGAACGCGCCCGGCCAGAACGCGCCCGGCTTGAACCCGCCGGCGGTCGCTCCCCCGGGCGTCATCCCCCCTGGCGTGGTTCCGCCGGGCCAGATTCCGCCCGGAACCGTCCCGCCCGGCCGCACCCCGCCCGGCACCGTCCCGCCCGGTCTGACACCACCCGGAACCGTCCCGCCCAGCCTCAGACCGCCCGGAACGATCCCGCCCGGCCTGACACCACCCGGATCCATCCCGCCCGGAATCACACCGCCCAGCACGCTGCCCCCCGGCGCGGTACCTCCCGGCGTACTTCCGCCCGGCCAGATCCCCACCCCCGGCGGTTTCCCGCCCGGCACGTTCCCGCCCGGGGTGACGCCCCCCGGGACCGTCCCGCCCGGCACGGTCCCCGGAACCGTCCCGCCGAACGTCATCCCGCCCGGACAAACCGGTCCGGGAAACCTCCCTCCCACCACGATCCGCCCGCCCCTGCCCGGACAGTTCGGCCGCCCCGGCAGAGCCCCCGGCGTAGTCCCCCCACCCGGCAGCGCCCCGCCACCGGGCCGCTCGCTACGCCGCCCCGCCGCCCCGGCACCCGCAGCGCAGCCGCCCCTCGGCCGGGAAATCCGCCGCCCGGGCCAGCCGCCCCTGCCGTTCCCCCAGCAGACCCCGCAGCAGACCCCGCAGCAGGCCCCGCAGCCGGGCCGCCCCGGTGCCCGTCCCACCACGCCCGTCCTCCAGCAGCCCGGACGCCCCGGAGCCACGCCAGGCACACTGCCCGGCGCGCCCCCCTCAACCCGACCGGGCGCCCCCGGACCAGCCGGCAGGACCGGCACCCCCGGCAGCGGCCGACCTGGGCCCCTGCCCGGCGCGCCGGGTGGCGGACGAGCCGGCACTGCTCCGGGCGGCGGGCCGATGCCCGGAGGAACAGGACACGTCGGCGGGCCCGGCGGGGTGCCTGCTGGTCCGGTGTCGCCCCACGGTGGCCGGAGTGGACGAAGCGGCACTCCCCCCGTACCCCGGAAGGCGCCGCAAGCTGGACGGCCCGGAGGCGGCGACGGCGGCCGGCCACCCACCTCGCCCGTCCCTGCGCAACCGGGAGGCCCGGGTGACCGGGTCCCGGGCTTGAACTCCGGGACCGGCGTTCGGACCGGCTACGACACTTTTGGACGGACGCCTGGTTCCGCTGCCCCGCCCGTACTCAAAAATCCCGCCGGGGAGCGCGCCGCGCAGCCTGGCAGCGCGGAAGAGACGCGCCCGGCCGCAGGCCGAGGCACGGGACACCGGCCCGGAGCCACGCCGCCGGTGCTCAATCGGCCGGTCTCGCCCGCGGGGCCTGGCGCTCGGCCGCCGCAACCGTCACGGCGGGATCGGGGCACGCCCTGGGCTGACTGGCTCGGCGGCGAGGACAAGCCGCCCGCGGCGCCCGGCGTGATCGGCGCCCCGGAACGATCCCGGCCGGTTGAAGGACCGTGGGGACTGCGCAGCCCGGCGGCCACCAGGCCGGAGGGAACTGTCGCGCCCGAGCTGGGCAGGCGGCGTCTCGGCGGGGAGCCGGTCCCGGTGCGGGAGCCGGACGATCTGGTCACTCATGAGCAGGCCTTCGGGGTGCGGACGCCGGGTGGTGGCGTGGTCGGTGGTTCGTCCGCTTCAGAATCCGCCGAGGAAGACCGTGACCGCCAATGAAATCTGCTTGTGGCAGCCATCAGTTCTTTTCATGGCCCAGGGGGTGTCAGCCGCGCCGGATCGCTGCCACGATGGATCCGGCGGCGCGGTCGTGCAGGCCACGCCCCTGACCATCCATGATCATCGCGGGGATGAAAAGGCCGAGCAGCACGCCACGGATCAAGCCGCGGCGCAGGCCGATCACTCCCCCGTCCGGATATGAAGCACAGCGGATGCGCGTGAGGCGCATCCCCGGCGTCTGGCCGAAGAGCCCGAGGAAGAAGGTGTTAGCCACGACCAGGACCAGGACCGGCGGCCAGGCCACCTCAGCCGGGCTGGCGTAAACGCTGGCGATCAGCAGACAGAGGACCCAGTCGATGACGATGGCCGCCAATCGCGGGCCGAGCCCGGCAGGCTCCAGGCCCGTGGGCGCCACGGGGGACTCGTTGACGGAAGCAGCCACGTCTTCCGAGGTTACGCGATAGGGTCCGAGTGATCAGCGCGCGCTCTCGCCGTGCATTCCCGGCGCAGTCCGTAACACGGCAGAAACAATAGGGATACGCCGGGGCAACCCCCGACCCATAACGTCGCGACCAGCCTTGCCAGGTGGCGGCCCATGCCGCCCGGTATCGGAAAACTGTGCCAGGAGGACGTGTGTTCGCCAATCCCGAGGAACTCCTGCGATACCTCAAAGACGAGGACGTCAAGTTCGTCGACGTACGGTTCTGTGACCTCCCGGGTGTGATGCAGCACTTCAACATCCCGGTCGAGTCGTTCGACGACAGTGTGGTGACCGACGGCCTCGCCTTCGACGGGTCCTCGATCCGCGGCTTCCAGGCCATCCACGAGTCCGACATGATGCTGCTGCCCGACGTCGCGACGGCGTTCGTCGACCCGTTCCGCATCCAGAAGACTCTCGCCCTCAACTTCTTCATCCACGACCCGTTCACCCGCGAGGCCTACTCGCGTGACCCGCGGAACGTGGCGAAGAAGGCCGAGGCCTACCTGGCTTCCAGTGGCATCGCCGACACCGCCTACTTCGGCGCCGAGGCGGAGTTCTACATCTTCGACTCGATCCGCCACGAGACGTCGGCGCACCAGGCGTACTACTACATCGACTCGATCGAGGGCGCCTGGAACAGCGGTCGCGAGGAAGAGGGCGGCAACCGCGGCTACAAGACCGCGTACAAGGGCGGCTACTTCCCGGTCTCCCCGGTCGACCACTACTCCGACCTGCGTGACGCCATGGTGCGCCGCCTGATCGACACCGGCTTCACCGTGGAGCGTTCGCACCACGAGGTCGGCACCGCGGGCCAGGCCGAGATCAACTACAAGTTCTCGACCCTGCTGCACGCCGGCGACCAGATGCAGCTGTTCAAGTACATCATCAAGAACACCGCCTGGGAGCACGGCAAGACCGCGACCTTCATGCCGAAGCCGCTCTTCGGCGACAACGGATCCGGCATGCACACCCACCAGAGCCTCTGGCTCGGTGGCGAGCCGCTGTTCTACGACGAGACCGGTTACGCCGGCCTGTCCGACACCGCCCGGTGGTACATCGGCGGCCTGCTGCACCACGCGCCGTCGCTGCTGGCGTTCACCAACCCGACCGTCAACTCGTACCGGCGCCTGGTGCCCGGCTACGAGGCCCCGGTCAACCTGGTCTACTCGCAGCGCAACCGCTCCGCCTGCACCCGCATCCCGGTGACCGGCAGCAACCCGAAGGCCAAGCGCGTCGAGTTCCGCGTCCCGGACCCGTCGTCCAACCCGTACCTGTCGTTCTCCGCGCAGATGATGGCCGGCCTCGACGGCATCAAGAACAAGATCGAGCCGCCGGCGCCGATCGACAAGGACCTGTACGACCTGCCGCCGGAGGAGTGGGGCAACGTCAAGCAGGTTCCGGGTTCGCTGGACGCGGTGCTCGCCTCGCTCGAAGCCGACCACGAGTTCCTCACCGCCGGTGGCGTCTTCACCGACGACCTGATCTCCACGTGGATCGACTACAAGCGCACCAACGAGATCGACCCGGTCCGGCTCCGCCCGACCCCGCACGAGTTCGAGATGTACTACAACGTCTAGTGATGACCATGGGTCCGACCAGCAGGTTTGCCTGTTGATCTGATCTAGGGCACAACGCGAGGAACGGCGGTCATGCTCGGCTCCCAGCCGACGTGGCCGCCGTTTCGCGTTCGCCGCGCGCTGTCGCACAACCGCGCGCCTCGCTGGCTGATCGGGGACGGCCGCGGGTCCGAGCCGTAGCTCACGCAGGTCGCCCGGCTCGATTACATGGCTGAGCTACGGCCGGGCGCCGCCAGCCGTAGACCGTGACGGCTACCCCGGCTTGATCACAGGGCTCAGCTACGGCCGGGCACCGCCAGCCGTACACCACGACGGTTATCCGGGCTTGATCACAGCGCTGAGCTACGGCCGGGCACCGCCAGCCGTAGACCACGACGGCTACCCCGGCTTGATCACAGGGCTCAGCTACGGCCGGGCGCTGCCGGCTGTTGGATTGATGAGCATGGCCGGGCCACGCTGCGGGACGGGCGGCGGAAGGCCCCGGTTAGTGGTAGCTGCGTTTGCCGAGCCGTTCGGCCGTACCCCACAGCAGTTCGGATCTTCGGGTTGCGGCGGCGATTGCTGCTGCCGGGTCGCTCGGCAGGTGGGCGCTGATCAACCGGCTCACCAGGGTGGCCAGCGCTGTTTCGCGGGCGGGGCCCGGAACCACCACCCCGAGGTACGGGCGACGCAGCGTGCGCGGAGCCACGACCGAGAGGATGCGGCGGAGGTGTCCACGCTGGGCGACGACGGCTACCGGGCGGTCGTCGCCGAAGTGGCCCTCGTGTTCGGCGCGGAGCAGGTTCGTCACGGTGTCGACGGAGTGGCGTTCCACCCGGATGACGTGCGGCGCGACGCCGGCCTCGATCAGCCACGCGCGCATCAGGTCGGCTTCGGGTACGCCCTGGAACGTCTCCCCGGGCGCTTCCGGCGTGGTCCAGGATGTCCCTTTGCGATCGATCGGTGACTTGTACCCGGAGCAGACGATGCGTCCGGGCACGCCGAGCGCGGCGGCCACCCGGCAGCGGTCCGTGCCACCCGGATTGAGGCCGGTTCCGGTGGCGTCGCGGCCGTGACCAGGCACGAGCACGTGTTCGACCGAGGCCAGCGTCAACCCCGGCGTCCCGGGAAGCACCTCGACATCCATGATCCACAAGTGAAGCACGGGCGCCGGGATCACCCGAAGCCGACAAATAGCCGCAGCGGGACCTGAGTGAAGAGCAAAGGAACCGCCGCAAAACGGAACGGCGCCGGCCCCGCTACGGGACCGGCGCCGGAGATCCGGGATCAGAGCAGGCGGCCCAGGTCCAGGAAGACGGTTTCGCCGGTGGCGTCGTCGAGGCCGTCGTTGTCGGTGACCGCGTACGTGCGGCCGTTACCGGCCACGGCCAGCCCCTCGACCTTGTCCTGCATCCAGCCGTTGGCGGCCTTGAGCTGCGGCAGCAGGTCCTTGCGCAGTTTCTTCGCCACGGTCGGCACGCCGGTCCACGACGACGGGACGTCGAAGGTGTAGACCTTCTTGACCGCCGCGAGGGTGCCGCGCTGGTTGTCGCGCTCGATCACCGCGAAGGTGTCGGCGTCGACGGCGACCAGTTCGGAGAGGCCGACCCAGCCGGTGGGCGCGGTGTCGAGCGGGTAGAGCAGCCACGACCAGGTCTTGGTGGTGGTGTCGTAACGGCCGATCCGGGCGGTGTTCGCCGGGTCGCCCTTGATGGCACGCTGGACGGCCACCCAGACGTACTTGCCGGACTCGGCGACGCCTTCCAGGCCGTTGCTGGTGATCGTCGCGGCGACGTCGGCGGAGAGCGGGATCTCCTCCTGGACGGCTCCGGCGGCGTTCAGGCGGACGAGAAGGTTCGGCGTCGAGGAGGACCCCTCGACAGCCAGCCAGTAGCCGCCGCCCTTGCGCGCCACGAGACCTTCGGCGTCGTACCCGATGGGCTGTCCGTTCTTGGTGACGGTCAGCTGCTTGGAGATGACGCCCTCGGTGGAGAGCGTGAGGATGCGGGTCGGGGTGTAGACCGAATCGGTCACCGTGACCAGTTTGTCCCAGCTGCCCGGCACCGGGGAGAGCGCGGAGAGCGCGCCCCACGGGATCGCGGAGGTGGAGGAGATCTGCGTGTCCGGGCCGTGGCCGATACCGAACAGCTGGATCGAGCCTCGGATGCCGATCGAGGCGTCCTCCTCCTCGCTGGAGACCACGACGAGGTTGCGCGACGGCACGACGACGACGCCCTCGGGCGCGTTCGTGGTCGGCATGAGCTGCTTGAACTTCGGCTTCGACGGCTTGGAGACGTCGTAGGCGGCGGTGAAGTTGCCGCGCTCCGAGTTCACGAAGATGTACGGCACGCCGCCGAGCTTGCCGAACGCGACGTTCTCGGCCTCGATGCCCTTGGCGTCGGAGCGCTTGTCCGGGTACTGGCCGTGCTCGACGGCGATCCGCTCGAGGGTGTTGCCGGCGTCCCAGACGGCCTTGCCGGTCTTCTTGTTGAAGATCGACCAGCCGCGGGAACCGCCCTCGTAGTCACCCTCGTTGGCGGTGGCGAACAGGTCGTCGGTGATCCAGGCGACGCCGTCCGGCTCGCGCTTCGCGGTGATCGTGCCGTCCAGCGAAACAGCGTCGTCGTCGAGCGTGTCAACACCGCTGACAGTGACGCTTCCCGCGGAGAAGTCGGAGATCACGCGGCCGGATCGCAGCGAGACCACCGCCAGGTGGTTGTTCTCCTGCAACGACACCACGGCCTCGTCACGGGAGTTGATGCTCACGTACTCGGGCTCGGGATCGGTCGGCGCGACCTCCGACAGCCCATCGAGCGAGACCTTGGAAACCTGCCAGGTCTTGACGTCGATCACCGAGAGCCAACCGGCCGGCGCCTGCGGGATCGCCCCGTCGTTGACGTCCTCGTCCCGCTCGTTCTCGATGGCGACCGCGATGTAGCGACCGCTCGGCGCGACAGCGACCGAGTCCGGCTGACCGCCGAGGTCCAGCTCACGGACGACCTTGCGGGTGGCCGAGTCGATCACGACGAGCTTGCCGGACGGGTCGGTGAAGCTGGTCCGGGTGTTGACACCGGCGAGCAGCAGGCGGCCCAGGTGCGCGACCGAGGTGGGCTCGCCGCCGACGCTCAGCACACCGGCGGGCTTCGGCTTGGACGGGTTGGTGATGTCGACGAAGCCGAGGCGCTTGCCGGGGCTGTCGGTGTAGACGACCGTGCGGCCGTCCTCGGTGACGGTGGAGATCTCGGCGGCCGCCGTGTCGTCGATCGACGAGTTCAGATAGGCGGGGAACGTGGAGAGGCGCTCGAAGCTGTTGGCATAGCCGTGCGCGGCGGCCGCGGTGGGCACGCTGCCGACCGCGGCCACTGCCACTACGGAGACAACCGCCGAGGTGGTACGGCGAATGGACATGGCCACTGACTACGCGATGATCTTGTCCGTCTCGTGGATTTCAGACGAACGGCGGGTGCCGAGGGGTGTCCAGAAGAGCAGAGCCAGGCTGAACCAGACATAAATGTTGGCGCCGAGCAGTTCCAGGGGCGGCCGGGGCCGTTTCTCCCACCACCACGTGAGGTGGGAGGTCATCACGACATAAGCGGAAATGCCGAGGTAAGGGCGGCCGTAGTCGATACAGCGGATCAGGGCCGGAAGCAGCCAGACGCAGTGATGAATCCAGGTGACCGGGCTGATCAGGCAGCCCAGCACACCGGTCAGGGCCAGGCCGCCCACCACGTCGTCCGGCGACCGGAAGACCCGCCACCCCCAGGCCGTGAGCGTCGCCAGCACGCAGACCAGCCAGACCGTGGACTCCACTGTCTCGATCGGCAACCGGGCCAGCAGCCCTCGCTCCGACTGGTTGGACAGGTAGTAGAGCAGCCCCACCCGGTTGGTGTCCCACAGCGCCGACGTCCAGAACTCCCGGGACTCGTCCGGGAAGAGCGCCCCGGCCAGCAGCGTCGCCCCGGCCGCCGAGCCGATCGCGGTGGCGAGCGCCCGCCAGCGCCGGGTGACCAGCAGGTAGAGGATGAAGACGCCGGGAGTCAGTTTGATCGCCACGGCCAGGCCGATGCCCACGCCGGCCCACTTGCGTCCGCGGGCCACGCCGAAGAGCATGTCGGCGGTGACCAGGGTGAGCAGCAGCGTGTTCACCTGTCCGAAGGTGATCGTCTCGCGGACCGGCTCGAAGAGCAGCGCCAGGCAGACCGCCGCGCCGAAGCCGATCCGTTTGACGATCGACCCGCCGAGCCATTTGACCAGCAGCACCGTGGTCCCGACCGTGGCGAGAGTCGCGAGGATCGCGACCGCGAGGATCGGCAGGTACGCCATCGGGGCCATGACCAGGCCGGCGAAGGGCGGATAGGTGAACCCGTACGGCGTTCCCGGCCGCAGGAAGTCGTAGACCATGCCGCCGTCGCGGAACCAGTACTGGACCGCGCCGTGGTAGACCTTCGAGTCGAAGTACTCGTTACGAAGCCCGGTGAGAACGATCGCCCCCACCGTGAGCAACACCAGGCCGACGAGAGTTACTTTTCGCTTCATACAGGACTTTCCACGCTAGAAAACCGGCGAGCACGGTCATGCCCACGGCACCCTGCGCCTTGGTGACGAGGGCCAGGTTGTACCCGTCCGGCAGGCACAGCGCGGCCGCCACCGCGCACGGGGCGACCAGCCAGCGGGTCTCTTCGAGCACTGTCGCGGCGAGCACGGCGAGCGGCCAGATCGCGTACCAGGGATGGAACACCGGCGCGAGCAGGACTGTCGCGGCCAGGGCCAGCCCGGCGTAGTGCAGGGGGGAACGGGACAGCGCACGCACCCAGAGCACCGCGAGCACCACCGCCAGCGCGATCACTCCCAGCACCCTCGTCACCGGCACGGCGCTCGGCACGCCGAGCAGCTCCAGGGTGAGGCCGATCGCGGTGGGCGGCGAGGTCCACTGCACCGACACGCCACTTCCGGACAGGCCCGTCACCCAGCCGAGGCCGAGCCCGGCCGCCAGCGAGACGCCCGCGAGCGCCGCCAGGGCGGATCCACCGAGTGCGAGGACCCGCCGCCACAGTCGTCCCGGCAGGAGCAGCAGCGCGAACGGCAGCACCACCACGGCCGTCGCCTTCACCCCGACGGCGAGCCCGAGCAGAACGCCGGCAGCGATCATTCTCGGCCAGGTGGTGGCGGCCCCCGCCACTGTCAGACCGGCCACGATGAGCGCGACCATGACCGCGTCGTTGTGCGCGCCGGAGATCAGATGGATGGGCACGAGCGGACACGCCAGCACCAGCCAGACAGCCCGCTCGGGCGGCACACCGGCCCGCCGGGCCAGCACCGGAAGGCACCAGCCGATCACCACGACGCCGAGCACCGCGATCAGCCGCAGCAGGCCGACGGTCACCGTGAGCGAGCCGCCGCCGAGCTTCGCGGCCAGCGCCGCGAGCACCAGAAACACCGGGCCGTAGGGTGCCGGCGTCTGCCGCCAGGTCGGCGAGACGGCGTCCGGCCAGGGGCAACCCAAAAGATCAAGACCACCCCGGTACGGGTCGAGGCCCGCCGCCTGCTGCCACCCCTGACAGGCGTACGAGTAGACGTCGTAGCTCGCCAGCGGCAGGAACGGCAGCAGTGGCGCCGCCCAGAGCGCAGCCGTCACGAACGCCCACCGCACCGACGGGACGTGCCGCCGCCCGGCCCACCAGGCGCCGATCAGGAGCAGGGTCCCGACCAGCCAGGTGACCGGGAGCAGCACCCCGTTCTCACCCGCGAAGATGGTGCCCGGCGTCACGTTCGGTTTCCACGGGCTGGAGGCGCCGCCGAGCCAGGCGGCCACCGCCAGCAGCAGACTGCCTGCCAGTCCCGCGTATCGGACGAGGAACGGACGGGGCATGGCGAAGACCCTACCGTGACAGGCTGCTATCCCCCGGGAACCGGTAGGGCCCCGGGAGACCGGTAGGGTCGGCGGGATGTGGGCCCGGCACCGGCTGGAGTGGATCACCGCGCTGGTGGCGGCGATCCTCGGCGTCGTCTACCTGATGCTGCCCCGGATGGGGTCCGACCTCGCCGCCCAGGTGGCTCGGGCCGATTTCTTCGCCGGCCACGGCCTCACCCCGATCGACCTGCGCTGGTACGCGGGTGTCGAGCAGTTCGGCTACAGCCTGGTGTCACAGCCGGTGATGGTCCTGCTCGGCGTGCGGGTGACCGGCGTGCTCACCCTGGTCGTGGGCTCGGTGCTGCTCGCCGTGCTGTTCCGGCGGACCGGGGCGGCCCGGCCGTGGCTCGGCGCCGCCTTCGGGACTGCCGGGTTCGCCGGGAACCTGGTGAGCGGCCGGGTCACGTACGGGCTCGGGGTCTGTCTCGCAATCGCCGCGCTGGTCCTGCTCACCGTGCCGCGGCTGCGCCGCCTCGCGGCGCTCGCGGCGTTCCTGGCCGGCGCGTCCAGCCCGGTCGCCGGCCTCTTCACCGGGCTGGCCGGGGTGGCGCTGATGCTGGACCGGCGCTGGCGCGACGGGCTGCTGCTGGCCGTGCCGGCCGCCGTCCCGCTCGCGCTGATCTCGTTGCTCTTCGGTGACGGCGGCTGGATGAACATCAGCCGCACCGACACCGTCCGCGCCATGGTGACCGGGCTGGTCGTGGCCGCGCTGGTGCCGATCCGCCCGGTGCGGGCCGGCGCGCTGCTCTCGTCGGCCGGGGTGCTCGCCGCCGCCCTGATCCACACCCCGGTCGGGCTGAACGCGACCCGTCTCGCGGTGATGTTCGCCATCCCGGTCCTGGCCGCCTACGCGATGCCGGGCATCCGCACCAGGAAGCACGCCGGGATGCTGGCCCTGCTGCTCGTCGCGATGGTCTGGTGGCAGCCGCCGGTGGTGATCGACGACGTGCGGGACATCGGGAATCCGACGGCCGACCCCGGCTACTTCCAGCCGCTGCGCGACCGGCTCGCGGCCGGGGACCTGACCGGGCGGGTGGAGATCCCGCCGACCCGGGCCTACTGGGAAGCCGCCTCGATGGGTGACGTCCCGCTGGCCCGGGGCTGGCTGCGGCAGGCGGACATCGAACGGAACCCGCTCTTCTTCACCACCGTGCCGGGCGCGCTGGGCACCGGCGTCGAACTGACCGCCGCCAGCTACCAGCAGTGGCTCGACGAGCAGGCCGTCCAGTTCGTGGCGGTGCCGGACGCGGAACTCGCCTGGCCGGGACGGGCCGAGGCGGAGCTGGTGACGGGCGGTCTGCCGTACCTGTCGCTGGTCTGGACCGATGCCCACTGGCGCCTGTACGCGGTGCGGAACGCCCGTCCGCTCGTCGCCGGGCCGGCCGTGCTGGTCCGGCAGGACGCCGCGTCGGTGGTCTTCGACGTCCCGGCCACCGCCGCCGGCGGCACGGACGTGCTCGTGCGGGTGCGGCACAGCCACTGGCTGACCGCCTCGGGCGGGGCCTCGGTGATGGCCGACGGGCGATGGACCCGGGTACGCGTGCCGGGGCCGGGCCGGTACACGCTCGGCAGCAGCCTGCTCTGACCTCGGTCAGCGGCGCGCGGCCCGGCGGCGTTCGCGCTGCTCACGGGTGTACCGCTTGCGGTTCTCCAGGTCACGTTTCCACTGCTCACGGGCCTCCGCGTCGCAGCCCTGCACAGCGCCCTTGGTCTGGGCGGGCCCGATCAGCGACCGGAAGGCCCAGTCGTCGAACGTCCGGTGGAACCAGTCCGAGAACTTCGACACGACGCTCGCCTCCGAAGGTTTGCAGTCCAATGGTTGGTGCACTAACTATTGGTAGAGTAGCCCGTGACCTGAGGAGAAACGCAAGTGAGTGATGACCCCCTGGCTCTGGAGCAACAGGTCTGCTTCGCCCTGTCGGTCGCCGCCCGCAGCGTGGTGGCGATCTACCGTCCGCTGCTGGAGCCGATGGGTCTGACCCACCCGCAGTACCTGGTGATGCTCGCCCTCTGGCAGCACGCCCCGTTGAGCGTGCGCCGGCTCAGCGAGCTGCTGCAACTCGATCCGGGCACCCTGTCCCCGCTGCTGAAGCGGCTGGAGGCGATCGGCTATCTGCGGCGCGAGCGGGACCAGGCCGACGAGCGCAGCCTGGCGATCACGCTGACCGAGCGGGGCCGGGCGTTGCGGGTCGACGCCGAGCGCATTCCCCCGGCCGTCGTCGAACGCCTCGGCATGCCGCTCGAAGAATTGAAAAACGTTCACGCCGCACTCACTCGGGTAATTGCCGCCGCCGCTCGCTGAAATTGATTCGCGAATCGGCTGGTAATCCGTCACCCGGGTCGGCTGATCGGCGGAAACGTCAGCCGTAGCGACGTTCCACATCCTCCCGCAGCGCGTTTCACTGAGGTTCCTGACTGAGCCTTTTTCAACGCGGCGAGGGCCTCGCATGCCGCCGCCGGGCAACGACCCGGCGGCATCGGGCCGGATGCCAGGTGGAAAATTGCTCACCGGTCTTTTCCAGAAAGAGCGGCGCATGTGGATCTGCGGCAACTGTGGCGAGACGAACGACGGCGTTCCCGACGTCTGCGACACGTGCGGGCGTCCGGCGCGGAGCACCGAGCCGACCCGGTGGGACGCGCTCCCCCCGCTTCCGGCTCGGTGGGAACCCCGTAACGCGCCCGGATTCCGGGACGAGCCGCCGGCCCCGCGCAACGCGCCGCCCCAGGTGGCCGCCGCCCGCCCCTGGTCGGTCACTCCGAAGACAAGCCCCGGCTCGGTCACTCCGAAGGAGACAAGCCCCGGCTCGGTCACTCCGAAGAAGGCCGGCCCCGGCGAGCGGCCCCGGCCGCCGGTCGCGCCGAAGAGGACCGACCCCGGCGAGCGGTCCTGGCCGCCGCCGGCCGAACCGCAGGCGGCGTGGATCCCCGAGCCGGCCGGCGTGCCCGCACGGACGCCCCACCGGCGGGTGCTCCCCCGCCGGGTGCTCCCCCGCCGGGTGCTCCCGGCCGTCCCGATCGTGGTGCTGATCGCCGCCCTGGCCGCCGCCGCGATCCTCGGCGGCCCGCGGCTGCTGGCGTCCACCGGTGACGGCGCGCCCACCCGCGCCGAGCAGGCGACCGTCCAAAACCCGCCGGCGCTGGAACGCACCCGTCAGCCGGCGAAGCTGGTCACGGTCGAGGCCGACGTGACCCACCCGCGCGCCGCGGCGGTGGCCGCGATGCTGGAGACCTACTTCACCGGGATCAACGCGAAGGACTACGCACGGGTCGCCGCGGTGCTCGACCCGGCCGGTGAGCTCGACCCCGGCGACCCGGCCCAGATGACCCGGTTCACCGACGGGACGGCCACCGCCAAGGACTCCGCCGTGGTGCTGCGCGACCTGACCGACCTGGGCGCCGGGCGGCTCGGCGCGGACGTGACGTTCCGCAGCGAGCAGGAGGCCGGCGACGGGCCGGCCGGGCGCGTCGACGAGACCTGCACCGACTGGCGGGTCAGCTACACGATCAGCACCGGCGGCGGTTACCGCATCCTGCGGGGCGAAGCCACCTCCGAGAAGTGCTGATCAGGACTCCAGCACTCGTTCCATGGCGGCACGGGAGCGGCGGGTCAGCCGCAGATAGCGGTCGACGAACTCACCCGGGTCACCGCCGCCCAGCAGGAGCACCGCGCCCGCCAGCTCGGCCCCGTGCCGGGGGAGCTGATCGGTGGGCCGGCCGCGGACCAGCGTGAGCGCGTTGCGGACCTGGGCCGCGAGGGTCCAGCCCGCCGCCATCGCCGTCGCGTCACCCCGGTCCACCAGGCCGGCTTCGCACTCCGCTTCGAGCGCTTCCTTCGTCCTGGTCTTACGCAGTTCCGGCGCCGCGTGGGCGTGCCGCAGCTGCAACAGCTGCACCGCCCACTCGACGTCGGCCAGGCCGCCGCGGCCCAGCTTGGTGTGCGTGTTCGGATCCGCGCCGCGGGGCAGCCGCTCGGTCTCCACCCGCGCCTTGATCCGGCGGATCTCGACGACCTGCTCCCGGGTGAGCCCGCCGGACGGGTAGCGGACCCCGTCGGCCATCTCCTCGAACTCGGCGCCGAGCGACGCGTCGCCGCAGACGAACCGGGCCCGCAGCAACGCCTGGGCCTCCCACACCTTCGACCAGCGGGCGTAGTACTGCTGGTAGGCCTGCAGGCTGCGGACCAGCGGGCCCTGCCGGCCCTCCGGGCGCAGGTCGGCGTCGACACCGAGAGGCGGGTCCGGCGCCGGGGCGAGCAGCAGCAGGCGCAGCTCCTCGGCGATCGCGTGCGCGGCGGCGCTGGCCCCGCTGTCCGCCGAGCCGGGCGGCGGCGAGAAGACGAAGAGCACGTCGGCGTCGGAGGGATAGCTCATCTCGTACCCGCCGAGGCGGCCCATCCCGATGATCGCGAACCGGAGGCCGTCCGGGCCGGGCTTGGACCGGCGGGCGATCCGCAGGGCCGCGCCGAGCGTCGCGTCGGTGACGTCGGAGAGGGCCGCGCCGATCGCGTCGACGTCCAGCGGCCGGTCCGGGGCGAGGTCGTCGCCGTGGCTCAGGATGTCGGCGCAGGCGATCCGGAACAACTCCCGCCGGCGCAGCGCGCGGACCGCGCCGATCGCCTTGATCGGGTCGCTGTGCCGGTCGGCCGCCGCCGCGAAGCCGTCCAGCAACGCCTGGCGGGGCCGGGGCTGCAGCTCGCCGTCGTCGGCGAGCAGGCGCAGCGCCTCCGGGTCGCGGGTGAGCAGGTCGGTCGCGTACCGGGAGAGGCTGAGCACCCGGGCCAGGCGCCGGGCCACCGGGCCGCCGTCACGCAGCAGGCGCAGGTACCACGGGGTGCTGCCCAGCTTGTCGGAAACCTGCCGGTAGCTGAGCAGGCCGCGGTCCGGTTCCGGCGCGTCGGCGAAGTCCTGCAGCAGCATCGGCAGCAGCGTGCGCTGGATCGCGGCGGTCCGGGTCACGCCGCCGGTGAGTGACTCCAGGTGCCGCAGCGCGCCGGCCGGGTCGGCGAAGCCGAGGATCTCCAGGCGTTTGCGGGCCGATTCGGTCGTCATCCGCAGCTCTTCGGCCGGCACCCGGGCCACCGCTTCGAGCAGCGGCTGGTAGAGCAGTTTCACATGCAGCCGGCGGACGTTCGCGGCATGACCGACCCAGTCCGACCGGAACGCCTCCACCGCGTCCCGGCCCGGCATCGCGGTGTAGCCCAGCGCGGCCGCGAGCCAGCGCAGCCCGGCCGGGTCGTCCGGCACGGTGTGCGTCCGTTTGAGCTGCTGCAGTTGCAGCCGGTGCTCGACGCCGCGGAGGAACCGGTACCCGCGCAGCAGCGTCTCCCCGTCCTGCCGGCCGACGTAACCACCGGTGACCAGGGCCCGCAGCGCCGGCAGCGTGCCCGGCGCCCGCAGCGTCTCGTCCACCCGCCCGTGCACGAGCTGCAGCAGCTGCACCGCGAACTCGATGTCCCGCAGGCCGCCCGGACCACGCTTGATCTCGCGGTCCACCTCTTTCGCCGGCACGTTGTCGATGATCTTGCGACGCATGTCGCGGACGTCGGCCACGGCTTCCGGGCGTTCCGCCGCGTGCCAGACCAGCGGCGCCAGGTCGGCCAGCCAGGCCTGCGCGAGGGCCAGGTCACCGGCGGCCGGCCGCGCTTTCAGCAGCGCCTGGAACTCCCAGGTCCGCGCCCACCGCCGGTAGTAGGCCTGGTGGCTGGCGAGCGTGCGGACCAGCGGGCCACGGTTACCCTCCGGGCGCAGCGCCGCGTCCACCGGCCAGGCGACCAGACCGCAGATCTCGATCAGCCGGGCCGCCACGGTCGTGCCGGACGTCAGATCCTCGTCACCGGCGGCCACGAAGATCACGTCGACGTCGGAGACGTAGTTCAGCTCGTTGCCGCCGCACTTGCCCATCGCCACCACCGCGAGACGCGGCGCAGGCGTCCCGTCCGGCAGACCGGCCACCGCTATCGCGTAGGCCGCCGCGAGCGTCTCGTCGGCCAGGCGGGACAGCGCGGCCATCGTCGGTTCCAGGCCGCGGCCGCCGGTCAGGTCCGCGGCGGCGATGCGCAAGAGCGAGATCCGGTACGCGGTACGCAGCGCCGGCACCGTCGGCGGCCCGTCGCCCATCGAGTCGTCGAGGGCGAGCCGCCCCTCGGCGTCCGGCGGGAGACCGGTCTTGCCGGTGGACAGCGTCCGCCACTCGTCGGGATTGGCCACCAGGTGATCCCCGAGGGCGGCCGAGGCGCCGAGCACGGCCACCAGCCGCCGTTTCAGGCCCTGGTCACGGTGAAGCGCCTCGAGCAGCTCCTCGGTCGCGGCGTTGTGCGCCAGGGCGCTGCCCGGCCCGGCGACCCGGTTGCCGTTGCTGCGGTCCGCGGCCCGGCCGGCCGAGTCGGCGAGCCGGTGCAGCTGACGCAGCGCCAGGTTGGGATCGGCGCTCTTGGAGAGCGCGTCGAGCAGGTCGGCGGCGGCCGTGTCGACCGGCGCGTGCGCCTCGGCGTCCCACAGCCGGAGCCCGTCCGTGCCGAGCAGGTCGGTGGCGCGGACGCCGTTGGCGGCGAAGCCGTACCGGGCGAGCCGGCTGGGCCTCGTCATTGGCCCAGCAGGGGCAGGGTCCGGGCGGTTCCCGGGTTCGGTATGTCGGCGTCCGGCAGCGTGCCGAGCGCCAGCGCGGCGAACCGCTGGGCGAACGGCTGCCACACCTCCTCCACGTCGGCGAGCGCGCCGGCCGTGGCCAGCACCACCGACTCCGGGTCGTAGCCGAGCTCGTCCAGCGTGGCCGCGTCGGCGCGGGCCCAAGACTCGATCATCGCGGCGTCGCACTCGATGTGGAACTGGGTGCCCCACGCCCGGTCGCCGATCCGGAACGCCTGGTTCGGGTACCGGCTGGAGGCGGCGAGCAGCACCGCGCTCATCGGCAGGTCGGCGATCTCGTCCCGATGCCACTGGATCACGTCGGGCATCAGCGGCATCCATTTGAAGAGCGGGTCGGTGTCGGCCGCGTCCCGCTTGCCGACCAGGCCCGGGCCGACCTCCGGGCCGGCGTCGCCGCGCTTCACCCGGCCTCCGTGCGCGGCGGCCAGCAGCTGGCCGCCGAGGCAGATCGCCAGCGTGGGCACCCGGTAGCGCACCGCCTTGCGCAACAGCCCTTCCAGGGCCGGGAACCAGGGCGCGCCGGGGACGCCCGCGTCATCCGGGTACGCGTTCTGGTCGCCGCCCAGCACGATCAGGGCGACGAACCCGTCGAGCGTCTCGGGCAACGCGTCGCCGGCATGCGGGCGGAGCACGGTGAGCTCCAACCCGGCCTCGGTCAGCCACTCGCCGAGCCGCCGGAGGTCGTCGCTGGGGTCGTTCTCGATGACTAGTGCGCTGCCCACCCGTCGAGGCTAACTGGTCCTGTTTGATTGAGGCATGCTCGCTGCGGTGATCACCGAGTTCGGCGGCCCCGGCGTGTTCGCGCTGGACGAGCTCGCCGAGCCGGCGCCCGGCCCGGACACCGAGATCGTCGACGTGACACTGGCCGGGGTGAACTACGCCGACGTCCACCGGCGGCACGGCACGGACGAGAAACCACCGCTCCCGGCCGTGCTCGGCACCGACGTCGTCGGGCGGCGGCGTGCCGACGGACACCGGGTGGCCGCGCTGCTGCCTGCCGGAGGCGGGTACGCGCAGGTCGCCGCCCCGCTGCGGCGGCACACCGTGCCGGTACCGGACGCGGTCACCGACGAGCAGGCCCTGGCCGTGCTGGAACAGGGGCTGACCGCCTGGCACAGCCTGCACACGCTCGGCCGGGTGGACGGCGACGACCTGGTCGTGGTCACCGCCGGCGCGGGCGGGGTGGGCCACCTCGCGGTGCAACTGGCGCGCTGGGCCGGCGCCCGGGTGGTGGTGCTCGCCTCGTCGCCGTCGAAACGGGCGGCCGCGGTGGAGCTGGGCGCGCACGCGGCGGTGGACTCACGGCACCCGGACCTGGGCGCGGCGGTGCGCGAGGCCCTCGGGGCGGCGCCGACGATGGTGCTGGACGGTGTCGGCGGGCGGACGTTCGAGCAGCTGCGGGCGGCGCTGGCGCCCTTCGGGCGGATCGTGGCGTACGGCGGTGCCAGTGAGGTGAGCGGTACGGTGTCGGTGCACGACCTGATGACGGCCTCGACCGGGGTGCTCGGGTTCTGGCTGCAACGGGTCCTGGACGACGAGGAGTTGTTCACCTCCAGCGCGGCGCGGCTGTTCCACCTGGCCGGGCGGGGTGTGCTGCGGGCCCGGATCGGCGGGCGGTACCCGCTGGGCGCGGTCGGGCAGGCCCACGCCGATCTGGAGGGCCGGTCCACCATCGGCAAGCTCGTGATCGACGTTCGCCGATTCGGCTGAGGTCCGGCATGGTCCGCGCCTCATCGAGAAACCCGGGCTCTGCTCTGCCATCGAGCCGGGGCGCCTCGCCGCAGTCCGGCGGGAAGCGGGACGCGACGATCGTACGAAAGGAAGGGCAGGCGCCGGAGCGCCTGCCGCAACCATCGTCAGGAAATGCAGGCGCAGACGATCAGGGCCGCGCCGAAGTGGGACGCGGCGCTCACCAGCGCGCCGCCGTGGCGGTCCGGGGTGCAGATGACCTCACCGAGCTTGCCCGGCGTCATCCAGTCCAGGACGAGGAAGGCGAGGCCCATGATGCCGATGCCCACGAGACCGAAAAGGACCGTCGAGGCGAGGCCCTCGGCGAACGATTCGTAGCTGGTGAAGATGGCGGTGAACACGATCGCCGAAATGCCCAGCTGGTTCGCGGCCAGCAGCAGGGCCGCGTTGGGGTTGCGCTCGACGAAAATCAGGTCCTTGAGCTTGCCCGGGGTCAGCACGTCGATCAGCAGGTAGCCGATCGCCATGAGGCCGATGCCGACCAGACCGAAAACGATGCTCCGTCCGGCGCCCTCAAGCAGGTCTTCCAGCACGGCTTCTCCCTTGTCGCACGATGTCAGCACCCGACCGTATCGGAGACGATCTACCACGTCTTCAGGCGCGGCGGGATTTTCTTCCCGCCTGTCGCTGTGACACATTCTCGCGGCCCGGCGCTGTAACTACGGGAGCCCGCCTGCCTTGGTGAGTTCCGGACAGTGCTGGACGGGGAGAGGCGCGGAGGTCGCATGCTGGCACCGGAGGAGCTCGACGCTGTGGTGCGCGCCGCGCAGTCCGGCGACGAGAACGCGTTCCGGCAGCTCTACCGCCTGCAGCAACCGGCGCTGCTCCGCTATCTTCGGGTGCTGGTCGGCGACGACGCGGAAGACGTGGCGTCGGAGGCGTGGCTGCAGATCGCCCGGGATCTGCACTCGTTCTCCGGTGACGGCGACGGGTTCCGGGGCTGGACCGCGACGATCGCCCGGCACCGCGCCATGGACCTGTTGCGCGCCCAGCGCCGGCGTCCGCAGTCCTCCGGGCCGGCCGACGACCATCTGGCCGAGATGCGCGCCGGCGACGACACCGCCGACCGGGCGGTGGAGCTGGTCACCACCGACGCCGCGCTGACGCTGATCGCGACACTCCCGCAGGAGATGGCCGAAGCCGTGATGCTGCGCGTCGTCGTCGGCCTCGACGCCAAGACGACCGGAAGGATCCTCGGCCGCCGGGCCGGTGCGGTCCGCACCGCGGCCTACCGCGGGTTGCGCCTGCTCGCCCACCGATTGAGCGTGCCTGAGCAGCGCGAACCTCCGCCGGTGACACATTTTCCGGCGCCGGCGCTGAAGGAGATGAGATGAGCAGCCCCGAGAGAGGAGGCCCGATGGACCGGAAGACCGCGGAGAGATTGCTGCGCGGCGGCGCGCCCGGGCATCCCCTGGCCGAGGTGCTGTCCGCGGCGAAGGCGCCCGCCACCGAGCGCGAACTGTCCGGAGAGGCCGCCGCGATGGCCGCGTTCCGGGCCGCTGCTCCGGCTCCCCGGAGACATCCGATGCTCACGTTCCTGAGCTTCAAGGTCGCGGCGGCCGCGTTCGCCACCACGGCGACCGTCGGCGGCGTGGCGCTCGCCGCGTCCACCGGAACCCTGCCCAGCCCGATCTTCGCGTCCTCGTCGGCCAAGCCGTCGCACGCGCCGTCGTCGCCGAGCCCGTCGCGCAGCCTGTCGCCCAGTCCGTCGCGCAGCTTGTCGCCCGGTGCGTCGCCCACTCCGCCGCACAGCCCGTCGCGCGGCTCCTCGCCGCGTCCGAGATCGTCCCCGCCGGCGTCCGCGAAGCCCCGGATCGAGCTGGACGACCTGTGCCGGGAGTTCGACGGACGGGACCGGGACGGGCGCACCCGGGCGCTCGACGACGACCGGTTCGGCGAGCTGATCGAGCGGGCCGGCCGGAAAGAGCGGGTCGAGCGCTTCTGCAGCGACTTCCGGAAGCCTCGGACCGGCTCCTCGGCGACGCCGCGGTGGCCGGGCAGCGGCCCCGATGGCGGTAGCGGCTCCGATAGCGGTGGCTTCGGTGACGGCTTCGAATGGGAACGCCGGGAAGGATGAGAGCCGGCACCCGGTGGATCGGATCAGGGGAACGGGCGATCCATCGGGTGCCCCAGCGGTCGGCTGACAACGGGGTCGCCCCCACCCCAGCGCAGGCAGCCGAACCAGTCAGGCGGCGGTGATCCTCACTCTCCACGGGGAGGATCGCCGCCGCCTGGCGTGTCTTGCGGGTCTTACCGAGCTGGTTACAGGGCGCCGAGGTACCGCTGGCGCTCGTAAGGGGTGACCTCGCGGCGGAACTGCTCCCACTCGGCCCGCTTGTTGCGCAGGAAGAAGTCGAAGACGTGCTCGCCGAGCACCTCGGCGATCAGCTCCGAGCCGGCCATCACGTCGATCGCCTCGGACAGGTTCTCCGGCAGCGCCTCGTAACCGGCGGCCTTACGCTCGGCCGGCGAGAGCGACCAGACGTCGTCCTCGGCGCCCGGGGGCAGCTCGTACCCCTCCTCGATGCCCTTGAGGCCGGCGCCGAGCATGACCGCGAACGCCAGGTACGGGTTCGCCGCCGAGTCGATCGACCGCACCTCGACGCGCGCCGAGCTGGGCTTGCCGAACGCCGGAACCCGGACCAGCGCGGAACGGTTCAGGTGGCCCCAGCTCACGAACGCCGGCGACTCGGTGATCCGGTCCGGCAGCTGCAGCGGGAAGAGCCGCTTGTACGAGTTCACCCACTGGTTGGTGATCGCGGTGTACTCCCGGGCGTGCACCAGCAGACCGGCGATGAACGCCCGTGCCGTCTTCGACAGCTTCTGCGGGTCCTCGCTGTCGTAGAAGGCGTTGCGCTCGCCCTCCATCAGCGACAGGTGGGTGTGCATGCCGGAGCCCGGCTGGTCGGTGTACGGCTTCGGCATGAAGGTGGCCTTCACCCCCTGGGAGAGCGCCACCTCCTTGACCACGTGCCGGAACGTCATGATGTTGTCGGCGGTGGTGAGCGCGTCCGCGTACCGCAGGTCGATCTCCTGCTGGCCGGGGGCGACCTCGTGGTGGCTGAACTCGACCGAGATGCCGATCCGCTCCAGCGCCAGCACGGCCTGCCGGCGGAAGTCCCGGGCGATCGCGTGGGTGGTGTGGTCGAAGTAGCCGCCGCTGTCCACCGGAACCGGCACCGAGCCGTCGCTCGGCCCGTCCTGGACCAGGAAGAACTCGACCTCGGGGTGGGTGTAGAAGGTGAAGCCCTTCTCGGCGGCCTTGGCGAGGGCGCGGCGCAGCACGTGGCGCGGGTCGGCCCAGGCGGCGCTGCCGTCCGGCATCAGGATGTCGCAGAACATCCGGGCGCTCTCGCCGCTGACGCCACCCTCGAACGGGAAGACCTGGAAGGTGGTCGGGTCCGGCATGGCGACCATGTCCGACTCGTAGACCCGGGCGAAGCCCTCGATCGCCGAGCCGTCGATGCCGATGCCCTCCTCGAAGGCCGACTCCAGCTCCGCCGGGGCGACCGACACGCTCTTCAGCGTGCCCAGCACGTCGGTGAACCAGAGACGGACAAAACGGATGTCGCGCTCCTCGAGCGTGCGAAGCACGAACTCCTGCTGTCGGTCCACTTCCACCCCTCGTGCCGTTATCGATCCATTCTCCGCCGAGACTACGCTGACCACGGCCTGTGACGTCGCCCTGGGTCAGGATCCAAAGGCCTCGTCGCGGGGAAGAATGAGGCCATGCCCACGCTGCGTATCGCCCTTGCTCAAGTGAACTCGACGGTCGGTGACATCGGCGGCAACGCGGAGGCGATACGCCGCTGGTCACGCGAGGCAGCCCGGGCCGGCGCGCATCTCGTCGCCTTCCCGGAGATGATGCTGACCGGCTATCCGATCGAGGATCTGGTCTTCCGGAACTCGTTCGTCGCCGAGTCCCGGCAGGCGCTGCACGACCTCGCCGCGGCCCTGGTCGGCGACGGGCTCGGCGAGCTCGCCGTGGTGGTGGGCTACGTGGACGCCGACGGGCCGGCCCACACCAGCTCGGACGCGGTCGCCGGGACCGGGCGCCGGGACGCGTCGGCGCTGCTCCACGGCGGCGAGGTGGTCGCCACCTACTTCAAGCACCACCTGCCCAACTACGGCGTCTTCGACGAGGACCGGTACTTCGAGCCCGGCACCGCGCTGACCGTGGTGCGTCTCGGCGAGGTGGACGTGGCGCTGACCGTGTGCGAGGACATCTGGCAGGCGGGCGGGCCGTTCACCGCGGCACGGCGGGCCGGCGCCGGACTGGTCGTCAACATCAACGCCTCGCCCTACGAGCTGAACAAGGACGACGTACGGCTACCCCTCGTGCAGCGGCGCGCCGCGGAGGCGGGCGCCACCGTCGCCTATGTGAACGCGGTCGGCGGCCAGGACGAGCTGGTCTTCGACGGCGACTCGATGATCGTTTCGCGGGACGGGGAGCTGCTCGCCCGGGCGGGACAGTTCACCGAGGGCCTGCTCGTCCACGATCTGGATCTGCCGGCCGCGGACGCCGTTCCGAATCCGGAGGGCTCGACGGACGCGGTGGCGCCCCGGGTCGAGCAGTCGATCCCGGACGAGATGGAGATCAACCGGGTCACCGTCGGATTTAGTTCTGATATTTCGGACAAATCGGTTAAGGGAGGCATCGCTGAGCGGATCGCGGATGAGGCCGAGGTCTGGGCCGCTCTCGTTCTCGGCCTGCGCGACTATGTCAACAAAAGTCGCTTCAGGTCGGTCATCCTCGGCCTCTCCGGTGGCATCGACTCCGCCGTCGTGGCCGCGATCGCCGTCGACGCCCTGGGCCCCGACCGTGTCTTCGGCGTCTCGATGCCCAGTGGCTACTCCTCCGAGCACTCCCGCGACGACGCGGCCGAGCTGGCCAAACGCACCGGCCTCGACTACCGGACCGAGCCGATCCAGCCGATGGTCGACGCGTTCCTGGCGAACATGTCGCTCTCCGGCGTGACGGTGGAGAACCTGCAGGCCCGGGTCCGCGGCGTGATCCTGATGGCGCTCTCGAACCAGGAGGGCCACCTGGTGCTGACCACCGGCAACAAGAGCGAGCTGGCGGTCGGGTACTCGACGCTCTACGGCGACTCGGTCGGCGGGTTCAACCCGCTCAAGGACGTGCCGAAGACCATGGTGTGGAAGCTCGCCCGCTGGCGGAACGCCCAGGAGAACGCGCCGATCCCGGAGAACTCGATCAGCAAGCCGCCGAGCGCCGAGCTGCGGCCGGACCAGAAGGACTCGGACTCGCTGCCCGACTACGAGCTGCTCGATCCGATCATCAAGGGATACGTCGACCATGACCTGGGCCGCGCCGAGCTGATCGAGGCGGGCAACGACCCGGCCCTGGTCGACCGGGTGCTCCGCATGATCGACCTCGCGGAGTACAAGCGCCGCCAGTCCGCGCCGGGCACCAAGATCTCGGGCAAGGCGTTCGGGCGGGACCGCCGCCTGCCCATTACCAACCTGTTTCGAGAAGGCGAAAAAGCCGTGTGAAAACCTCCACTGACCTCTGACCCTCGGGCGGTTCCCGGTGCGACGATTTATCG
Organism: Actinoplanes sp. NPDC023936; assembly: GCF_040639325.1. NCBI lineage: Bacteria > Bacillati > Actinomycetota > Actinomycetes > Micromonosporales > Micromonosporaceae > Actinoplanes > Actinoplanes sp. NPDC023936. Next base: position 79,760 of record NZ_JBEZZR010000015.1, on the reverse strand, counting down.
CACCCGGGGACCGCAGCCGAGCGGCCTCGAGGGAAGGAGATAGCGCAATGTCGGAAATTCCCACCCTGTACGGCGGGCCCCCGACCCGTCGCGTCCGCACCCGCGACCTGATCAACGCCAAGGCCCGCGGCGACCGCTGGCCGATGCTCACGTCCTACGACATGTACACCGCGTCGATCTTCGACCAGTCCGGTGTGCCGGTCCTGCTGGTGGGCGACTCGGCCGCGAACAACGTCTACGGTCATGAGACCACCCTCCCGGTCACCGTCGACGAGATGCTGCCGCTGGTCAAGGCCGTCGTCCGGGCCACGAAAACCGCGCTGATCGTCGGTGACCTGCCGTTCGGCAGCTACGAGGAGGGCCCCACGCAGGCCCTGCGTACCGCGGTCCGGTTCATGAAAGAGGGCGGCTGCCACGCCGTGAAACTCGAGGGCGGCCGCCGGATGGCCCCGCAGATCGAGGCGATCACCGGCGCCGGCATCCCGGTCATGGCCCACATCGGCTTCACGCCGCAGCGCGAGCACACCATCGGCGGATACCGGGTGCAGGGCCGCGAGAACGAGGGCGCCGAAGTCATCTCCGACGCGCGGGCGGTCGCCGACGCGGGCGCGTTCGCCGTCGTCCTGGAGATGGTCCCCGGCGAAGTCTCCAAGCAGATCACCAAGGAACTCTCGATCCCCACGGTCGGCATCGGCGCCGGCCCGGACACCGACGCCCAGGTGCTGGTCTGGCAGGACATGGCGGGCCTGCGAACCGGCAAGGCCCCGCGCTTCGTGAAACGCTACGCCGACCTGGCCGGAGCCCTGACCGAAGCAACGCGGCAATTCGCCGCCGAGGTGAGGAGCGGCGAGTTCCCGGCCGCGGAGCACACCTTCTGACCCACGAGGGTACGAGGGGATCGCCCGCTCCCGGAAGCAGCGGTCCCCTCCCCGGAGCTGATCGGAGCCTCCCCGGCGACCTTGCCGAGGAGGCTCCGACCATTGGTGGACTGACTCAGAGGCGCGGATCCTCCTGGACCTTCAGGGCATTGATGATCGGGTCGTCCTCACCCTTGTCGCGGGTGAACACGATCGTCAGATCGCCACCGGTGTGCTCGACGGTGACCATGTTCGTGTCCGCGGTCAGCGCACCCACCTTCGCCCGCACGTCATGGTCGTAAAGTACGACCTTGCCGTCGGCGAGCACATCGAAGGCACGCTCGCCGGCCTTGACCTTCTCGATCTCCGCGAAGTCGAGGCCGATCCGGTACGTCCCAGCCGGGGCGTTCTTGAACACGTAGCTGAACGTCTCGCCGGTCCGCTGAGTACGGAACAGCGCGTCGTCAGTGGTGCCGGCGATGTCGGCCCTGGTACTACGCGCCTTGCCGCCGACGTAGCCCCAGGGCCGTGAGCCGAGCGCCTGGTCGGGCGACCAGACGGAGCCGCCGGCGCCGACGTGTCCGGAGCCACCGGCGTCGACGGCCTTCCCGTACGCCGACGTCGCCAGACGGACCGGCTCGAGCTGGGTCTCGCCCTTGCCGGCGTTCGACGCCACGAGCACGTCCCCGGCGAGCACGCCCGGCTCGATGCCGGCGTTGTCGGCCGTCACCGTGACCGTGGTGGACGTGCCGGCCGCGAGTGTGACAGTGCCGGTCGCGGCCGCGCCGGTGAGGCTCAGCCACGGAAGGTCGGCGGCCTCGTGCCCGCCGTCGCCGGTGCGCTTCTGCTCGCTGATCCGCACCTCGAGCGGAGCGGAGCCGCTGTTGGTGACCGTCACGTCGGCCGTCGCCTTCTGGCCCTTGTCGAGCAGCCAGTCGAGGTCGGCTCCGGTGACGGTGGCGATGCCCGTGGCCAACGCCGTGTCCATCACCGCGGCCTGATCCTTCTCGGTGATGGTCACCGGGTGGCCGGCGGTGACGTAGTTCGGCGCCTCGACCCGCACGGTGTTCTCGCCGACCAGCGCCTGGGCCTTCCACCGGCCCTTCACGTCGGTCGTGAGGACCCGCTCACCCGCGGGCCCCGTGATCGTGACGACCGCGCCCTCGATCGGCTTGCCGTCGTTGGCGTCGGTGACGGTGCCCTCGATCGTTCCAGCCGCCGGGAGGCTGTACTCCAGTCCCAGGCCGGCCTTCAGGACGGGCTGGTTGACCGAGTACTGGCTCGCGGGGTTGCGGTTCAGGCTCTCCACACCGACCGTCGCCGACGATCCTCGGGTCAGCGGGTTGTCGCCGCCGACGCCGTCGCCGTACCCGATCTGGATCCGTCCGTCGGCGATCAGGGTGACCGAGAAGCTGACGCGAGCCGTCCGGTCGCTGTAGAAGGTCGCGTTGCGCCATTCGACGACCTGCGCCGCCACCCCGTCCACCTCGGTCCTGCCGAAGTAGATGCCCGCCTCGTCGTCGACGACGAGGTCGTCCCAGAACGGGTAGATCGCGTCGATCGGGTACGGGGACGGGAGCGCCGTGTTGCTCCCCGATGTGTCGGCGCGGTCGAAGGCCAGCGTGCCGTTCGTCGTCACGCACACGCCGTCCCAGGCGGTGTCGTAGAACGGCTGGAGGTAGTCGGCGTTGAAGAACAGCGGGCCACAGAGATCGTCGCCGTGCCAGCCGGACTCCTCGGCGCCCTGGCGGTAGAGCCCCTCGGTCACCGTCATCGTGTACGAGCGACCGGCGGGTGCCACCGGCACGGGGCCCGGATCCGGCTGCTCGGGCTGGGGCTCCGGTTCCGCCTCGTCAGCACGGGGGTCGAGTGTCACACGCAGCGCGGCGATGCTCGGGGCCTTCAGGCCCTTCGAGCCCCGCAGCTCCACGGTCAGCGGACCGCCCTCGTGCTTCACGACAGCAGTGCGCCAGTCGGCGGCGTTCGGCCCCACGGCCGCGGCCGGATCGTACGCGTAGTCCGTCAGCGCTCCGTTGACGACGACGTCGAACACCCGCTTGCCCTTGGCCGCCTTGTCGATCTCGGCGAACCCGAGGTCGATCGCGTAGGTGCCCTTCGGCGCGTCCGGGAAGCGGTACAACAGCTGCTTGTCCGCCGTGGTGCGCTGCGACTGGAACAGGGCGTCGTCAGTGGTGCGGGCGATCGGGGCCTTCGTGGAGGCGACCTTCGTCCTGCCCTCGTAGCCCCACGACTTCTTGCCGGCGGCCTGGTCGGCGGACCAGGTGTAGCCGGATCCGTCGGTGAGCTTCGTGCCGCCGGCGTTGACGCCGACCTGGTACTTCGTCGTCGTGAGCGTCACCGGGACGTAGCTCTTGGGCTGACGTCCGGAGTCGGAGCGGACCACGATGTTCGCGCCTTGGACTCCGGGCTGGGCGCCCTTCGAGGAGATCGAGACCTTGACGGTCGTCGACTCACCGGGGGCGAGGGTGCCGCCGTTCGAGGAGAGCGTCAGCCACGGCAGGTCGGTGAGCAGGTCGTCCTCGACGTCGACGAGCACGACGTCATCGGCGATCTGGTCCGCCGCCCACAGCGCTCCGGTGGCGTCGGTCTCGAGGCCGCCGCCCTGGCCCGCCTTCTGGCCGGGGAACCACCATGCGTTCACCAGCGAGCAGTCCTCGGGGTCGACCTGCAACAGGCGGGTCGGCCGGCTCGCGGTGAGGTCGGTGTACCAGATCGTGTCCGACGCCTGGTTGTAGGCCAGGCCCATCACCTCGGGCAGCGGTGGGGCGCAGAAGGACAGCAGCGTGCCCGGGTTGTCGTGCGACGTACCGGCGACGGTCCCGATCATGCCGTTCCTGCGGCCGCCGACATAGAAGACGTCCTGGGCCGGGTTGTAGGCGAGACCGGTCAGCTGCAGCGTGGACCAGTCACCCTTGATCTGCCTCGTCTCCTTTCCGGTCTCCCGGTCGAAGCAGTGGATGTAGCTGGCCGGGCTGTCCTCCATCTGGCACATGTCACCGGTCTTGGTGTCCAGGGCCATGTCGAACGCCCGGTACGCGGGGTTCCACGCCGCGTCGAAGACCTTCTCGGTCCGCTTACCCGTCACCGTGTAGGCGGTGTTGGTCCGGGCGGTGTAGTCGTGGACCCAGACGTCGCCGTCGTACCCGATGCCGGATGGCTCCTTCTCCGCGATCGTGCCGGGGATGGGTATCCGGGTGATGACGTCGCCGCCGGCGGTCGCGCCGACCTTGGCGGCCGCCTGCGCTTCCGCGGTGTTCGACGTGGCGGTCTTGCCGTCGACGTCCGAGGGCTGCATGCCGCTCGCACCCGCCTTCCACGCGGCGAGGTCGATCGTGCTGGCCGCACCCGTACCGGTGCGCGCGGTGGCGGCGGGGGCGTCGAGCTCGGGGTGCCGCGCGGCTTCGCCCAGGTGGTAGGTGAGGGGGGCGGATCCGTTGTTGGTCAGCGTGAGCGAGCCCACGCCGTTCTGGCCGGTGCCCAGGAGCGCGTCGAGGCTGTCGGCCTTCAGGCCGGCGGCGCCCGTGGTCAGGCGGGCGTCTATCCGGGCCTTCGCGTAGAGCTCGGTCAGCGAGAAGGGGTACGCCGCGGTCGTGTAGTTCGGCGCCTCGACCGTCATGGTGTACTCGCCCACCGGCAGCTGACGGTGCACGATGCCGGTCCCGGTGGTGGTGACGGTCTCGACGAGCCCGTCCCCGGTGCTGAAGGAGACCTTCGCGCCGGCGACCGGCAGCCCGTCGTTCTGGTCGGTGACGGTCGCGTCGAGGTACCCGAAGTCAGGCATGTCGTAGGTGACGATCATGCCGTCACGCAGCACCGGGGCGCTGTCGGAGAACCGGATGCCGTCGAAGCCGGCCCAGCCCTGGATGCCCGTGACGGCGTGCGCGCCGGCGGTCACCGGGTCGTCGGTCCCGACGCCGTCGCCGTACCCGAAGATGATGGTGCCCGAGCGGGTGAGGGTGGCCGAGAAGTTGACCGGCTCGGTGTACTCCGACCGGGTCGGATAGGCCCAGAGCCTGGCGTTGCGGTACTCGACGACGAACGCGTCCTCACCGTTGACCTTGGTGGCCGCCGTGAAGATGCCGCCGCCGGGGGCGAACTCGACGGGGGTCTGCACGGAGAACGGGAAGATCCCCGCACCGCCGTAGCCGGGTCCGGTGCTGTCGTCCGGGGAGATGACGCCGCGCAGGCCGATGCCGAGGGTGTCGTGGCTGCCGTTGTAGAGCGCGATCGGGAACGGCAGCTGCACCGTGGCCCACACACCGTTGTCGACGGTGACCGGTTCGGTGCCGCGCAGGTACTCGCCCTCGGAGACGGCGCAGCTGTAGCCGCCCTCGTCGACGACGAGCCCGACCGGGATCTCGGCCGGCTGGTTCTGCGCGCCGACGGTCAGCGGGACCGTCTTCGGCGAGAAGCAGGCGTTGGGCTCGACGGCCACGTTGTACGCGCCCTCGGGGACCGCGGTGATCGTGAACGCGCCGTCGGCATCCGTGCGTACCGGCTTCAGCGGCGTGTCGTTGATGGCGACGTCGGCGTTCGGGACGGGCCGCTTCGCGTCGTCGACGACCCGGCCGCTGATGTCGTGCCTGGCCGCGGCAGTGAGCGGCAGCTCGACCGCGGTGTCCTGGCCGAGGGTGATCGTGACGTCGGCCGTCGCGGTCAGGTAGCCGAACGCCTTGGTGCTGAGCTGGTAGTCGCCGGCCGGGAGGTTCGTCGTGAACCGGCCGTCCTCGTCGGTGCCGATCGACCGGCTGAACGGCCCGCTGATCGTCACGTCGGCGGCGGGGACCGGGGCGCCCTCGGCGGTGACGACACCGGTGAGGGTGCCGCCCTTGCGGGGCGCGAGCTCCAGCAGGCGTACGAGGTCGAGCCGGCCCTCGCCGTACTTGTTGTTGACCTCGGCGGTGCCGCCGCACTCGGTGTCGTCGACGTCGACGGCCGACTCGCCGAGCAGGCGGCGAGTCTCCTCGACCTGCCCGATCAGGGTCGGGTCGTAACTCCAGAGCGCCGCGACGGCGCCGGCGACGTGCGGCGCCGCCATCGACGTACCGGACATCTCGACATAGCCGCCGTCCGGGAAGGACGACCGGACGCCGCTACCCGGCGCGGAGATCTCGGGCTTGATCCGGCCGTCTACGCCCTCGCCCTTGCGGGAGAACGACGCGAGCGTGCCGTCCGACGCCAAGGCGCCGACGGAGTAGGCGCTCGCGGCAGCGCCGGGCGTGGAGACGGTGTCGCAGGCCGCGTACGGCGTGGTGTTCCCCGACGACCAGACGCTGAAGATGCCGGCGGCGCTCCAGGCCTCGTCGATGGCCTGGAAGAAGCCCTCGAAGTCGTGCTCGACGCCCTGACCCCACGAGTTGTTGATGACGTGCGGGCGCTTGGACGGATCGGGGTTGTTCCCCTGCGTGTCGGTCGGTGCGAGCAGCCACCAGCCGGACCGCAGCAGCGACTCGAGGCCGGTGGTCTGGCAGCAGCCGTCCGTCGCGATCCACTGCGCGTCCGGTGCGACGCCGATGTGGTCGGTGCCGTCGACGCCGACCATGGTGCCCATGGTGTGCGTGCCGTGTCCGTTGTCGTCGCACGGCGCGCCGGCGCAGGCGGTCCGGGTGGCCATCCAGTTGTAGTCGTGGTCGACGGTGCCGTCGGACTTGGTGCCGCGGTACTGGCGTACCAGAGCGGGGTGGTCGAACTTCACGCCCGAGTCGATGTTGGACACGGTGATGCCGGCGCCGGTGGCGCCCATGGCCCACGCCTGCGGGGCGTGGATGGCCTCCAGACCCCACGTGACCGTGTCGTCCTCACCCGCGGCCTTCGAAGCGGCGGGCCGGGCGGACTGGTCAGCGGGGACCTCCTCGTCCACCGGGTCGACGAGCGCGACCTGCGGCGTCGCGTGGATCTCGGCGACCTGCGCCCGCGACGCCACGTCGAGGGCGAGTTTCTCGGTGCCGCCCTTGACGAGCACGGCGTTGGCGATCGGGTACGAGGTGTACTTGACTCCGGCCCGGTCGAGTTCGGTGGAGACCGATGCCATGGACTCCTTCGCCGCCACGTTCAGCGCGTCGTAGACGAACTGACCACGAGCGGCCCAGTCGGCGATCCTCTTGGCCGGCCCGAGGTCGGCCCCGGTCTCGAAGGTGATCCAGAAGTCGGAGGAGGGCTGCGTACGGAAGCGGTCCTTGAGGGTCGACTCGATCTTGCCGGCGGCCGTGCCGGGATCCGGCTCGGCCGCGGACGCCGGTAGTGGCTGGAACAGGCTCAGGCCGACCACTGCGGCCAGCGTTGCCGCGAGGGTTTTGAATCTCATGGGGTCCCTTCCGCCTACAGGGGTTGGTAGGGGTCGTGGCTCTGGTGGTCGGCGGCACCGACGGCGTCGTGGCCGTCGGAGGCGTCGCGGGCGCTGTCGTGCGGTTCCCGCGACAGCTCGAGAGGTGGTGGGTGCTCGACGGCGGAGTCGTCACGCACGACGGGTTGCTCAGACATGCATCGGCCATGGCCTATGAATCATGGAGTCATGCTCGGGCGAATCGAGTGGCCTTAGCTATCCAGCGGATACGTCAATCTTCACGAAGCGTGGTCGCGGGAGTCCTCTTCGGCGAAGACGCCGGCCTCCACCGCCTTGACCGCGAGCGCGGTCCGGGAGCTCACCTTCAGCTTGCGCATCGCCGCGCGCAGCTGCTGATCCACAGTGGCCGGCGACTTGGCCAGGATCCGGCTGATCTGCCGGTTCGTCTTGCCGGCGACGACCAGCTGGACCACGTCGAGCTCGCGAGGAGAGAGCTGATCCCCGTACCCGCGCCGGCCTCCGCGCCACAATCGCGGGACCTCGGCGCCGTACTCGCGAAGCCGCTGGGCGACACGGTCCGCGTCGCCGCGGGCGCCCAGCCTGAACAGCTGCTCGTACTGCGCCGCCAGCAGCTCGCGGCCCTGCTCGATCCGGCCCTGCTCGAACTGGCCCTGTGCGATGAGCGCCTCGGCCTGGCGCTCACGGGCGCGCAGGGCGTCGTAGGGGCGCGGCAACGCGCTCCAGGCGCGCGCCGCCCGGTCGTAGGCCGCCGCGGCCCGGGAGTGGTCTCCGGCCGAGGCCAGCAGCAGGGCACGGCAGAGGGCGAGCGCGGCGCGCGGCGCGGGTGCCGTACGGCCACGCAGTCCGCGGGCGAACTGGCCGACCAGGCGTGTCGCGGCGGTCAGGTCGCCGGCGGCGAGAAGCGCCTCGATCCGGGCGGGAACGAGGTCCGTCGCCCAGACCCAGATGCCCTTTCGCCGGACGGTGTCCATCGGCTCATCCGTGATCCGCAGCGCCCGGCCGCTGTTTCCGTCCGTCAGCCACAGCCTGGACAGCGCGGCGGCGGCCTCCATCGTGTCGTCGGCCGCGCCGAGACGGGCGGACTCCTCCAGGACCAGCCGGAACTGCTCCTCCGCAGCGCGTCGCCGCCCGGCTGCGGCCGCCAGCCGGGCAGTGAGGCGGATGCTGCCGAGGTAATGCGCCGGCCGGTCCCGGTCGGCCTCGGCAAGTGCCGCGCTCGTCTCCGCGAGACCGTCCCACCGGCCGGTGTTCCACGCCAGGTTCGCCTGTTCGAGCCGGACGTTGTGCTGCAGCCGGGAGGCCTGCTCGGCCTCGGCCAGGCGCAGGGCCACGGCGAGGTGGTGCTCGGCGTCGGCGTACCGACCCCAGATCAGCGCCCCGGTGCCGATGTTCACGTGGATGCGGGCCACGTCGAGACGCTCCGCCGCGGTCGTGCCGTCGATGGGTAGACCGGCGACGACGTCCCAGGCCTCCTCCTCGCCCAGCATGAGCAACGCCGCGGCTCGGTTCCCGGCCAGGTTCAGCCGATGCGCCGGGGATTCGATCTGGGCGGTCAGTTCAGCGGCACGATCCAGCCAACGCCGATGGGTCGAAGCCGGCCACGGTCCCGCGTACGCCCAGCCGAGGTAGGTCATCGCCCGAGCCGCCTCGACCGGGTCGTGATCGAGGCCGGCCACCGCCTGCTCCAGCTCGCCGAGTGCGGCCTGCGCCTCGCCCCCGGTGATCAATAGCCGTCCCAGAGGGTTGCGGATCTCGGCCTGCTGCCGGGCGGAGAGGCCAGGGGTATCCAGCACCGAGCGCAGGGTACGGACCACGCGGTGGTAGACCTTGTCGACCGGTTCTCGGCGGCGCAGCGCGGCGACCCCGGCCATGCGCGCGACACGCGCCCGGTCCGCGGGCGGTAGCACGGCCCACGACAGTAGATCGACCAGCAGGTCGACCGCCTTGGTGTAATCACCCGAGGCCATGGCCAGCTCGGCGCCCTGCTCGGCGTACCGCGCCCAGGACCCCGTCTCGCCGGCCTCGCGGAAGTGGTGGGCGAGGCGCGCCACGGGCGGGGGGTACAGGTGCTCCAAGGCCCGGCCGGCCAGCAAGTTGAAGCGCCTGCGGTCGGTCAAGGGGATCGCTTCGTAGACAGCTGTCGCGGCCAGCACATGGCGGAACCGCCATCGGCCGCGGCTGTCTCCGTCCAGGACGCCGGCAGCGGCCGCCTCAGCGATGGCACCTTGGCACACGGCTGGTGACAGGTCGGCGGTCATCGCGATCGTCGCCACCGAGGAACGCTCGGCCAACGTGGCCGCCGCGCGCAACACCTGCTGCGCCGTCGGCGGCAGACGGCTCACCCGCTCCCGGGTGGAGTCGCGCACCGTCGGCGGAACCCGTAGCTCGCGCAGCTTCAGCCGGACCCAATGCCCGTCGCGGAAGACGAGGTCGGCACGGTCGCACATGAGGCGGACCGACTCCTCCACGGCCAGGGGAACGCCGCCGGTCCGGTCGTGCATGAACGTCGCGAACTCCTGCGAGATCGGATTGCCGTCCAGCATCGAGGACACCAGTACCGCCGTGTCGTCGGATCGCATGGGCGCCAGGGCGATCCTCAGCTGGGTCACGCCGGCGGGCAACCGGGACGTCAGCCGCAGCAACAGCGATCCGTCGTCCACTTCCTCCGGCCGATAGGAGATCACGACGCTGGGCCCGTCCGCCTGCTGCCGGGAGATGACGAACAGCAGGAACTCGAGGGTCACCTCGTCGGCCCAGTGCGCGTCCTCGATCACGAAAACGTCGACACGCAGAGCCCGCATCAACTCGGCCAGAGCACGGAACAGGCGATGCCGAGCCGCCTTCGCATCGTCCAAGGGCGGCAACGCGGGCGGCAGGTCCGAGGACCACTCAGGAAACAGGGGTCGTAACGCGCCCGCGAGCTCGGTGAGCCGCAAGGCCGGCAAAGGGCGCTCGATCCCCAGGAACGCGTCGACGATCGGCCCCAGCGTCAGTGACTCACGAAGCGGTGGGCAGACCGACACCAGGGCGGTGTGCTGGTCCGGCGCGGCCAGCCACTCGCGCAGCAGCCGGCTCTTGCCGATCCCCGCCTCGCCCTCCACCAGCACGATCGCCGGCGGCCGGGCCAGGGCGCCCCGTAGCGCCGCCATCTCCCGATCGCGACCGACGAAACGCGGCATGGAAACGGTCGGTGAGGTCGTGTCATCCTCGGGTGAGGAGTCGAGCATGCGTGATGATCTCGCTTTTCGATGCTCGCGCACAAGACCATCGCGGCGACCTGCTTCGATTCGCCTGTAGGGTCAGGCCGCCTCGAAACGGACCGTTCGGGATGCCGGGTCGGCTGTGGTCAGGCGGACCGGGACGCGCCGGCCCAGCGGCAGGTCGCCCAGGCAGCGGGCTCGGACGGCCGGGTCGTCGATGGCGATCGTGCCCTGCGGCGGGCGCTTCTCGGACGGCTCCTCGCGGTCCAGCACGGCCGCCTCGAACGTCTCGCCCACCCGGTGCTCCAGCAGCACCGCCTCGGCCAGGTCGATCGCGCCCCGGTCGGCGGCCGAGGCGATCCGGTCGGTGGCCGACATCGCCTTCGGCAGCCGGGGCAGCGCCTCGACGGCCCAGTCCGGCACCGGCCGGCCCTCGTGCAGCGCCAGGCAGATCTCCGTCGCGTACCGGTCGGCGAGCCGTCGCAGCGGCGCCGTGACATGCGCGTACGGCGCGCCCACCCCGCCGTGCCCGGTCAGCTCCGGCACGCCCGGCACCACACTCCCGCCGTTGCCGCCGTTGCCGCCGTTGCCGTTGCCGCCGTTGCCGTTGCCACCGTTGCCGTTACCACCGTTGCCGTTACCGGCATTACTGTCGGCCGGCTGCACACCGAAAGCCGTGTACGCCGCCCCGCGGAGCAGGTCGGCCGCCTGCTCCAGGAAAGCCGCCCCACGCGGATTCGCCGGATCCACGGCGGCGACCACCGTGCCCACCGAGGCGCCGGACGGCCAGGCGATGCCGAGCGAGGCAGCGGCGGCGCGCAGCTTCTCCACCGCCTCCGGCTTCGGGGCCGGCATCGTGCGCAGCAGCCCGATGCCGCCGGCCAGCATCATGCTCGCCGCGGCCATCCCGGTGAGCAGGGAGATCTGCGCGTTGTGCTCCTCGACCGGCAGCGGCGCCCGGAGCACCAGCCGCCAGCCGTCACCGTCGCGTTCGAGCTCCTGGGACGGCAGCGGAAGGTTCACCGCGCCCCGATCCGCGGCGCGCCGCGCGAGCAGGGCGCCGATCTCCGGGAGCAACGCCAGCGACTCCGGCGCGGCGCCCGCGTCGACCTGCTGCTGCACGCTGTCGTAGTCGAGTTTCGCCCGGCTGCGGACCCGCGCCCGTTCCAGCGCGACAGCGACTGTCGCACCGTCGGCGTCCAGGTCGATCGTCCACAGCACCGCGGCACGGTCAGCGTCCGGGAGCAGGCTCACCGCACCCTCGCTGAGCACCGGCGGGTGCAAGGGGATGCGGCCGTCGGGGAGGTAGACGGTCTGACCCCGTACCCAACTCTCCTGCGCGACCGGACCGCCCGGCGCAACGAACGTGGCGACGTCCGCGATCGCATATCGCACCCGGTAACCGCCGCCGGCGCGCCGGCTCAGGTGCATCGCCTGGTCCAGGTCGCGGGACGAAGCCGGATCGATCGTCACGAACGGCACATCGGTTCGGTCCGTCCCCGGCAGCGTGGTGTCCCGCGCGGCCGCGTCCGCCTCGGCGAGCACGGCAGCGGGGAACTCCTCCGGCAACCGCAGTTCCCGCCGCATCCCGGAGAAGTCGATCTGGGGCGCTATCACCTTTTTGGTCGGCACCCGACATTCCTACCAGGCCGGGGAATGCGCCGCGGGCCACGCCGTTCGGCGTGGCCCGCGTCCGTCGCTATCGCTTGCGCGTCGCTTTCACCGGCTCGGCGGTGCGAGATCTGGCATTCACCCCAGTGGTACGGGTGACCCGAGTCGCCTTGGCCACGTTGGCAGCGGGGCTGCTCGCTTTGGCCGCAGCCGATTTGTTGGCGGAAGTCCGGCCGACAGTTCCCGTGGTGGTGGCTTTCCGGGCGGTGGTCGCTTTGGCGTTGGCCTTGGCCGCGGTGGCTTTCCTGGCGGCTGCGGTCGTGGCCTTTGTCCCGGTGGCTTTTGTCGCGGTGCCCTTGGTGGCGGTGGCTTTTGTCGCGGTGGCCTTGGTGGTGGCCGTCTTCGTGGCCTTTTTGGCGGCTGTGGTCTTGGCGGTGGTCGCTTTCGTGGCCGTCGCTTTTGCGGTCGCCGCCTTGGTCGCCTTGGTCGCGGCCGTCTTGGTCGCGGCCGTCTTGGTCGCGGCTGCCTTCGTCGCGGGCGTCCTGGTCGTGGCCGTCTTCGTCGCCTTCTTCGCGGCTGTGGCCTTCGCCGTGGTCGCCTTCGCAGGCGTGGCCCTGGAAGCGGTGACCTTGGCAGCGGTGGCCTTGGCCGCAGATGCCTTAGTCGCGGCGGTCTTCGCACTCTTCTTCGCAGCGGTCGCCTTAGCTGCGGCGGTCTTCGCAGTCGCTGCCCTCGCAGCTGTCGCCTTGGTGGCCGCCGCCTTCGCAGCCGTTGGCCTCGATGCCGATGCCTTTGTGGCTGTCGCCTTGGTGCCGGCAATCTTGGAGGCCGCGGTCTTGGCGGCCGCAGTCTTAGCGGTGGTCCTGGTGGCCGCGGTCTTGGCGACACTCTTGGACGCAGTGCTCTTCGCTGCGGTGCTCTTCGCTGCCGCGGTTTTCGCAGCGGTCGCCTTCGCAGCGGTCGCCTTCGCAGCGGTCTTCTTCGCAGCGGTGGCCTTAGCCGTGGCCGTCTTCGCTGCGGCCGTCTTGACCGGCGTCCGCTTGGCAGCAGTGACCTTGGCCGCTCCCGTCGTCTTGACGGCCGCCTTCTTCGCAGCCGCGCCACCGCCGGCCACAGCCTTCTTAGCCGCAGTCGTCTTAGCCGCAGTGGCCTTGACTCCCGTGGTCTTGACTCCCGTGGCCTTGGCCGCCGTGGTCTTGGCCGCCGTCGCCCCCGCAGTCGCCCTCGTAGCCGCGACCTTGGAACCCGCCGTCTTGGCACCCGCCGTCTTAGCACCCGGAGCAGCCGCAGCCTTGGCCGCCGCAGCCTTGGAAACCGTCGCCTTGGCAGCCGCCGACCTCGCCGTGGTCGCCTTCTTACCCGCGGCCTTACCAGCCACAGCCCCAGCCCCAGCCCCAGCCTTGGCCGCAGCAGCCTTGGTTCCGGCCGCCCGCGAAGCAGTCGCGGCAGCCCGCGACGCACTAGCAGCAGCCCGCGACGCACCCGCCGCAGCCCGCGAAGCAGTCGTCTTGGCAGCCCCCGCCTTAGCCGCAGCCGCCTTGGAACCGCCGGCCTTGACAGCCGTCGCCTTCACACCGGAGGCAGCCGTCTTAGTACCCGTCGCCCGAGGCGCGGTCGCCGGGGAAGCAGCCGCCGCAGTCACTCCCGCCCCGGCAGCCTTCTTGGCGCCCACCCCCGACGCACGCGCCACCTTGGCTCCGGTCGTCCGAGCTGGACCAGCCTTGGCGACCCGGGCCCCACCGGACCGAACCGGGGACGAAGCACCACCCATCCCCACCCCAGCGGAAGCCCCGTTGCGCCGAAGCTCCACATCCGCAAGGTCAGGGGAAACCGGCGGTGCCGCAACCTCGCCATCCTCAGCGGTAACCACCTCAGACCCTGACAAATCGCCCTCGGGCTCGAGGGCATCATCCTCGGTCGACGGCTCATCCGACGGCCCATCCCCGCCTCGCCCGGGTCCCGGCTCGTCCCCGTGGCGCTCCCCTCCGGACCCGAGCGCCTCCAGGTCCGGCCGGTCCGATCCCCACTGGTCCGAATCGGAGTGCGGCATCGCCGGCCCGGAGTGCCGTGGAAACCATCCACCCGCGAACGGCACGTCTTCGATCTGACTCGGATCGACCTCGTCCATCTTCCGCAGATCCTCGGTGGAGACCGTGACCTGCCCCTGCGGATGCGAGCTCATCGCCGCGGCCACCCGCCGCGTCCCGGCCGGCCGCGCGCCGCCGGTTTTCACCGCCGCCCGCCCGGACCGGGCGGCCGGCACCACGGCCTTCGGAGCGGCCACCGGCTTGGGCGCGCCGCCACGCTTCTGCTTCACCACAGCGACCTTCGGTGCGGAGGCAGACCCGGAGGCGGACGCCTTCTTCTGCTTCACCACAGCCGGTTTCGCTCCGGCGGTCCGCTTGGCGGCAGGCACCACCTCAGCCTTCCGAACAGCCTGCTTGGGCGCCACAGCCGTAGCCCGAGCCGTAGCCCCAGCCGTAGCCCGAGCCACCGCCGCGGCCTTCCCAGCACCCCGGGCGGCCTTGGCCGGAGCGACCTTGGACTTGGCCGCGACGACCTTCGCCCCAGCGCCCTTTCCGGCGGCAACCTTCGGCGCGGCGGCACTCTTGGGCGCGACAGCAGCGGCCTTCTTCCCACCGGCGGCCTTCCCACCGGCGGCCTTCCCCCCGGGAGCCTTGCTCACCGAAGCATTCGCGCGGCCCACCGAAGCACCCACACGACTGGACTTGACCACCGGCTTGTCCTCAGGAACCCGAGCGGTGACCCGCGACTTGGATGCCGACGACCCCGAGGACTTAGCCGAGGATTTGACGGCCTTGGAACCGCCACGAGCGGCGGGCACAGCGTTACCGGAAACCGCTCCCCGAACGGACGCGGCGGGTCTCATCGTTGCCTTTTTGGCAGCGGGCATCGAGGTGTTCCTCCTTGCGAATGACTGCGGGCACGTCTGCGCCTGGAGACGGCTCTACTGCGGCTCAACGATTCGACGGCCGGAGTAGTCCGTGCATTTAGCTGGCTTCCCCTGTCCAGCGGGCGTCCTCGGCATCCCACTCGGCATTGCGCTTCTCGACGGTGTCGAGTGCCCGCGTCGCTTCGTCGGCCGTGGCGTAGGGGCCGAGCCGGAATTGGGCGGGACACACCTGGTCGCCGCTCTCAACCCGGTGGTCGCGGAGGCACCAGAAGTACCCTGCCCCGCCGAGCCCACTGTCGTTCATTCCATCACTGTGCCGCTAAAACCGGCCATGCGCTACCGATTCGGGCAAAAAGTCCCAAATTTCCATGCAAAAAAGAACTGCCCCGGCCGAAACCGGGGCAGTTCATAAACGACGGAGTGAATCAGCGGAGCTCGGCGGCGACCAGCTCGGCGATCTGCACGGCGTTCAGAGCGGCGCCCTTACGCAGGTTGTCGTTCGAGATGAAGAAGGAGAGGCCGTTCTCCACCGTGGGGTCGACCCGGATCCGGCCCACGTAGGACGGATCGCGACCGGCCGCCTGCAGCGGGGTCGGCACGTCGGAGAGCTCCACGCCGGGCGCGGTCGCGAGCAGCTCACGAGCACGAGCGGGTGACAGCGGGCGGGCGAAGCGGGCGTTCACCTGGAGCGAGTGGCCGGTGAAGACCGGCACCCGCACGCAGGTCCCGGAGACCAGCAGCTCCGGCAGGTCGAGGATCTTGCGGCTCTCGTTGCGGAGCTTCTGCTCCTCGTCGGTCTCGCCGGAGCCGTCGTCCACGAACGAGCCGGCCTGCGGGATCACGTTGAACGCGATCGGCTTCGGGAAGATCCGGGGCTCGGGGAACTCCACGGCGGAACCGTCGTGGGTCAGCTCGGTGGCCCGGTCGGCGACCTTCTTGACCTGCTCGTCGAGCTCGGCCACCCCGGCGAGCCCGGCGCCGCCGACCGCCTGGTACGTGGTGGCGACCATCGCGACGAGACCGGCCTCGTCGCGCAACGGCCGCAGCACCGGCATGGCCGCCATCGTGGTGCAGTTCGGGTTGGCGATGATGCCCTTCGGACGGTTCCGCGCCGCGTCCGGGTTCACCTCGGCGACGACGAGCGGGACGTCGGGGTCCATCCGCCAGGCGGAGGAGTTGTCGATGACGACCGCGCCGGCCTCGGCGACGCGCGGCCCGTACTCCTTGGAGCTGCCCTTGCCCGCCGAGAAGAGCACGATGTCGAGACCGCTGTAGTCCGCGGTCGCCGCGTCCTCGACGGTCACCTCGCCGGTCCCCCACGGCAGGGTGCGGCCCGCGGAACGCGCGGAGGCGAAGAGACGAAGCTGGTCCACGGGGAAGGCGCGCTCGGCCAGGATGCGGCGCATGACGCCACCGACCTGTCCCGTCGCGCCGACGATGCCGATCCTCATGGACAACAAAATACGGCCTGAACTGCGTACCAAGAAATCTGGTTGTTCAAAATGTGGGAAGCATGTCTCACAATTAGGGACAGCGGGGCTAGCTTCGACGGCATGACGACGTACACGCACGGACATCACGAGTCGGTCTTGCGCTCCCACCGCTGGCGCACCGCAGAGAATTCGGCGGCCTACCTCCTGCCGCATCTTTCCTCCGGAATTTCCCTGCTGGACGTCGGATCCGGCCCCGGCACCATCACGGCGGACCTCGCGACCCAGATCACACCCGGCCGGGTCACCGCGCTGGAGCGCACCGCCGAGGCGCTCGACCTGGCGCGCGCCGAGGTCGGCCGGCGCGGCCTGCCGAACGTGGACTTCGCGGTGGGTGACGTGCACGCGCTGGACTTCCCGGACGACACGTTCGACGTGGTGCACGCCCATCAGGTGCTGCAGCACGTCGCCGATCCGGTCGCGGCGCTGCGCGAGATGCGCCGGGTCACCCGTCCGGGCGGCCTGGTGGCGGCCCGGGACAGCGATTACGCGGCGTTCACCTGGTTCCCGCTGGTCCCCGAGGTCGACGAGTGGCTGGCCCTCTACCAGCGGGTGGCGCGGGGCAACGGCGGCGAGCCGGACGCCGGCCGGCGGATGCTGGCCTGGGCCCGCGCCGCCGGTTTCACCGACATCACAGCGACCGCGAGCGTCTGGTGCTTCGCCACCGACGAGGACCGCCAGTGGTGGGGTGGCATGTGGGCCGATCGCATCCTCAAGTCGGATATGGCCGACACCGCACTTCGCACGGGTGCCGCGACCGAAACTGATCTGCGCCGCATCTCCGCCGGCTGGCGACGCTGGGCCGACGACCCCGACGGCTGGTTCGCGATCCCGCACGGCGAGATCATCTGCCGCGCCTGACGGCGCCGTCCCTCCGTCACACCCCCGCTTGGGTACGGCCGGAGCACCGTACCCGGAAAGCCCGTAGATTCACTCGCACCATGGATCTCACGCACATCCTGCTGCTGGTGGCCGCCGGTGTCGCGGCCGGCGCGGTCAACGCGATCGCCGGCGGCGGCTCCCTGATCACGTTCCCGACGCTGATCGCCACCGGCCTGCCGTCGATCGACGCGAACGTGACCAACTCGGTCTCGGTCTTCCCGGGTTACGTCTCCAGCGTCGCCGGCAGCCGCGCGGACCTCGCCGGCCAGGGCAGCCGGGTGCGCCGGGCCCTGGTCGCGGCGGTGCTCGGCTCGGCGGCCGGGTGTGCGCTGCTGCTGCTCACCCCGCCCCGGGCGTTCGAGGTGGTGGTGCCGTTCCTGGTTCTGGGCGCGGCGGCGACGCTGGCGTTCCAGGAGCGGCTGCGCGGCCTGGTCGGGCATCCCCGGTCGATGTCGCCACGGCGTGCGGCGGTCACGTTACAGCTGGTGGTGTTCGTCGGCGCCGTCTACGGCGGCTACTTCGGAGCGGCGCTGGGCGTCATGTACGTGGCGGCGCTCGCACTGATCCTGGACGAGCCGCTGAAGCGGATCAACGCGTTGAAGAACGTGCTGTCCGCGACGGTCGGCCTGGTCACGGTGCTGGTCTTCGCGCTCTTCGCGGACGTGGACTGGGCCGCGGTGCTGGCGCTCGCCCCGGCCACGATCGTCGGCGGGTACGCCGGGGCCCGGCTGGCCCGCCGGATGCCGGCGCATGTCCTGCGGTACGTGATCGTCACGTTCGGCACGGCCATCGGCCTGCTGCTGTTTTATCGGGCTTTCCTCGGGTAGTTCGGCCGGGAGCCCGGCGGCGGGGGTGCGGTCCGCCGCCGGGCCACCGACCGGCCGGTCGCCATCCGGCCGGGAGGGAAGTCCGGTGCGAGATCAAGCCGGTGCGAGATCAAGCAGCGCCAGCGGCGGAGTACCGGGATCGGAGCGGCTTCAAACCTGTCGTCTCCGGTCAACTCGATCGGATGACGACGAGGGTATGCAGCAACTCTCGTACCTCCTCCTCGCCGAGGCCGTCGAGACCGTGCGAACCGGGCAGCGGCGGCGCCGAGGCGTCCACGCGCAGCAGGATCAACCGGCCACCGGAGGCGGACACCCGTTGCCAATCCGCAGTGGTACCGGGGTGCTCGGCGGAGAGCAGCACGATCACCGGCTCAGAGCCGGAAAGCGCGACTGCTAGCCGATCCGCGAAGTCGGAACGTGCACAGTGCACCTCCACCGAGTAACCTGCCGCGCGCAATTCGTCGGTGATCCACCGCGCCCATGGCCCGTCGGGGACAGCGTGCGAGACGAGGATAGGCACGTCCACAGCATGCCGTAAGTCAGTCCACAGTGCTTTTGAGGCTTTGATGTCCGTCGCTGGAGCGGTGTGAGAATGTCGTCCGTTGACGTGCAACTTGCACAACTCATAGTGTCGGTGTCGTGACGCGGGGTGGACCCTAAGGTAAACGGGGCGACCTGGTCATGGGGGAAATGCTGACAAAGCATCCGGAGTCGAGGAGCGCTCGATGACTGTCGCGATCGGGATCAACGGGCTCGGGCGGATCGGAAAAAGCTTGACCCGGATTGTGGCCGCGATGCCGCGAACCGACGTCGAGATCGCCGCGGTGAACGATATCGCGTCGACCGAGAAGCTTGCCTACGGGCTGCGGAGGGACAGCGTCCGCGGCGCGTTTCCGGGGACGGTGACCGCCCGTGGCGAATACCTGGTGGTGAACGACCACGCGATCCGCGCGTACCACCATGAGCGGCCGGAACGGATTCCCTGGGCCGAGGAGGGGGTGGACGTCGTCATCGAGGCGACCGGCCGGTTCCGGGCCGGGACGGCGGCGCGGTCGCACATCACCCACGGCGGCGCCCGCAAGGTGGTGATCAGCGCGTCGGCCGACGACCCGGACGCGTTCCTGGTGTTCGGCGCGAACCACAACAGCTACGACCCTGCCGTGCACGACGTCGTCTCGCCGGCCTCATGCGGCGTCAACGCGCTGACCGTGATGGCGAAGGTGCTGCTCGACCGGTTCGGCCTGCGGTCGGTGCACACCTCGGTGATGCTCGCGACCCAGGGCTGGCAGCGGGTGCAGGACTCGGTGCTCGGCACGTCCCGGGACGACCCGCGGCTGGGCCGGGCCACCGGGGAGAGCATCATCCCGCACAACTACGTGGTCGGTGACCTGGTCCGCGTCGCGCTGCCCGAGATCGGCGAGATGCGCTACAGCTACTACTGCGTGCCGACCCCGATCGGCTCGCTCGCCGAGATCTCCGGGCAGACCGACCGGCCGGTGACGGCCGAGGAGGTCAACCGGGCGATGGCCGAAGCGGCGGCCGGTCCGCTGCGGGGCATCCTGGCGTACGACCCGGATCCGACCGTCTCGATCGACGTGAAGAACAACCCGGCGTCCTGCCTCTTCGACCCGTCCGGCACCCAGACCACCGCGGACGGCGGGGTGAAGGTGCGTGGCTGGTTCGACAACGAGTGGGGTTTCTCGAACCGATTACTCGACCTGGCCCTGCTCGTGGGAGAACGCTTACCCGTCCCGTCGAGCCAGGTGAGCTGGAGCGCCGCCTAGGCTGATCCCATGATCAATCTGGAGGATGTGCGGGCTGCGGCGAAGCGCATCGACGGCCGGATCCGGCGTACCCCGGTGGTCGCCGCCGGGCCGGACCGCTGGTTCAAGCTCGAATACCTGCAGCACGCCGGCTCGTTCAAGACCCGCGGCATGTTCAACCAGATCCTCGCCGGGGCCGAGCGGGGCGACCTGCCGGCCGCCGGGGTGGTCGCGGCGTCCGGTGGCAACGCCGGCCTGGCGGCTGCCTACGCGGCGCGTGAGCTCGGCGTCCCGGCCGAGGTGTTCGTTCCGGTCACCGCACCGGCGGTCAAGGTGGCGAAGCTCGGCACGCTCGGCGCGCGGGTCGTGCAGACCGGAAGTGAGTACGCCGAGGCATATGCGGCAGCGTTGGAACGTACCCAAGCGTTGTTCTGCCATGCCTATGACGACCCGGACATGGTCGCCGGAAACGGGACCATCGGCACCGAACTCGTCGAGCAGCTGCCGGAGCTCGACACCGTGCTGGTCGCGGTCGGCGGCGGTGGCCTGATCGCCGGCGTGATCGCCGCACTGCGCGACCGGGTGAACGTGGTCGCGGTCGAGCCGGTGACGTCCTGCGCCCTGCACGCCGCGCTGGAGCGGGGCGAGCCGGTGGACGTCCCGGTCTCCGGTGTGGCCGCCGACTCGCTGGGCGCCCGGCAGGCCGGGCGGATCGCCTTCGAGCTGGCCGCCGACGCGAAGATCACCTCGGTGCTGGTGACCGACGACGCGATCGTCGAGGCCCGTCGCCGGCTCTGGGACGACTACCGGATCGTGGTCGAGCACGGCACCGCCGCGGCTCAGGCAGCGCTGCTGTCCCGGGCCTACGTGCCGCAGCCCGGGGAGAAGGTGGCGGTGCTGCTCTGCGGGGCGAACACGAATCCATCCGATCTGGCCTGATTCGCCCGCTCCAGCTGCGAAGCTCGGGACGTGACCAGTTTCCGCCGCTTCGCCCTCGCGGTCTGCGTGGTCGGAATGCTCGTGCAGCTGCTGCTCACCGCGTACTACCTGGGCATGGGGCACAAGGCCGCGCCGCACCACCTGCCGGTCGGCCTGCTCGCCACCGGCGAGCAGGCCGAGCAGGTCACCACGATGCTGGAATCGGAGAGCAAGTTCGAGGTCCGGAACTTCGGCTCGGCGGACGCGCTCACCACCGCGATCCGGGAACGCGACATCTACGGCGGCCTCGATCTCACCGGCGACCAGCCGATGCTCTACGTCGCGAGCGCCGCCGGCGCCTCCGCCGCGACCCTGCTGCGCACCACCTACACGACCGTGATGCAGCAGCAGACCGCTACCGAGCTGACCGCGCTCGCCGGGGAATCCTCCGAGATCACCGTCGCGCAGGCCCAGGCGCTGATCACTCCCCCGTCGGTCACCGACGTGGTGCCGCTGCCGGCCGACGACGTGAACGGCGTCTCGCTCGGCTTCCTCACCCAGGCCCTGTCGCTGGGCGGCTCGATCGCCTCGATGGGCCTGGGCCGGCTCATCCCGAAGGCCCGGCGTTCCTGGAAGCGCGGCGTCGCCCACCTCGGCCTGCTGATCCTCTACGCGATCGGCTCGGCCGCCGCGGTGCTCTGGTCGATGAGCTGGTTCAACGTCGGCGAGGGCGCGAACCAGATGGAAATGCTGCTGATCTTCTCGCTGATCTCGCTGGCGATCACCGGCTCGACGGCCGGCGCGGTGGCCCTGATCGGCCCGGCCGGCGCGCTGGTCGGCATCTTCTACTTCACGATCGGCACGGTGATCTCCGGCGCCAGCATCCTGCCGGAGTTCCTGCCCACCTTCGGGCGGGTGTTCGGCGAGAACCTGCCGACCGGCGCCGGCGTCCAGGCGGTCCGCGACAACCTCTACTTCCCGGACGCCGCGATCGGCAGCCACCTGCTGGTTCTCACCCTGTACGCGGTGATCGGCTGCCTGATCGTGCTGATCACCAACATCCTGCCGAACCGCAGCGACCGCACCTCCGAGATCGACCTCGGGATCACCGAAAAAGCAACCTCCCCCTCTTCATGAACCGGAACGGGCAGTCGATCCGTACCTCACTTGAAGCATCAAGTGCAGGGGAGAAGGCATGCCGGTTCGTACGCGCGTCACCGTTCCGCTCGAGTTCGCCGATGGCTACCGCACCACCGCCGAGGTGATCACCTTCACCGGCCTCGCCGACGGCAAGGAGCACCTCGCCCTCGCGCTCGGTGACGTCAGCGGGGCCGGTGTGCCCCTGGTCCGGATGCACTCGGAGTGCATGACCGGCGACGTCTTCGGCTCGCAGCGCTGCGACTGCGGCCCCCAGCTGCGCGAGGCCGTCGAGCGGATCGCCACCACCGGCGGCTACCTGCTCTACCTGCGCCAGGAGGGCCGGGGCATCGGCCTGTACGCGAAGCTCGACGCGTACGCGCTCCAGGACCTCGGGATGGACACCTACGAGGCGAACCGGGCGCTCGGCCACGCCGACGACGAGCGCGACTACACGGCCGCGGCGCAGATGCTCAGCACCCTCGGAGCGACAGCGGTCGACCTGCTCACCAACAATCCCGACAAGTCCCGCCAGCTGCGTGACCTCGGGGTCGAGGTCCGCGAGGTCCGCCCCACCGGCGTGCACACGTCGGCCGCGAACGTCCGGTACCTCCAGGCGAAGATCGCGCACACCCAGCACACGATCGACCTGGCCTCGGTCTCCTGATCCTTCTCTCCGCTCCTGAGGCCTCCTTTTTCTGACGGAGGCCTCAGGCTTCTTTTTCCGACGGAGGCCTCAGGTTTCGGCCCGGGAGCCGAACGGTTCTTACATGGGTATCGAAGGAGTGAACCAGCGCATCGCGGACATCCAAAGCCGGATCATCTCAATGCAGACCCAGCAGGCCACCGCCACGCAGACGCGGACGGCCACGTCCGGCTCGGGGACCACGAGCAGCGCCAGTTTCGCCAGCCACCTGCAGTCGGCCATGACCACTGCCACCGGAACGGGCGCAGCGGACACGACGTACAAACTGAACAGCAAGGGCGTTCCGGAAGATCTGGCCGCCTACGGCAACGGCAAGATCCCGGAAGGGGCCCTGGGGCAGGTCGGCGACACCCGCCACAAACTCTGGGCCCCGGCGGCCGAAAACCTGAACCGCATGATCGAGGACGCCAAGCGAGAAGGCGTCAACATCGGCATAACTGACTCGTACCGCCCCTACGCCGAACAGGTGGACCTGGCCCGCCGCAAGGGTCTGTACTCCCAGGGCGGCCTGGCCGCCAAGCCCGGCACCAGCGAGCACGGCTGGGGCATGGCCACTGACCTGGACCTGAACGCGAAGGCACTCTCGTGGATGCGCCAGCACGCCAAGGACTACGGCTTCGTCGAGAACGTGCCGCGCGAGTCGTGGCACTGGGCATACCGCCCAAAGACCGCATAGGGTACGGCCGTCGCCCCGCCCGCTTTCCGGAGCCGCACCCCAATCCCTCCGCCGTCACGGTGAGTGGCCGGAAACGGTGGAGCGTTGCTGCTTCGCGTCATTCTGCGGGGCCGGGAACGTCCGCGCGTTTCCGCAAAGCGCCGGCTTCACCTCTAATGCCAGCACGCCCGGTGACGATCACGAGCGCGGCCCGGACAGCCGACCGCCGCGCGGACAGCCGACCGCCGTACCGCGCTGACCGGCCCCGGCGCACCAGCGCCCACGTCCCGGCACGTAGCATTGCGGGGCGACGGACGAGTCGGCTGGGCGGCCGCGTCGGTGCCATCATGGCATCGCCGAGGAACGTCCGGACTCCGCAGAGCAGGGTGGTTGTTAACGGCAACCCGGGGCGACCCGCGGGAAAGTGCCACAGAAAACAAACCGCCGGCACGAGCTCAGGCTCGGGGCCGGTAAGGGTGAAACGGTGAGGTAAGAGCTCACCAGCACCCCGGGTGACCGGGGTGGCTAGGTAAACCCCACCCGGAGCAAGGCCAAGCAAGGCCGCTGCCGCAAGGCAACGGCCGGCGCAGGCGTTCGAGGGCTGCTCGCCCGAGCCTGCGGGTAGGCTGCTCGAGCCTGCCGGCAACGGCAGGCCTAGATGGATGGCCGCCACCGGGACAACAGTCCCGGCCACAGAATCCGGCGTACAGGCCGACTCGTCCGCCGCCCTCAAGGTCACGGTCTTTAGGGCGGCGCTGAAATGGGCTTATCCATAAGCGTCGTTGGTTATCACCGGTCGACACCGGGCAGCATTCGATGGCCCTGCGATGGCCCCATGGCCCCGAGGTGGCCCGAAGATCCCCCATCTCAGTGATCCACCAGACGGAGTGCGGGTCGTACACTAGTGCGACTGACCCATGGGAGGATCAAATGGCGTTGCTGAGCGAAGCATTCGGTTCCGGGACTCGCATCCGCCAGATGGACCTGTCCCAGCTCGACGGGATCACCGAATCGGTCTTCTCCAGCCCACAGGCCCGCCGCCTGGCCCGAGAAGCGATGAGCACTCGCATCCGCCAAATGGACCTGTCCCAGCTCGACGGGATCACCGAATCCGTCCTCTCCAGCCCACAGGCCCGCCGCCTGGCCCGAGAAGCGATGAGCACTCGCATCCGCCAAATGGACCTGTCCCAGCTCGACGGGATCACCGAATCCG
>NZ_JBEZZR010000015.1:704-55163 GCF_040639325.1 Actinoplanes sp. NPDC023936 | reverse complement strand
GTCCTCTCCAGCCCACAGGCCCGCCGCCTGGCCCGAGAAGCGATTGATCGAGTGCTCAGCGCAGTCTCTTCGCGCCGAGACTCCAGTAGCGTCCTCGGTGCGATCTCGAACCTGCACCAAGAACTCGTCGATGCAATCTCGACAGACGAACTCAATTTCAATCTCGCCGGCACGCGTGTCGCAGGTCGTTCCGAGCAGGATTCGGCTCCTTCGCCCACGACATCTGAGATGACTATTAGCGCAGCAGGAACCACGACCCGTGACGTGGATCTGAAGCGGGCGTGGACGATCTTAGTCACCTGCTACATCGCTATTGCAGTAGTTCAACACATAGCGAGTTATCTCCAGGCAGTCGATCCCGCATTCGACATAGAGAAGTTTATAGATCACCACGTCAATGCGCTTGGCGGCGCATGTGCCGTTCTTGGTACGTGGGCCTTGATGAAGAAGCTGTCCTAGCCGGCGGCATCAACTCTCGGTAATCCGATTCCGGAAGTACCTTTGCTCCCCCAGGCTTACCACCAGGTCGGCACCGTCCGCCCGACCCACCCTCCTTAGGCCGAGTGACGTCCGCGAGTGGGATAGCAGCCTCGTGGGTGTGCTCGCGGTTGCCACCCGTTCGGTCTGCTTCTCACACCTGAGCGCGATCATGACTGCGGCCGTCGACGACCGGTTGATCGCTAAGAATCCGTGTTCGGCAAAGTCGGTCACTCAGCCTCAGCCGATCCCCCGCAAGGTCGTGCCCTGGACGCCACCGACCGTCGCCGCGATCCGCGCCGCCCTGCTTCCGCGCTACCGCTGCACGGTGGATCTCGGTGGTGGCTGCGGCGCTCGGCAAGGCGAGATCTTCGGCGTGGCACCGGAGGACTTCGACTTCGACGGTGGGTGGCTCACCATCCGCCGTCAGGTCAAGCGGGTCCGGTCCCGGCTGGTGTTCGGGCTTCCGAAGAACGACAAGGAGCGGCAGACCCTGCTGCCGGCCTCGGTGGCCCGTGAGATCAAAACCCACCTGGCCGAGTTCGAGCCGGTCCCGGTCACTCTGCCCTGGGAGGACCCGCTCCGCGGTGAGGAGGTCACGGTGAACTTGGTCTTCACCACCAGCCGCCGCGGCGCGCTCAACCGGACCACGTTCAACAAACTGTCTTGGCATCCGGCCATCGCCGCCGCCGGCCTGGACCGGACCCGCACCAACGGCATGCACGCGCTGCGGCACCTGTTCGTCTCCACGCTGCTCGACGCCGGTGAGAACATCCGGGCCATCTCCGAGTGGCTTGGCCACTCCGATCCGGCCTTCACGCTGCGCGTCTACACCCACCTGATGCAGTCCAGCCAGGGCCGCGCCCGGACCGCGCTCGACAACATGATCGGGCTGCTGATGGCCCCGCCATGGCCCCACGGCCGAGATGACCAGTGAAACGCCTGATCAGCCTGCATGCACTACGCAGAATCCGGCGTACAGGCCGACTCGTCCGCCGCCCTCTCTAGGTCACGATCACCGGGGCGGTTTTGACTTGGCCTTATTCATACGCGTCGTTGGTCAATGTTGGCGGACTTTGGTCAGCGTTCGACGCCCTGAAGACGCCCTGACGCCCTGGAGACGCCCCAGGTAGAAGCCAGCGATCACACGCGATGGCGCTCCTTCACCCACACCGCGTCTTCTTGATTACAGTGACGCGCATCCGTCTTACGGTGACATGCTCGGATCCCTGTCCCCTCGTTGGGTGTAGTTGGGCCTATGTATCCGTTTGGATGCCGAACATCCCTTCCGGTGCGAACGGATGTTCGACAGAATGAAGAGGAAAGGAGGTGGTCACCGATGGCTGCTAACAGCACGATCGAGTGGACTGAGGCGACATGGAATCCCACCACAGGTTGCGACCAGATTTCGGCTGGATGCGACAACTGCTATGCCTTAACGCTTGCGAAGCGACTCAAGGCGATGGGCTCAGCGAAGTACCAGACTGACGGCGACCCTAGAACTTCCGGCCCCGGCTTCGGCGTCTCGCTACATCCAGATGCGTTAGACATCCCTCGCCGATGGCGAGACCCGCGGGTCGTGTTCGTCAATTCTATGTCCGATCTTTTTCACGCCCGGGTACCGCTTGAGTATGTGCGCCGGGTCTTCGAAGTCATGGCAGAAACACCGCGTCACACCTACCAGGTGTTGACCAAACGAGCTAGCAGACTAGCCAAGATCGCTCCGCAGCTTACTTGGCCTGAGAACGTCTGGATGGGCGTTTCGGTCGAGGCAGAAGATCAACTTGGTCGCGTAGACGCCCTACGAAACGTTCCCGCCTCGGTTCGGTTCGTCTCCGCCGAACCACTACTTGGCCCACTAGATGAACTTTCTCTACACAACATCGACTGGCTGATTGTGGGTGGAGAGTCGGGGGCTGGCGCACGTCCGATCGATCCCGAGTGGGTGAGATATCTGCGGCAGAAGAGCGCGGAGTCCGACACGGCATTCTTCTTCAAACAATGGGGTGGTAGAACCCCGAAAGCTGGCGGTCGCCTTTTGGACGGCCGAACGTGGGATGAAATGCCCAAGGCGTCGCGCTCTAGCGTCGCCTGATAACGGACGTTCGTTGCAGACGCCCGGGCGACTCCTGAGTGGCACTGCCAGTCTTGAGTAGCTCGGTCACCGCTCTACGCGCGTCCTGTCGTCGCCAGCGGGCCGTTTCGAGCAGGAGCCACTCGCCGAGCCCTTCTAGCGTTACCGGCCCATCATCAAGGCGTTGGAGTACGAGTTCAATTAGCTCAGGTTCGGCCATGCCAATCCCAGACCACAGCGTAAGCTGCCCTTCAGGAACGGCTCCTCGTGTACGAGGATCTTCGAATCCTAGTCCACCCTCTCCATCAACGCTCCACATGGCCTCCTTCATAACCTCAACACCTTTTTCATGGTTCGTCCCATAAACCAAATAGAGTGGAAGACCAGTTCTAGGGACGACCTTGAACTGTAGTTGGTACTTGAATCCGGCCCGCCGGAGCGCGTCTCTGTAGGTGTTGAGCCAGACCCTCCACTTCTCATCCGGCCTGACCTCACGTTCCGCAGGCGACCAGAATTCACGCCCGCCGAATACGGCATCGAAATGTTCCTCGTTGAGCGCTTCCCTGCGACTGAACCAGTTAGGCCCGAATGTTACGAGGACTTCACTCGACCGATTGTGAGCGATCCGCTGAATGACGTTTAGCGGCACCTTGACACTCCCCCAGCTATCGAAGACGCCAAGTATTGGATGCCCCCATGCTGACAGATCGGTTAATGCGGGCAACGTAGCCGATCCCGCTTCCCCATGCAACGGATGAACGGAGACCGGAAGACAACTGAGTTCCCCGAAGCGATCTTCCAGAACTTTACAGAGATGCTCATGCCGTCGGCGATCCTTTTCGAGGAAGATGAGATGCACTCGATCGCGCGACAGATTCATACGTTTGACCAATTGATGTTTCAGAAGACGGTCCAGCGCGAAGACCGGTGAACCTTCCTCACCTGCTTCGTAAATGCCCGGTCCCGCAAAGGCATCAACATAGGTCACCCTAGGTCGCAGATATCCTTTGCCCGGCGTAGGCTGAAGAAGAATTGGCCACCAAGCGTCTAAGTATCGCTTGTATAGGCGATGCTTCGCCGCCGTCGCAGGCTCCAATGACCACAGTAGATCCAATGGACCATCCTTCGCTCGAAGCTCCAGATAGCAGACGGCCTGAGAGTACTAGCCGTAGCATCACGAGCACAATGAGTCATTGAAGCTGGTGCATCGCCTAGCCGGTGGTGAACCTCGCCGCTTTCGGGCGCAGGGGCCAAGAACGCCGGCCGGAGAAGTCATCCCGGTCGCCTGGGCTCGGCCTGGCATCCCTCTGGGCAGGCGACCGGGATGACTTCGAACCGAGTGGACAACCCATCAGCGCAAGAAACCGTTGGGCCGCCTCATCCTGGGAGCCTGCCCGTCCGGCGAGGACGCCAAAGGGCCACGCGTAAGGCAACTGCGCGCCCTTCGGCGTGCTACTTGGTGTGCTGGCTCAGCACCGCGAACGCCACGAGACCAACCGTGACACTCTGGTCGAGGTTGGGAACCTGGCGGGCCAAAAGCGCCACCGAGGTAGCGATGGCGATCAGCAGCAGAGTCCGGGTGTCGACCGTCCCCTGCTCGATCGACGCAGGCTTACGGACCGGGGACCGACGGTTTAGAGTCATAGTGCGTACCTTCCTTCCATGGAATGGGTGGTTGGACGTGAGAGCGGCATCCGGCAGCCACCGGGTGCCGTTCGCCTTAGCGGCCAACGGCTCATCGCCCTCGCTCGTATGGTGTCAGAAAACGCGGTAACAGTGCGCCACCATGTTGCGTAGCCATCCCGCTTCACTAAGTAATACAGCCAGGCCGCAACAATTAGGAGACCTCAAAGGATCTTCTAAATTGTGGTCTAAGTCACGCATACTGAGCAGGAAACATCACAGCAGGGGAGCCTTTCCGAAACTCTGCGTATTCGGCCGTCCGCCCCCCGTAAGGTACCAACCATTTCGCGCCAACGGCTCGACCTACGAACGATTAAGCCCCGGCTGTAAACGATCATCGTGATCGCCATAGCCGGGGCTTAATCGCGCCTGCCGCAGGGCTGCAACCTCGGCGCCAAGGCAAAGCCGGCGGCGCCGAGGCGGGCTTCGCCCGGCCCTGCTTGGGCAGCGCGAGCGGTCGGCGAAGCCGACCGCCTTGAACCCGTATAGAAACTTCTCACAAAACCCGGACCCTGATCACCCTGCCTCGACATCCATCAGGATCACCGTCACGTTGTCGGGTCCGCCTTGGCCGAGAGCAGCTTCCACGAGCAGATCGGCTGCTTGTTCCACCTGTTCCTGTTCACGAACGATCTGCTCAGTCAGACCAGAGCTCATGTATGAGCCCGAAGAGTTGGTGGGTTGGCTTCACGCGTCAGCCCTACGCATGGGCGTTCGCTTCCTTCGAGCCTATTGGTACGACGGCGCCTACGAACCCGGCGCTCCGCTGTTTCAACAACAACGTGAGAAGTTTGCACGACTGGAGAGTTCACCCGGACTGCAACTTGGTCTTGGACACTTGCAGAAACGCAAGTTCGACTACAAGCCGGCGCTTCGCAAGGCCGCCGAGGAGATGGGCATCGATTATCAAGAACTGATGCGACATTTCCAACCCGAAGCCATCTACCAACAGAAGGGCGTAGACAGTCTTATTGTTTTGGACATGGTGCGCCTGGTCCAGCAAGGATCATGCTCGCATGTCATGCTGATGGCGGGAGATAGAGACCTCGCTGAGGCTGTGCGCACGGTTCAGCAGCTCGGAGCGACTGTTACGCGCGCCTTTCCGGACGGCGCTCCAGTTGCCAATGAGGTTCGGAATCTTGCGGACGAAGTAGTCATTTGGGGTCCTGAGACGCTTGAGCGACTTACGAAACCCTTCATGGAGCGCTTCGCCAATCTGCTGGGATACGATCCCGGGGATGGCGAGGAAGACGATTAGTCCCGCCGCATTGGCACACGCTATGCATCTCATCCAGGGAAGTTATCCCAGCCGCCTGGGCTTTCGCCATGCTAGCCCACCGCTAGGGCGTGAAACGGTGAGATTATTTGACGCCTTGGCGGGGGCCAGCATTACTCAGGGCAACCGAACGGATCGCCCCCTCCAGGAACGGCATTCCGCGGCCACCGAATGCGTTCCCGTTTTGGCACGCAGAGATATCCCTCGGATCAATTCCGACTCCGGCCGACAATCCACCAATGCACTGACCAGGGGGTCAGAACACGCTGCATCCGAGCCATTGAAAAAGGCCCTGCACCGGGCGCGAATTCGGTTCGGGATTACGAACGCGGGAACGGAAACGCCGCGTCACGAGGCGCGGTGGGCTCCCACTTCCTCGGTGTACATCACCCGCGTCTGGTTGAGCATCTGATCCAACTCGGACTGCTCCGCCCGTACCCGTGCTCTCTCCGCCGCCTTCGCCGCCCGCGCCCGCGCCGCCTCCTCCGCCGCCCGGGCCGCCTTGGCGGCCGCCGCGGCCTTGGCCTTCCGGGTGGCCGCCGCCTTGGCCGCCCGAGCCTTGGCCACCTCCGGGTCGAGACGCCGGCCGGGCCGCATGTCGGCGGTCGCCTCGACCTCGCGCGCTTCGATGGCGGCGAAGTCCGGGCGGATCTTCGCGGCTACCCATTCGACACCGGCCACCAAGCCCACCACCAGCGCGAAGATGACGCGCAAGCCCAGCGGGCCCGGCGCCGCGAAGTTGACCGCCGCGGAGATGACCACGACGACGGCCAGGATCTTCATGGCGGCCCGCTTGGCGTCCGCGGCCATGCCGGGTGTCTGGCTGACGGTGAGCATGGAGAGCATGGCCAGGTCGAAGACGGCAGGGACGATCCAGGAGAACATGCCGGCGCCGAGGCTGACCAGGAAGTGCGCCTGGTGCAGGTAGCTGGCGGCGAGCGCGCCGATCAGAATCAGGTTGTTGGCCCGCTTGGTGGTCCGGATGGCCCGGAGCATGCCGGGAACGGCGCCTTTCGCGTACTCGGTGGCGAACTGCTGCGTCAGGGTCATCATCAAGGCACGAACCTAAGCGGAACGAAGAGGGAACAAAGGCGACTCTTGGGGCAGACGCTACCGGAGACGACGTGAGTAGCACTCCTATTCGGGAGTAAAGAACAATGGCGGCCGTGAGCAGGGAGCTGGCCCGGGCGGCGGCGACGTTCGAGTGGGGCTGGTCGGCGGACGAGCTGGAGCGGCTCGTCGACGCCGTCGGCTGGACGTGGCGTGAGCCGTCCGAGGGCGCGGTGACCTGCGAATTCGGCACGGCTAGAAGCGCGGGTGGAGACGCGGGCGGGGAAGCCGGTGGAGGCGCGGGCCGAAAAGCGGGCGGAGACGCGGGCGCCGGAGCGTTCGTGTTCCGCGGCGAGGTCACCGCGATCTACCAGAACCTGATCGAGCACGACACCGCCGACGTCCTCGACCGGCGGGACGCGTTCTGCCGCGCCGTCGACGACATCGCCGAGGTGCTGGGCCCGCCACCGACGAGGACGCCCGGCCCGGATCCGAGCGCCGGGTGGCCGGTCGCCGCCGGGGTGCTGGAGGTCGTCGACCGCCCCCAGGCCCTGGACCTCTGGCTGAGACCGGAGCAACGCCGGCCGACAACACCACCACAAAAAGCAAAGAGCCACACCAACCCCATTGATTGGTACGGCCTGACCACGCTCGTGGCTACCGAGGCCGCCTGTCTACCGGCCGGCACGACCCTGCGCGTCGGACCGAGCATCACGCTGACCCAGCGGCCGGACCGGCTCACGGTCACGGTGGCCGGGACGAGCACGGCCATCGACTGGCCGGCCACCGGGACGACCTACCGCAGCATGGCGGCCGGCCTCGTCGCCTGGCTGCGCGACGAGACCGGCCACAGTCATCCGGACGAAGTACTGATCTCCTAGGTCGACGACACCGTGTCCACGGCCGTGTCGTCGCGGTGCTTCTCGATCCGCGGGTCACCCTCGTCGGCGAAGTAGTCGTCGGGAGCGGTGTGATCCGTACCCTCAGGGGTCTTGCTCGCCCGCAGGGCAAGGGTGACCAATGCCGCGACCAGGAGGTTCACGATCACCGTAACGAATCCCACATAGATGGTCTTCTTGGTGTCGAACCCGAATTCGGAGAGCGGGAACGCGGAGCCGCCGAAGTGCGCGCGGCCGGTGGCGGCGTTCGGGATCTGCCAGAGCATCCAGAAGCCGAGTGCCATGCCGGCCGCCCAGCCGGCGATCAGGGCGCCGCGGTGCAGCCACCGGGTGTAGAGGCCGATCACCACCGCGGGCGCGGTCTGCAGGATGATCACGCCGCCGATGAGCTGCAGGTCGATGGAGAACTGCGGGTCGAGGAAGACGATGCAGGCGACCGCGCCGACCTTCACGACCAGCGAGGTGATCTTCGCGACCGAGGCCTCCTGCGCATGGGTGGCGTCCTTGCGCAGGTACTCCTTGTAGATGTTGCGGGTGAACAGGTTGGCCGCGGCGATCGACATGATCGCGGCCGGCACGAGCGCCCCGATGCCGATCGCGGCGAACGCGATGCCGGCGAACCAGGAGGGGAACTGCTGGTCGAAGAGGAGCGGCACGACGGTGTTGTTGTCCACGCTGCCGGCCGAGGCGCCGGGCAGCGGCTTCACCCCGGCCGCGATCGCCATGTAACCGAGCAGCGCGATCAGCCCGAGCAGGAAGCTGTACGCCGGAAGCGCCGACATGTTCCGCTTGATGACGTCCCGGTTCTTGCTGGCCAGCACGCCGGTGATGCTGTGCGGGTAGAGGAAGAGCGCGAGCGCCGACCCGAGGGCCAGCGTGAAGTACTGCACCTGGTTGTTGGCGTTCAGCAGGATCCCGTCACCGGGCGCGGGCGAGGCCTGGAACTTCGCGTCGGCCGCGTCGAAGATGGCACCCCAGCCGCCGAGCTTGTACGGCAGCCACAGCACCGCCACCAGGATGACGATGTAGATGAGCGTGTCCTTGACGAACGCGATGAGCGCGGGCGCCCGCAGTCCGGACTGGTAGGTGTAGGCCGCCAGGATCGCGAACGCGATGATGATCGGCAGGTGCCGGGCGAGCGCGCTCTCCCCGGTCACGCCCATGGTCTTCAGCACCGCCTCGATGCCGATCAACTGCAGGGCGATGTACGGCATCGTCGCCACGATCCCGGTGATCGCCACGACGAGCGCGAGCGTCGGTGAGTCGAACCGGCTGCGCACGAAGTCGGCCGGGGTGACGAAGCCGTGCCGGTGCGACACCGACCAGAGCCGGATCAGGATCAGGAAGAAGAGCGGATAGATGATCACGGTGTAGGGGACGGCGAAGAAGCCGGCGGCTCCGGCGCCGAAGATCAGCGCGGGCACGGCGACGAACGTGTACGCCGTGTAGAGGTCCCCACCCACCAGGAACCAGGTGACCCACCCGCCGAAGCTGCGGCCGCCCAGTCCCCACTCGTCGAGGTGTGCCATGTCGGTCGGGCGCCGCCACCGGGCCGCCACGAAGCCCATGCCGCTGACCAGCAGGAACAGGAGCGTGAAGATGACGATCTCGGTGATGTGGTCTCTCATCGCCGTCCGCCCTTCGTCATCCGATAGACGAGCGTGGTCGTTCCGACGCCGAGGAGGATGAAGGCGAACTGGAGCCAGTAGAACTTCGGGAAGCCGGCGATCCGCGGCTCGTCGGCGTTGTAGAGGAACGTCAGCAGCGGCACCACGATCGGGATGAGCAGCAGCCAGTTCCAGGGGCTTTTATCGGTACGGGGCTGGTCCATGGATTTCTCCCGTCAGGCGTGTGTCCTACGTCACGCTAACGAGACATCGGTCGATCAGGCGATCCCCTATGCGCCGAACGAGCGGGGCGGTGCGCCGAACGGACGCACCGCCCACCCGTCGTCAGAGCGCGGCCGTGATGGCCTTCGTCAGCGACGCCCGGGAGTCGTCGCCGTCGAGCGACCACATCATCGCGCCGCCCAGGCCCTTGGCCCGGATGTAGAGCGACTTCTGCAGCAGGACAGCCGGGTCGTCGTACGTCCAGAAGGTCGTCCCGTCGAAGAGCCAGGCGTGCCCGTTCCGCAGGTCACGGTGCACGGTGTAGCCCTGCGCCGGCAGGTTCTTCAGCGTCTTGTAGTCCTCGGTGCCGCCACCGAAGACGCTCGGCGCGGGCCCGGTGGCCGGCTGGAACAGACCGTCCCCGCCGCCGCTGACCCCGGTCCAGCCCTGGCCGTAGTACGGCACGCCGAGGACCAGCTTCTTCTTCGGCGCCCCACCGGCGAGCCACGCGTTGATCGTGTTCTCGACCGAGAAGTCGGGGTTGTCCGGCGCGCCGGCCGGGACCCGCAGCGCGGACTGCTGGTTCGTCGTCGCCTCCCACGTGCCGTGGAAGTCGTAGCCCTGCACTGTCGCGAAGTCGAGGTACTTGAAGACCTTGGCGACCTCGAAGCCGGCGTCGATCTTGGCAGGCGCAGCCGGGACGAAAGCGGTCAGCTCGTAGTGCT
Organism: Actinoplanes sp. NPDC023936; assembly: GCF_040639325.1. Lineage (NCBI taxonomy): Bacteria > Bacillati > Actinomycetota > Actinomycetes > Micromonosporales > Micromonosporaceae > Actinoplanes > Actinoplanes sp. NPDC023936. The sequence goes on along the minus strand of NZ_JBEZZR010000015.1, from coordinate 45,150 downwards.
TCCGGTTCGCCCGGCCGAGCTTGTCCAGCTGGGAACGGAACTCGGCGAGCAGCAGCGTGAAGTTCTGCTTGTCCTCGGGCCGGATGATGTTGCCGGTGTTGCCGGAGGATCCCGGCCACTCCCAGTCCAGGTCGATGCCGTCGATGATGCCGGCGGCGACGCCCGGGGCGAGTCCGGGCAGGTTGCCCTTGATCCAGAGGTCGATGCAGGAGCTGACCAGCTTCTTGCGGGAGGCGTCGGTGAGGACCGCGTCCGAGAAGTAGGCCGAGCCGCTCCAGCCACCGAGCGAGATCAGCGCCTTGAGGCCGGGGTTCTTCTTCTTGATCTCGGCGAGCTGGTTGAGGTTGCCGGCGATCGGCTGTTCCGCCACGTCGGCGACGCCGTCCACGCTGTTCTCCGCGGAGAACGGCGTCTGCCAGTCCGCCCATGGGTCGGCCGAGGCGCAGACGCCGTCCGCGGTGACCGGGCCGAAGGCGTAGTTGATATGGGTCAGCCGCTTCGCCGCCCCCGAGCTCTGGACGTCGGCGAGCTGGAAGTCACGGCCGTAGATCCCCCACTGGGTGAAATAGGCGACAGCGACGTGCTTCTTCGAAGAACCGTGCGAATGAGCCTGTGCAGGGGACGGCGCCGCGGCCACGACGGACGCGGCGGCGGCCGCGACGGCAACGAGGCGACGGGATAAACCGCGCATGAGCCCTCCAGGGCGAAACGTTGAAGAAAGTTTCCTAATCGAGGAAGCTAAACGTCTCGCCCTGTCAGGGTCAACTATCGAAGGTGGGCTGTTTCGTTGACCGTCCGCACCGCGATGTTCCCGTCCGGCCAGACATCCATCGTGGACACCCCCGCCGCGTCGAGGTACAGCCGGTGCAGGAACGCGTCGCCGGCGGCCAGCGCGTCCCGCAGGATCAATTTGATCGGTGAGACATGGGAGACAACCACAACGGCCTTCCCCGGGTACGCGGAAAGCACCGTCGCCATGGCACCCCGCACACGTTTCGCGACCGCTTGGAAGGACTCCCCGCCCGGCGGGGCGACACTCGTCGAACCCAGCCACGCCGACATCTCGGCCGGCCACCGTTCCTGCACCTCGGCGAAGGTGCGGCCCTCCCACGCGCCGAAGTCACACTCGATCAGGTCGTCCATCACCGTGACCGGCACGCCACCCACCTGCGCGGCGATGTGCTCGGCGGTCCGCACGCAGCGCGACAGCGGCGAGCTCAGCACCGCCGCCACCTCCGGGAAGATCCCGGCGACCCGGCCGGCCGCGGCCATCGCCTGCGCCTCGCCCTCGTCGGTGAGCGGCACGTCGCCGCGCCCGGAGTACCGGCCCTGCGCTGTCATCGGGGTGGAGCCGTGCCGGACCAGGGCGATCCGGGTGGCGTTCTCCAGCGCCGGCGGGGCCCAGGACTTCGGGGTCGCCGGCGCTTTCTCGGACGGGAGCGGCTGTCCGGTCCGGGGCGCTTTGCCGGCGGCCTCGTCCATCGCCCGGTTCGCCAGCGCGTCGGCGTCCTTGTTCCGTTCCCGGGGGATCCAGTCGAAGGTCACCTCGTCGAACTTGCCGACCAGGGTGGCCGCCTCGGCGGCGAGCGGGCGCAGCCCCGCGTTCTTGATCTGCCAGCGGCCGGACATCTGCTCGACGACCAGCTTGGAGTCCATCCGCACGTCGACCCGTGTCGCGTTCAGCTCGGCGGCGGCACGCAGGCCGGCGATCAGACCGGAGTACTCGGCGACGTTGTTCGTGGTGACGCCCGCGGAGTCGTACCTCTCCAGCAGGATCTCGCCGGTGGCCGCCTCCTTGACCACCGCGCCGAAGCCGGCCGGTCCCGGATTGCCCCGGGACCCGCCGTCCGCCTCGACGATCACGTGCAGACTCATAGGCCGGACTCCGCGGTACGCACCATGATCCGGCGGCACTCCTCGCAGCGGACCACCTCGTCGGCCGGGGCGGCCTTCACCCGGTTCAGGTCGGCGCCGTACAGCTCGATCCGGCACCCGCCGCACCGGCCGGCGTAGACCAGCGCCGCGCCCAGCCCGGTCTCCGTCCGGATCTTGTCGTAGAGGGTGACCAGGTCGGCCGGGAGGTCGGCGGCGAGCGGCACCCGCGACGCCGTCTTGAACTCCTGCTCCTTGGTGATCTCCGCGTAGGCCTCGTCGCGCTTGCGCTCGGCCTCGGACCGCCGGGCGACCGCCGCCGAGATCCGGCCCTGCACCTCGGTGAGCGTGGCCTCCGCGGTCTCCCGCTGCTCCATCAGCTCGAGTTCGGCGTCCTCCAGCTCGGACTGCCGCCGGTTGAGCGTGGCGAGCTCGTGCTGCAGGCCCTCCACCTCCCGCAGCGAGCCGCCGGCGTCGAGGCGCTTCTGGTCCTTGTCCTTACGGAGCCGGACCTGGTCGATGTCCTTCTCCAGCCGGCTGATGTCCCGGTCCAGGTCGTCGACCACGACCTGGGCGCGGACCCGGTCGTCCTCGAGCGCGGAGATCTCCCGCGCGACCGCGTCGATCTCGGCCAGTTCGGGCAGGGACTTACGGCGGTGCGCGAGCTGAGCCAGGGTGGTGTCCACGGCCTGCAGGTCGAGCAGGCGGCGCTGGGCTTCCGGGGCGGCCTTCACGAGTGGTTCTCCTTCTCTCCGAAAGCCGGGAGATCCGCGGCAACGGCTTGAACAGTCCAGGGGTCGGTGTCGATGTCGGACACCACCACGTCGACGCCGAACTCGGCACGCAGCCAGGTGGCCACGTCGTCGAGCCAGGGACGCTCGCTCGCCCAGTGTGCGACGTCGAGCAGCGCCGGGCCACCATCGGCGAGATGCTCACTGACCGGGTGGTGACGCAGGTCCGCGCAAAGATACGCGTCGGCGCCCGACCGCGTCGCGGCGGACAGGAAGGAGTCACCCGCGCCACCGCAGACCGTGACGGTCCGCAGCATCCGCGCCGGGTCACCGGCGGCGCGCACCCCGGCCGCGGTGGCCGGCAGCCGGGCGGCGGCGAGGCGGGTGAACGCGGCGAGCGACAGCGGTTCCGGAAGCTCGCCGATCCGGCCCAGGCCACGCCCCTCCCCCGCGGCCGCGCCCTCGGCGGGCACGAGCGGGCGCAGGGTGGTCAGGCCGAGGCGCGCGGCAAGCGCGTCGGAGACACCGGGGTTCGCCACGTCGGCGTTGGTGTGCGCGGTGTACAGCGCCACATCCGCCTTGATCAGCCGATGGATGATCCGGCCCTTGTACGTGTCAGGGGCGATCGACGACACCGGCTTGAGCAGCAGCGGGTGGTGCGCGACGATCAGTTCGGCGCCCAGGTCGAGAGCTTGCTCGACGGTTTCCGGCACGCAGTCGACGACGCACAGGACCCGGGTGACGGCATGGTCGAAATCGCCGAGCACCAGACCGACCCGGTCCCACGATTCAGCCCAGGCTCTCGGGTAACGCTGGTCGAGCGCTTCAACCATCTTGCGGACTGTCACGACAGAGCCCGCTCCGTCGTGCCCTTCTGGCCCTCGTCTTCGACGCCGTCGTCAGGTGCGGTGGGGTGCCACTCGGTGCAGTCGGTCACGACCAGCAACTCTATATGCCTAGGAAACCGCTCCAGGCTCGACTCGGCTGCCCGCCGTCACCGGCCCGTTCACCGCCTGCAGCGCACGCCGCCAGGGGAACTGCCCGCGGAAACGGTCGGTTTGGCCCGGGCCGCCGAGACGGCAGACATCCTCGCCGTAGAGCACCTGCACACCCCAGTCCCGCAGTTTCGCGAGGCTCTCGTGCAGCGCCGGGTGCAAAGCCATGATCTTGTTCGTGTACGGGACCACGACGGTCGGCACGCCGTAGCCGTACCCCTCGACCAGCAGGCCGAGGACCAGGGTGTCGGTGATCCCGGCGGCCCACTTGTTGACAGTGTTGACGGTCGCCGGCGCGACGATCATCGCGTCCGGCTGCGGCAGCACGTCGGGGTCGCCGGGACTCTTGTAGTCGGAGCGGACCGGGTGCCCGGTCTGCGCCTGCAGGGCCGCCACGTCCACGAACTTGCGGCCGTCCGGGGTCGTCACCACGCAGACGTCCCAGCCTTCGCCCTGGGCGAGGCTGACGAGCGTCCCGACGTCCCGGGCCATCGGTGAGCCGCACACGAGCACGTACAGCACACCGGGTGAGGGGTTGACGGTCATTACGCCCTGACCCCCCACCCGCCCGCCCTAAGACGGACTGAAGGTCCCGTCATACGCCGACTCCCATCTGTTCAGCCAGCTCCGCGATCGGCGCCGGCGGCGTGCCCCGGGTACGCCTGAGCACGTCGGAAAGGACTTCATGGGCGAGCGGGCGGCAACGGATCTCCGACGGGGCGAGCCGATCGCCCTCGAGCAGCATCTCGCCGGCCCGCTCCACGTCGCCGATCTGCGTGTAGCCACGAGCGATGTCCAGGTAATGATGGGCACGCCGCTCCGGGAGCATGGCGTGGAACCCTTCCTTGTTCATCCGCTCGTGCGCCTCCACCGCCAGCCGGCCGTCGCCGAGCTCGACAGCTGTCGCGCAGCGGTGCAGCTGCACGTTCGTCGGCCCGAAGCTGGTCCAGTAGTGGTTGAAGTCGCCGCCCAGCTCGATGGAGGCCTGCTCGGCGCCGCTGAGCAGATCACGGACGGTCGCGCTGTCCCCGATCCGGGCCGCCGACATCGCGCCGTTGAGCAGCAGCATCCCGTAGACCGAGAGCTGCTCGCCGCGGGCTCGTTCCGGTCCGGGCGCGAGCCGGTTCGCGATGTTGACGTTCACCTCGAGCGACGGCCGGACCCGGCCGAGCGCGAGCAGAGCGCTGCCCACCCGGTAACTCGCCAGACCGGCGAGGAGCTGGTCGCCGGCTCGCTGGGAGACCGCGATCGAGCGGTCCGCGGCGAGCCAGGAGAGCTCGTGCTCGCCGACCTTCCGCAGCGCAGACGAGGCGATCTGGTAGACCTGCCCGAGCAGGTGCGCCGCGGCGGGCGCGTCGTCGCTGGTCGCGTGGGCGCTGTCCGCGGCCTGCGCGTCACGCAACAGCTTCGGCAGGGCCCGGGCCAGCGCGCCGTACTTCGCGTGCTGGTAGGTCAGCCAGGCGTGGCTGACCGCTTTGCGCATCTCCGCGATCGGCGGCGAGTGTGGCACCGCTTGGAAGAACGCACTCATCTGGTCATATCGCTCCAGAGCAGCACGAATCTCCTCGACCTCTACCTGGTCGATACAGTTCTGCGTCTCCGGTTTGCGCTCCACCTCCTTGCCCAGCAGCAGCTGGACATCGACCTGGAGCACGTCGGCGATGTCGTACACGACGGAGAACTTGTCGAGCCGGCGGACTCCCCGCTCCACCTTGTCGACCCAGCTCTTGGATTTGCCCAGCCGGTCAGCGAACACCTGCTGGGACATCTTGCGTCGGCCACGCCAATAGGCGACGCGGCGGCCGATCGGCAGCTCGTCCACGGTGCCTCCCCCACTCGACCGGCGGCCCTTGGCGCCGGTCGAGCCATCCGGTGTCAGTCGCAGTGTGGACCGCTCACGTGCGCACAGATCGCACAGCGTGTGTGATCGCCTGCTAACCGATGCTCGTAGTTTTTCTGCAAGTTGCAAAGGGTGAATCTGCCGGGCCCAACGACGTCCGTCGCATCGGGATACGGCTCTTCCTGAACCAACAGCGGCCACACACCCGGATCCGGGGGTTATCGAGCTATGCAGTGGACCAGCCGTCAGCCGTTCGTCCCACCAGCGCTCCTCGATCGTCTCGACCGCGTACGCCTGCGCCGGGCCGCGCTGCGCTATGCCGCGCACGGCTGGGACGTGACGCCCGGCGCGTACCTGGCCGGCCGCCGTTTCGACTGTGGCCGTCCCGGATGCACGATCACCGGGTGCCACCCGGCGCTCGACTCCTGGGCCGAATCGGCCACCGGCGACCCGATCCGGATCGCCGCCTGGTGGCGCCGTCAGGCGCACACCGTGCTGCTGCCCACCGGGGTGGGCTTCGACGTGCTGGAGGTGCCGGCGTCGCTCGGCCGCCGGATGACCTGCCTCGGGCCGGTCGCGGACACCTCCGCTGGACGGTGGATGTTCCTGGTGCGCCCCGGCCGGGCGCTGCGCCCGGAGCTGGAGCACCGGCTCGACGTGATCCGGCACGGCCTGGGCTCGTGGATCCCCGCGCCGCCGAACCGCATGCTCGACGGATCGATCCGCTGGACCGTCCCGCCGGAGCAGGTGGAGTGGCGGCTGCCGGACGCCGACCGGGTCCAGGAGCTTCTGGTCGCGGCCGCCCGGCCGAGCTCCCGCCCGATCATCCCCCGGCAAGTGTCCACATCGCGCCGCGCGGCCTGACCGTCGTCGCCGGAAGCGGACGGTTGACCGGGCGTGCGCGCGCGAGCACATGTCACTCGACAAGGTAGTACGTCAACGCCTGTGGCGCGAGTCACTATTTCAGGTGACCGGGGCCAGGTCACGGTAGGCGGCGATCACGGCTTCGGTGCGGTCGGCCAGCTCCGGTCCGCTCTCGGCGGCCGGCGCGCCGGTCACTCGGGCGAGGGTGCGTTCCGCGTACCGGGCAGTCGCCGCGACCTGGCGCTCACGCAGAAAGGTCTCCCCCGCCAGGGCCGCCGTGTCGATGCTGCGCACGATCCGGTCGGCGGCCGCGCCGGTCTCCCGCCACAACTCCTCGGCACGCTCCGACTGCTCGGCCACCGCGGCACGGGCCGGGCTGTCCGCCGGGATGTCGGCCAGTCGCACGCCGCGCAGGTCGGCGCGCAGCCGGCGCAGCTCCTGCCGGCGGGTGAGCACCGTCGCGAGCTCGTCCAGGGCACGGGTCAGCGAACGGTCCGCGAGAACCGGGTCGACCATCCCGGCCAGCGCCGGCCAGGTGCCGCGGACCCGGTGCGAGGCGGCCAGGGCGCCGTCGAAGGCGGTCCGCTCGGCGGCCGTCCACAGCACCCGCGACGCCGGGTCACGCGGCACCGCGAACGCGCCCGGCTGAGCGCCCCGGGCCAGCCGGCGCCAGAGCCAGGCGACCAGCGCGACACTGCCCGCCGCGCCCAGCCACCAGCTGAACCCGAACGCGCTGAGCACCGCGGAGACGAACAGCAGCGGCAACGCGACCCGGGCCGTGACGACCACGCGCTGCTCCAGCGTCCGCCCGCTCGGCGCGCACGGAACGCTCTCCACCAGCGAACCGGTGCGGGTCCGGCGGGCGCGCCCGCTGCGGCACTTGATCGGGTACGGGGATACGACAGTCTTCTCGACGTCCGAGCCGACGTGCAGGTCCCAGCCGGCGTGCGGTTCCGTGCCCACGGCAAGCCTCCGTCAAGTCGTCCCGGTCGCCGGGCGGGCCCGGCCGCCAAGGGGAAACCGGCCGGGACCCGCCCACCCACGGGGTCGTCCCCGCAGGTACCAGACCCGATCGGTAGACCGCCCGGCGCCTTGAGACACCCGCCGGTGCACCCCGGTTGCCGTTGCGGCGCTGGTTAACCTCGCTGGCGTGGACCGTGTCGAGCTGGTGTTGCGCAAGTACGACGGCCGCCCCCACCGCCGGGTCACCGGCACGCTCCTCGGCGACGACGAGCACGGCACCTGGGTCGGCACCCCGCGAGGCACACTGGTCCGCTACAGCTACGGCTGGCGCCGCCGGGAACGCACCCGCCACGACGCCGTACGCCTGCTGCCCCGGGACGCCTGGTGGATGGCAATGTTCACCGCCGAGCCGAGCCGTTCCGAGATCTACTGCGACGTGACGACCCCGGTCGAGCGCACCGGCCCGTCCGAGTTCACCGTGATCGACCTGGACATCGACGTGATCCGCCTGCGCCCCGGCGGCCGGGTGGTGGTCGACGACGAGGACGAGTTCGAGGAGAACCGCCACCGCTTCGGCTACCCGGCCCACGTCGTGGCCGGCGCCACCACGGCGGCCGAGACGCTCCGCACGGCCCTGTCCGGCCCCGCCGAGCCGTTCGCCACCCACTACCGAACCTGGCTGTCCCGCCTCCCCCGGCAGTGACACATTCCGTTCCGCCCCAGCACCGGTTCCGCACGAGAGCCCCCGCCGATCAGCGTCCGTGATCGTCACCCGACGTGCCGGCATCCGAGGTGAATATCGCGCTTCGCGGAAAGCCGCGGACACCCCGGGCCCCGCAGAATGCCGCAAAGCAGAAGCACTCCACCATCGCCGGCAACTCACCGTGACGCGCAGTGAACCCGGCCCACTGCCGGACGGCGGATTCGCGAAATGCCTGCCACACAGAGAAAGCGGCAGACCGCAGAGCAAGCCCCACAGAGCAAGCCCCACAGAGCAAGCCCCACAGAGCAAGCCCCACAGAGCAAGCCCCGCAGAGCAAGCCCCACAGAGCAAGCCCCACAGAGCGAGCCCCACAGAGCGAGCCCCGCACCGTGGGGCGTCCGGGGGCTCGGCCCCCGGAGAGGAATGACGCGAGGCCCCGGTCCGCGCTTTCTGCGGACAGGGGCCTCGGACTCGCGTGGGCGCGGCAGGTTTCGAACCTGCGACCCCTCGCTTGTAAGGCGAGTGCTCTCCCACTGAGCTACGCGCCCGGCACACGGTGGGACCGGAGTGGTCATCCTACCCTGCTGGCTCCTCCAGGGCCGCCAGGGCCGCCCGCCATGCGGACTGGTCGCGGGCCTCGCCCGGACCGTTCATCTCGGCGAAGCGGATCACGCCCGCGGTGTCCACCAGGAACGTTCCGCGGTTGGCGAAGCCCCGGGTGGCGTCGAAGACGCCGTAGGCGGCGGCCACCTCGCCGTGCGGCCAGAAGTCGGCCAGCAGGGGGAAGCCGAAGCCTTCCTGCTCGGCCCACACCTTGTGGCTGTAGACCGAGTCGACGCTCACGGTGAGGACCTGGACCCGGTCGTTCGCGTACGCCGGCAGGTTCTCCTGGACCTCGGTCAGCTCGCCGTGGCAGCGGCGGCTGAACGCGAGCGGATAGAAGATCAGCAGGACTGCCTTGCGGCCGTGGAAGTCGGTGAGCCGCACGTCCTGGTTGTTCTGATCCTTGAGGGTGAAGTCCGGTGCCGGCTGGCCCACCTCGATCGGCATGGTGCCCAGCCTAACCAGGGCCGGCGCCCCGTCGGGCGCCGACCTCGAGTGAGGGAGGCAGCGAGCTACTTCTTCTTGGCGCCCCGCGGTGAGACCAGACGTGCGCCCGTCCAGTCCTTGCCGGCGTTCAGCGTCGACGTCTGCTGCAGACCGGCGGTCGGCGCGGACTCGCTGATCTCGCTGGGTTCGACGTGGCCATCACGGCCGGCCTTGGGGGTCAGCAGCCACACCACGCCGTTGTCGGCGAGAGGGCCCAGTGCATCGGTAAGCAGTTCGAAGAGGTCACCGTCGCCGTCGCGGTACCACAGCAGCACCGCGTCGACCACCTCGTCGGTGTCCTCGTCGACCAAATCTCCGACGCGTTCGGTCAGGGCATCACGGAGATCCTCGTCGACATCGTCGTCGTAACCCATCTCCATGACCACCATGTTCGGCTCGAAGCCGAACCGGTCCGCCAGGCTGCGTACGCCGTCGGCCTGACCCGCGGTCGCGCTCACTGTCCAAATCCTCCTAGCCGTGAAAAATCCCCGGAACCTTTGGGGTAGTCCACACACTCCGGGCCCGGTGCGCAAGTGGCGCACCGGGTGTGTGGCAATTTACCGCGCCAGCAGTGTGTGGGCACCCTGTGTGATGGCATCCTCTCCCACCAGAACCTGCTGGGCTGCCGGACCCAGCGGAACCGGGGCGTCGGCGGCCGCCACCCGGCGCACGGAACCGACAAAAGCCCCATCCACCAGAGCGGCCAGAACGCCCTCGCCAACCCCGCCGGAGCGGCGCGTTTCGTCGACGATCAGCACCCGTCCGGTGACGGATGCCTCCCTTACCAGGTCAGCAACGGGTAGCGGGGAGAGCCAGCGCAGATCGACCACCCGGGAACCGTACCCGTCCGCGGCCAACTGGGCAGCGACACGGAGCGACATTCGTACTCCGTTGCCGTACGTCACGATGGTCAGATCCTGGGCGGTGCCGAGCCCGTAGATGCGCGCACGGCCGATCGGGACGTGCTCACCGGCCCAGCTCGACGGCTCCGGGTACGCCGCCAGCCACTCGCTGTCGCCTTGTTGATAGAGGTCCCTCGTCTGGTAGAGGGCGGCCGGTTCGAGGAAGACGCTGACCGTCCCGTCGACGGCCGCGGCGGCCAGGCAGGAGCGCAGCATCGGCGCCGCGTCGGCGGCCCGGGCCGGCACCGCCACCACGATCCCCGGTATGTCGCGCAGCATCGCGACCGAGTTGTCGTTGGCGAGGTGGCCGCCGAGCCCGAGCGGCTGGGCCAGGCCGGGGACCCGCAGCACCATCGGGTTGCGGTACGACCCGGAGGAGAGCAGCGACATGCCGGCCGCCTCGACCCGCAGTTGCTCGGCCGCGGTGTGCAGGGCGGCCAGCCCGGTGATCTCGGGCACCGGGATCAGCCCGGCCGTGCCGGCGCCCAGGGCCAGCCCGAGCACCGTGGTGACGTCCGGCGGGGTGTCCAGCACCCGGTCGCCGCCGCGCTCGCGCAGGCCCGTGGTGACGCCGTGCGGGCCGCCGCCGGTGATGCCGGGGCCGAACACCAGCAGCGTCGGATCGGCGGCGAGCGCCTCGGTGAGGCCTGCGTTGAGGGTCTGCGCGAGGGTGAGCGGCCCGGCGTGCTCGGGCAGCTGCCCGCCGAAGACCTGCGCCCGGGCGGCCGCGCCGGGACCGGCGGCGCGCTCGGCGGCCTCGGCGACGGCATGTGCCACCCGCAGCGGGCGGCGCGGCGCCAGGGATGCCACGATCTCGCCGATCGAGGCGAGCTTCGGTTCGCCGAGCACCTCCTCGGCGGCCTTGCGGACCTGCCAGCCGACCTCGTCGTACCGGGTGATCACATCGTCCGGGCCGAGCAGGCCGGCCTCGACCAGCAGCCGGGCGGTGCCGATCAGCGGGTCACCGGCGTCCTCCGGGGCCGGGCCGGGGTCCGGGTCGCCGGCCTGCCCGAGCAGGTGGACGGTGGCGAGCCGGAGCACGGCGGGCCGGCGCTCGGCGCGCACGAACCCGGCCGCCTCCACCGCCGCGTCGTAGGCGGCGGCGAGGTCGCACCCGTCGGCGAAGCTGTACCGCAGCCCGGGACGGCCGCGCAGCAGGGCCGCGACCCAGCCGTCCGGATCGGTCGCGTCCGGCCCGTTGTCCTCGCAGATCAGCAGCAGCGGCACCGGCTTGCCGTCGGCGCCGGCCCGGCCGGCCATCTCCAGCGCCGCGGCGGCCGCCGGCCCGCTCGCGCCGGCGTCGCCGAACGAGGCGACCACTATCGCGTCGGCGGGCCAGGGCGCCGTGACGGCCCGGCTGAGCGACCGCGCCAGGCCGGCCGCCCGGGGCAGGTGCCCGCCGGGCGTGGAGATGGCGGGCAGCAGGTGCAGGTCGGGATTGCCGAAGAGCTTGTCGCGACCGCCGGTGGCCGGGTCACGGATCGACGCGACCACGCCGCGCAGCACGTCCCGGGCGGCGTCCTCGAGCCGCCGGGCCGGGTCGCTCCCCGCCGCGCCGGCCCGGTCCGCGGCCCGTACGCAATAGAAGGCCGCCGATCGATGATGCAGGAACGCCGGATCGTCGCCGCGGAGCGCCGCCGCGATCGCGGCGTTGCCCTCGTGGCCGGACGAGCCGGTGGTGGCGAAGCCTTCGTTGAAACTGCGCAGCCAGCGGGCGGCGAGGTCGAGGTGGCGGGCGGTGAGCTGGGCGTCGAAGAGTTCCCGGGTGCGGGCGCCGGTCAGGGTGCTGCCGTCGCGGACCGGGTCGCCGGGATCACGCCGGCTCTCCGGTGACCGCAGGGCCGAGACCGCATCGCGGAACCGCTCGTCGAGGTTTTGCGGGCTGGTCACGCGATTCAGCATTCCCGACCCACGGTGACACTGCCAATGCGGAAGGCCGATATATATGGACCATGCGCACCGAACTGATCACCGTACGGACCGGCAACTCTCCCGTGGTGCACGACATCACCGCCGAGGCCGAGCGGTTCGTCGCGTCCGAGCAGGACGGCCTGCTGCACGTCTTCGTGCCGCACGCCACGGCCGGCCTGGCGATCATCGAGACCGGCGCGGGTTCGGACGACGACCTGCTGACCGCGATCGACGACCTGCTGCCGGCCGAGGACAAGTGGCAGCACCGGCACGGCTCCCGCGGGCACGGGCGCGACCACGTGCTGCCCGCCTGGATCCCGCCGTACGCGACCCTGCCGGTCATCGCCGGCCGGATCGCCCTCGGCACCTGGCAGTCGATCTGCCTGGTCGACCCGAACGGCGACAACCCGATCCGGCAGGTCCGTTTCTCCTTCCTGCCCGGCTGAGTTGAGCAGCCAAGCAGTGGCGACAACCATCCAGGCGGCGACACAGATCACCAGAATGTTACTGGTCAGTACATGTGTCGCGCATCGCTGACACGTCGGGTAGGCGTGACGCTGCCCACCGAAAGGGGGCAGGATGGAGTTCCTGACCGAGCGATTCGCCACCTAGGTCGCCCGGTGTAAACGACACTCAACCAAGAGGATTGCCTGTGGCCACGGAGCGAAAGCGCCCGGTGATCAGCGATGGCCTGCCGAGCCAGCTTCCCGACATCGACCCCGAGGAAACCAACGAGTGGGTCGAGTCGCTCAACGGAGTCATCGACGAGCGCGGCGCGAAAAGAGCCCGTTATGTGATGTTGCGCCTTCTGGAGCGTGCCCGGGAGCGACAGGTCGGCGTTCCGCCACTGACGTCCACCGACTACATCAACACCATCCCGCCGGAGCGGGAGCCGTGGTTCCCCGGTGACGAGTTCGTCGAGCGGCGCATCCGGGCCTACATCCGGTGGAACGCGGCGATGCTGGTGCACCGGGCGCAGCGCCCGGAGATCGGCGTCGGCGGCCACATCTCGACGTACGCGTCGAGCGCCAGCCTCTACGAAGTGGGCATGAACCACTTCTTCCGGGGCAAGGACCACCCGGGCGGTGGCGACCACATCTTCTTCCAGGGCCACGCCTCCCCCGGCATGTACGCGCGGGCGTACCTCGAGGGTCGTCTCACCACGGACCAGCTGGACGGTTTCCGGCAGGAGCTGTCGCACCCGGGTGGCGGCCTGCCGTCGTACCCGCACCCGCGCCTCATGCCGAACTTCTGGGAGTTCCCGACGGTCAGCATGGGCCTCGGCCCGCTGAACGCGATCTACCAGGCGCGGTACAACCGGTACCTGCACAACCGGGGCATCAAGGACACCAGCCAGCAGCACGTCTGGGCGTTCCTCGGCGACGGCGAGATGGACGAGGTCGAGTCGCTCGGCGCGATCGGCCTGGCCGCCCGCGAGGAGCTCGACAACCTCACCTTCGTGGTGAACTGCAACCTGCAGCGCCTGGACGGCCCGGTCCGCGGCAACGGCAAGGTCATCCAGGAGCTGGAGGCCTTCTTCCGCGGCGCCGGCTGGAACGTCATCAAGGTCGTCTGGGGCCGGGAGTGGGACTCGCTGCTCGCCGCCGACACCGACGGCGCGCTCGTCAACCTGATGAACGCGACGCCGGACGGCGACTACCAGACCTACAAGGGCGAGTCCGGGGCGTACGTCCGGGAGCACTTCTTCGGCCGTGACCCGCGGACCCGCAAGCTCATCGAGAACATGACCGACGACGAGGTGTGGAACCTCAAGCGCGGCGGCCACGACTACCGCAAGCTTTACGCGGCGTACAAGGCGGCCACCGAGCACACCGGCCAGCCGACCGTGATCCTCGCCAAGACGATCAAGGGCTGGACGCTGGGCTCGCACTTCGAGGCCCGCAACGCCACCCACCAGATGAAGAAGCTGACCCTGGAAGACCTCAAGGGCTTCCGGGACCGCCTCTACCTCGACATCAGCGACAAGCAGCTCGAGGAGAACCCGTACCTCCCGCCGTACTACCACCCCGGCGAGAAGTCCGACGAGTTCGAGTACATGATGCAGCGGCGCCGTGACCTGGGCGGATCGATCCCCAGCCGGCGGACCAAGCACAAGTCGCTGGCGATTCCCGAGTCCAAGGCGTTCGGCGACATCAAGCGGGGCAGCGGCAAGCAGAAGGTCGCCACCACGATGGCGTTCGTCCGCCTGCTCAAGGACCTCATGAAGGACAAGGAGTTCGGCGCCCGGTGGGTGCCGATCATCCCGGACGAGGCCCGCACGTTCGGCATGGACTCGCTCTTCCCGACCAAGAAGATCTACTCGCCGCACGGCCAGACCTACACCTCCGTGGACCGGGAGCTGTTCCTGTCCTACAAGGAGGCGACGAACGGCCAGATCCTGCACGAGGGCATCAACGAGGCCGGTTCGACCGCGAGCTTCATCGCGGCCGGCACGTCGTACGCGACGCACGACGAGCCGATGATCCCGCTGTACATCTTCTACTCGATGTTCGGCTTCCAGCGGACCGCCGACGAGCTGTGGGCGGCCGCCGACCAGATGACCCGCGGCTTCCTGCTGGGCGCCACCGCCGGGCGGACCACGCTCAACGGTGAGGGCCTGCAGCACGAGGACGGGCACTCGCTGCTGATCGCGGCGACCAACCCGGCCGTGGTGGCGTACGACCCGGCGTTCGCGTTCGAGATCGCGCACATCGTCGAGAACGGCCTGCACCGGATGTACGGCGAGAAGCAGGAGAACATCTTCTACTACCTCACCATCTACAACGAGCCGGCCATCCAGCCCGCCGAGCCCGCGGGTGTCGACGTGGAAGGCCTGCTCAAGGGCATCTACCGGTTCAGCGAGGGCCCGGCGACGGACGGCCCGAAGGCGCAGCTGCTCGCCTCCGGCACCGGCATGCGCTGGGCGCTCAAGGCCCAGGAGCTGCTCGCCCAGGACTGGGGCGTGAGCGCCGACGTCTGGTCGGTCACCTCCTGGACCGAACTGCGCCGCGACGCCATCGAGGCCGAGGAGCACAACCTGCTGCACGCGGGCGACGAGCCCCGCAAGCCCTACATCCAGCAGAAGCTGGAGAACACCGAGGGCCCGTCGGTCGCGGTCAGCGACTGGATGCGCGCGGTGCCGGACCTGATCAGCCGGTGGGTTCCGAACGGGTACACCTCGCTCGGCACCGACGGCTTCGGCATGAGCGACACCCGGCACGCGCTGCGCCGCCACTTCCACGTGGACGGCGAGTCGGTCACCGTGGCGACGCTGCGCGAGCTCGCGCTGCGCGGCAAGGTGGCGAAGCACGTGCCGGCCGAGGCCGCCCGCAAGTACGCCATCGACGACGTCAACGCCGCTCCGGTGGGCGAGACCGGCGGCGACAGCTAGGAAAAGCGGTATCCGAGGCGGCCCGTCGCGATTTCGCGGCGGGCCGCCTCAGTCTTCGGCCCGGAAGTGCCGATCTGGGGGTTATGCGGCTTCGCATCCTCCAACAGCTCCTGTTCCTCGGCCTGGGTAGTGTCCTGGTCACCGCGCTGGTCCTGGTCGGCGTGGGTGCCTGGCAGAGCAGCCGGTTCGCGGAGAGCACCCAGGACGAGGTGCTCAAGCAGAACGAGGCCGAACTGGACCGCACCACGTCGTCGGTGGCGACGCTGGTCAGCACCGTCGGCGACGAGGTCCAGCACGGCGTGGACGTCGGGATGACCAGCGCCAACGGGCTGCTGGACCAGCGCGGCGGCGTCACCCTCGCGTCCCGGACCACCACCTGGACCGCGACGAACCAGGTGAACCAGGAGAAGTCCACGGTGACCCTGCCCCGGGTCACGGTGGACGGCCGCTGGCTCGGGCAGAACACCGACCCGGACAAGGCCACCCCGTTCGTCGACGACGCGCAGGAGCTGGTCGGCGGCGCGGTCACGATGTTCCAGCGGATGAACACCGCCGGCGACCTGCTCCGGGTCGCCACCACGGTCAAGGGCACCACCGGCAATCGGGTGATCGGCACGTACATCCCGGCCGTCGGCGCGGACGGTAACCCGAACGCGGTGGCCGCCGCGATCAAGGCCGGCAAGTCGTACCGGGGCGTGGCCCAGGTGGTCGACACCTGGTACATCACCGCGTACGACCCGATCAAGGACGCTTCCGGTGATGTGGTCGGCGCGCTCTTCGTCGGCGTGCCGCAGGAGAGCGCGCTGGAGAACCTCACCACGGCGATCTCCGAGCAGCAGGTCCGGGAGAACGGCTGGGTCACGGTGCTCAGCACGCTCGCCGCCGACAAGGGCCGGGTGATCGCCTCCAGCCTGGCGGGCGTCGCCGGCACCACCATCCTCGACGCCACCGACGCCACCGGCACCGCGTACGTCGAGGAGATCGTCACCAAGGCGCCCGAACTGGACGACGGCGCCACCTGGCGGACCACCTACCAGCTACCCGGCGCGGCCGGGGCGGCGGCCGGGGACACCACCACCACGGTGGCGTACTACGCGCCGTACCAGTGGGCGGTCACGGTCGGCGGGTACGACGCGGACGCGGAGAGCACTGTCGCCGTGGTCCGCGACGGCCGCAGCACCATGCTGACCGCCTTCGTGATCGCCGCGGTGCTGCTGGCGCTGGCCGGCGCCGCGCTCGCGTACTTCCAGGCCGCCCGGCTCTCCGGCCGCCTGGGCCGGCTCACCGGGGCGCTGACCCGGCTGGCCGGGCGGGACCTGACCGTCCGGGCCGACGACCGGGGCCGCGACGAGATCGGCGAGGCGGCCACCGCGCTGAACACCGCCGTCACCGAGCTGCGCACCGTCATGCAGGAGGTGACCGGCGCCTCGGCGGAGGTGAGCGGCACCGCCCAGCGGGTCGCGGCGACCGGCGGCGAGCTCGCCAGCGCCTCGGACACGGCCGCCGAGCGGGCCGGCACGGTCAGCTCCTCGGCGGACACCGTGTCGCACGTGGTGCAGACGGTGGCGTCCGGCGCCGAGCAGATGGGCACGTCGATCACCGAGATCTCACACAACGCCCAGGAGGCCGCGCAGGCCGGCCGGGACGGTGTCGGGCTGACCGCCGCCGCGGCGGGCGTGATCAGCGAGCTGCGCACCTCGACCGCCGCGATCAGCGAGGTGGTCAAGCTGATCGCCAACATCGCCGAGCAGACCAACCTGCTCGCCCTGAACGCGACGATCGAGGCGGCCCGGGCCGGCGAGACCGGCAAGGGCTTCGCGGTCGTCGCCGGCGAGGTCAAGGAGCTGGCGCAGGAGACCGCGCGGGCCACCGAGGACGTGACGGCCCGGGTCGCGGCGATCGAGGCGGACACCGCTCGCGCGGTCACCGCGATCGACGCGATCTCGGCGCGGATCGCGCAGGTGAACGATTTCCAGACGGCGATCGCGGCGGCGGTCGAGGAACAGGCCGCCACGACCGCTGAGATGGCCCGCAACATCGCCGAGGCGGCCGGCGGCAGCCGGGACATCGCCGAGGGCATCGGTACGGTCAGCGGCGCGATGGAGGGCACCAGACGCTCGGTGGCGGATGCTCATCAGGCGGCCGCCGAGCTGACCGCGACCGCGCAGCGGCTCACCGGGCTGGTCGGCCGGTTCACCGTCTGAACGGCCGGGACGGTCTCCACCTCGAGTGGCACCGATAGCGAAGGACGCCGGACGGCCTTGACCCGGCAGACGGCCGCGCGGCACGGGCGGGACGCGCCGATGCGGTCGTGTGAGCCGGTCACCCGTACCCGAAAGCTCTCGGTAGGGTGGGGGTCGTGACTGTTCGAGTACGTTTCGCTCCCTCACCGACCGGCATGTTCCACGTGGGCGGCGCCCGCTCCGCGCTGCAGAACTGGATTTACGCGCATCAGCACGACGGTGTCTTCGTGCTGCGGATCGAGGACACCGACGCCGCCCGCAACCGGCCCGAGTGGACCGAGGGCATCATTTCGGCGCTCGACTGGATCGGCATCGAGCGCGGGACGTACGAGGGGCCCTACTACCAGTCGTCCTACGCCGCCGACCACACCGCCGCCGCGACCCGGCTCTACGGCGAGGCGAAGGCCTACTACTGCGACTGCAAGCGCGACGACGTGATCGCCCGCAGCGGCAACACGCACACCGGTTACGACGGCTTCTGCCGCGACCGGGGGCTCGGCCCGGGTGAGGGCCGCGCGCTGCGGTTCCGCACGCCGGACGAGGGCGAGACAGTGGTCGTCGACCTGGTCCGCGGCAAGCCCACGTTCGAGAACAAGCTGATCGAGGACTTCGTCATCGCCCGCAGCGACGGCTCGGCGGTGTTCCTGCTGGCCAACGTCGTGGACGACATGAGCATGGGCATCACGCACGTGTTCCGGGCCGAGGAGCACCTGCCGAACACGCCGAAACAGCAGCTGCTCTGGGAGGCGCTGGGCGCCACGCCGCCGGTCTGGGGCCACGTGCCGGTGATCGTCAACGAGAAACGGCAGAAGCTGTCGAAGCGCCGCGACAAGGTGGCCCTGGAGTCGTACCGGGACGAGGGCTACCTCGCCGCCGCGATGCGCAACTACCTGATGCTGCTCGGCTGGGCGCCCACCGGCGACCGGGAGATCGTCCCGTGGTCGGTGGTCGAGGAGGAGTACCGGATCGAGGACGTGAACCACGCCCCGGCCTTCTTCGACATCAAGAAGCTGCGCGCCTTCAACGGTGAGTACATCCGGGCGCTCACCCCGGACGAGTTCACCCAGGTCTGCGCGCCGTGGCTGACCGGCACCGACACCATCGCCGCGCCGCCGTGGTCGCCGGCGGCGTTCGACGCCGAGGTGTTCGCGGCGATCGCCCCGCTCGCGCAGACCCGCATCGCGGTGCTCTCCGAGATCGTGGACTACGTCGACTTCCTCTTCCTGGACGAGCCGGTGCAGGACGACGCATCCTGGGCGAAGGCCATGAAGGAGGGTGCAGCGGACATTCTGGACGCGACAGCGGCCGCCTTCGGCGCCCTGACCGACTGGTCGGCCGAACCGCTCAAGGCGGCGCTCGAGCAGGTCGGCGAGGCGCGAGGTCTCAAATTGGGAAAGACCCAGGCTCCGGTACGCGTCGCGGTCACCGGCCGGACGATCGGTCTGCCGCTGTTCGAGTCGCTTGAAACGCTCGGCCGGGAGCGCACGCTCGCCCGCATTTCCGCAGCTCGCGCCCGTCTCTGACGGATTTCCCGGATGCGGCGGCCGGCCGGCACGGCCGGTCGCCGCACCCGGTGATGGCCTCCGTCACCCGGGTGGCCGCCGCCCCCACGGATTGCGGGGAGTGGGTACTATTCGGCCGCTGATCAACGGTCGTGCCGTTGCCGTCCAGCCGTCCCCCAAATGGCTCCAATTCACCCTGCCGCGAGATGCGGCCGGGCAGGTGTCCGGGAAGGCTGTAGGTCTGGGCCGCCGTGCCGGGTTCACCGTCGGCACGAGAAGCGGTTAATGGTCCATGTCCATCCACGGGCGGGGGGAGTCGGATGGTGCGAGGGGCAATCACCAGGCTGGTGTCGGCGGCTGGAGCGGTGGCGGTGGCCGTCGCGTTGTCGGCCGGCGTCGCGCCCGCGGCGCAGGCCGCGCCGAAGGACGCCAAGCCGAGCGCGGTGGAGATCAAGGGCAAGGGCATCACCGATCCGATCGTGGTCCGGCAGGCCGACGAGCCCCGGATGTTCGAGATGCTGCTCACCGAGGTCGACTGGCTGGCCTCGGCCCGGCCGCAGACCTCCGCGCCGAAAAACGGCAAGCTCGGCGAGAAGTACACGCTGACCATCCTGGTGAAGGACGCGCCGAGCCTGGTCTACGACCTGTACCCGCTGGCCGCCGGCGGCCCCCGGGCGTACCGGCCGGCCAAGCAGCCGTCCGGCAAGAAGTCGGCCGGCTGGTTCTACGGCCGGCTTTCGATGTCGGAGACGCTGCGGGTGGCCGGCGCGCCGCTGGAGGCGAAACCGGACGTGGTGCACGGCGGCATCGGCGGTGGCGTCGGCGAGAAACTCAAGCCCGAGGTGAACCCGGTGGAGAGCGCGACCGAGGTGTTCACCGAGGTCCGCCGGCTGTTCCTGCTCAATGGCGCGGTTCTGCTGGTGATCCTGGTCGGCCTGGCGGGGATGGCGTTCCTGATCCGGCGCCGGATCTGACGGCGGCGTTCTCCCCAGAATCGGTCCCCACCGCAGCAAGCTCGATCAGAGCCATCAGATCGGTCAGGTCAGCGTCGAACTCGGCGTCCGGCTCGGCCGATCTTTCCGTGTCCGGCAGGCCGCCGGTCACCTCGCCGGTGGTGTAACCGAGCAGGAAGGCGCAGATCATCCGGGCCAGCCGCGGCACCTCGGCGGCGGGCGCCCCCGCGTCGTGCAGGATCGCGCGCAGCGCGGCGGTCAGCCAGGACGCCGACGCGCCGGCCGCCGACCGGTTCAGCAGCAGGGGGTACGCGCTCGGATGGGCGTGCGCGAGCGCCCGTACGGCCCGGCCCAGCGCCCGCAGCCGCCGTCGCCAGTCGATGTCGGCCAGCTCGTCGCCGACCGCGGTGCCCAGCTCCAGGTTGAGCAGGTCGACGAGGCCGTCCAGCAGAGCGTCCTTGCCGCCGACGTACGGGTAGAGCGCCATCGAGGTCAGCCCGACCCGCTCGGCGACGGCCCGCATCGACATCGCGGCGAGTCCGCGCTCGTCCACGAGAGCGAGCGCCTGGTCCAGGATCAGCCGTCTCTTGTCGTCCATCCGGCCTAGCTGACCAGTCACGCGGTCCGGCCCGGGCGTAACTCGCCCGGGCCGGACCCGCACTCACTCGTTAGAGAGCCGTCAGCACCAGCGGCCGGGTGGCCGCCCCCGGCCCGCGGCGCGCCGCCTGGGGCGCACCGCGCCGTGCAGGTGGGCGCCGGCCCACCCGCGCAAATCAGTACGACAACCAACCCGTCCCGATCCCGAATCCAGGATCGGCTCCTCGTCGACCGGTGCGGGCACCGTCATGTCGTCGAGGACGGAGTCGCCGTCGGCACGCGTAGACGCGTCGTCCCGTTCCATCTTCTCGCCTCCTCGATCCGCGTCCTCGACACCAACACCAGCATTCCTCGGCACCGTTTCTTCATCGGCACCTCGGAGCCCGGTGTTAACCCCCCGGCCCGGACCGCACTAGTCCGACACGATGCCAGGTCACTGACCGGAATCGCGGGAGAGGCGCACCGCTACACCGGTCAAATGTCATAAAACCGTCTAAAACCTCTCTGCGTCGCCGTTTGCGCGGCGTGTCAGGCTGACCTGGTGGCTGAAAGCACCACCAACCCGCTGGCGCCGGGCACCCTGCGCCGGATCGAGCGGCACGCCGGAGCGCTGGCAAGCTCCGCCGTGGCCCGCATGGAAGAGACGTTGCCGTGGTTCCGCGCGCTCCCGGCCGATCAGCGTTCCTGGGTGATGCTCGTCGCACAAGCGGGTGTTCGGTCACTCGTGGAGTGGCTGAGTTCCGGGGCCACTGTCGCGGCGAGCACGCAGGAGATCTCCGACGAGGTCTTCGCCGCCGCGCCGCGCGCCCTGGCCCGGGCCATCACGCTGACGCAGACCGTCCAGCTGATCAAGGTGACGATCGACGTCGCCGAGGCCGAGGTGCCCGGCTTCGCCGAGGAGGGCGAGACCGACGCGCTGCTGCAGGCGATCCTGCGCTTCTCCCGGGAGATCGCCTTCTCGGCCGCCCGGGTGTACGCGCGGGCAGCCGAGTCCCGCGGCGCCTGGGACGCCCGCCTGCAGGCGCTGCTGGTCGACGCGCTGCTGCGCGGCGACTCCTCGGACGTGCTCGCCAGCCGGGCCGCCGCCCTGGGCTGGACCGACGCTCCGCCGGTCACGGTGGTGGTGGGCCGCTCGCCGGGCGGCGACATCACCGCGGTGCTGCACGCGGTCTACCGGGCCGCCCGCCGGGCGCGGCTCGAGGTGATCGGCGGCGTGCACGGCGACCGCCTGGTCGTGGTGGCCGGCGGCGCCACCGACCCGGTCGCCACGGCGACCGCGCTCGCGGACAGCTTCGGCGAGGGGCCGATCGTGGTCGGCCCGGCCGTCCCGTCGCTGGACCAGGCCACCGAGTCGGCCCGTGCCGCGCTGAACGGGTTCCGGGCCGCGCCGGCCTGGCCGGGGGCGCCGTCCCCGGTCTCCGCCGACGACCTGCTGCCGGAGCGCGCGCTCGCCGGCGACCAGGATGCCCGGCGCAAGCTGCGGCAGGAGGTGCACGGCGCGCTGGCCCGGGCCGGCAGCGGGTTGATCGAGACGCTGGACGCGTTCTTCGCCGCCGGCGGGGTACTGGAGAGTGCGGCACGTGAGTTGTACGTGCACCCGAACACGGTCCGGTACCGGCTGCGCAGGGTGGCCGAGATCACGGCTCTTTCACCGTTCGACGGACGTGACGGGTTCGCATTACGCCTGGCGCTGACGATCGGCAGGCTCGACCCCGCAACTTGAGTGGCACCTGCCTCGTAGCTCAAGGTGGCCCCTGCCTCGTAGCTCAAGAAGGTCGCGTCATTGCCGATGACGTGTCCAGCAGGAAATTCCCGCTTTCGTGGCAAAACGGGCTAAAGTAACCCGAAGGAGCCGACTGTTTGTTGGGTTCCTACAAACCTCGTCGTAGGGTTTCGTCGCCCCCGGCAACCCCCGAAACTCCCCCGATCCGGAAGAGTCAAGACGTGCTCGCCGTACTCTCCCCCGGCCAAGGCTCGCAGAAGCCCGGCTTCCTGATTCCCTGGCTCGCCCTACCCGGCGCCGAAGCCCGCCTCCGTGCGTGGTCGGCGCTCGCCGGCGTGGATCTGATCCACCTCGGCACCGAGGCCGGCGCCGACGAGATCAAGGACACTGCCCGGACTCAACCCCTGCTGGTCGCGGCCGCGCTGCTCGCCGGCGAGCAGCTCGGGATGGACGGCGTCGGCGTCGTCGCCGGCCACAGCGTCGGCGAACTCGGCGCGTCCGCGCTGGCCGGCGTGCTGACCCCGGACTCCGCGATCACGCTGGCCGGGGTGCGCGGACGGGAGATGGCCGCCGCCTGCGCCCTCGAGCCCACCGGCATGAGCGCGGTTCTCGGCGGCGATCCGGACGAGGTCGTCACCGCGATCGAGAAAAACGGGTTGTACCCGGCGAACCGCAACGGGGCCGGCCAGATCGTCGCCGCCGGGTCGCTGCCCGGCCTGGCCGAGTTCGCGGCCGCCCCGCCGGCCAAGGCACGGGTCATCGCGCTGGCGGTGGCGGGCGCGTTCCACACGCCGTACATGGCGCCCGCCGAGGCCGCTCTGGGCGCCGTGGCGCCCAGCCTGACCGTGAGCGACCCGGTCCGGACCCTGCTGTCGAACCTCGACGGCAAGCCGGTCGCCGACGGCGGCGAGGTGCTCCGGCGCCTGGTTCGCCAGGTGATCGCACCGGTCCGCTGGGATCTGTGCATGGCCTCGCTGCGCGAGCTCGGGGTCACCGGTGTGATCGAGCTTCCGCCCGCCGGCACCCTGGCCGGCCTGGTCAAGCGGGAGCTGAAGGGCGACGGCGCGCCCGAGATCGTCACCTTGAACACACCGGACGACCTGCCGGCTGCCCGCGATCTGATCGCCCGCCACGGCGGAAACCAAGGAGGAGCACGATGACCGCGGGTTCCCGCATCGTCGCGATGGGCCACTACCAGCCCTCGCGCGTGGTCACCAACGACGACCTGGCCATGACCCTGGACACCAACGACGCGTGGATCCGGGACCGGGTCGGCATCGCCGAGCGCCGCATCGCCGAGAACGAGACGGTCGCCGACATGGCGACGTACGCGGCGGAGAAGGCGCTCGCGAGCTCCGGGCTCAGCGCGGCCGACATCGACCTGGTGACCGTCGCGACCTGCACGTCGATCGACCGCTGCCCGAACGTCGCGGCCCGGGTCGCGGCCCGGCTCGGCATCACCGCCCCGGCCGCCTACGACCTGAACACCGCGTGCTCGGGCTTCTCCTACGCGCTGGGCACCGCGGACCACGCGATCCGCGCCGGCGCCGCCCGCAACGCCCTGGTGATCGGCGCGGAGAAGCTCTCCGACGTCACCGACTGGTCCAACCGGACCACAGCCGTGCTCTTCGGCGACGCCGCGGGCGCCGCGGTGGTCTCCGCGGTTCCCGACGGCGAGGAGGCCGGCGTCGGCCCGGTGCTCTGGGGCTCCGCCCCGGACAAGGGCGACGTGCTGCGGATCGAGGGCTGGCAGCCGTACATCGAGCAGGAGGGCCAGGTGGTCTTCCGCTGGGCCACCACCGAGCTCGCCCCGTTCGCGATCGAGGCCTGCCGGCGGGCCGGCATCGAGCCCTCCGACCTGGCGGCCTTCGTGCCGCACCAGGCCAACACCCGGATCATCGACGGCATCGTGAAGCGGCTCGGACTGAGCCCGGACGCGATCATCGCAAAAGATCTGGTCAATTCCGGCAACACCTCAGCGGCAAGTGTGCCGTTGGCACTGTCGAAGCTCATCGAGCGGCGCGAGGTCCCCTCCGGTTCCCACGTGCTGCTGTTCGGCTTCGGCGGCGGCCTCACCTACGCCGGCCAGGTCGTCCGCTGCCCCTAGGCAGCACCTGACGGCGTATCCACCACCCACCGAGAGAAAGAACGAAGATGGCAACTCGCGAAGAGATCACCTCCGGCCTCGCCGAAATCCTCGAGGAGGTCGCCGGGGTGAACCCGGACGACGTCGCCGAGGGTAAGTCCTTCACCGACGACCTGGACGTCGACTCGCTGTCCATGGTCGAGGTCGTTGTCGCGGCCGAGGAGAAGTTCGGCGTCAAGATCCCCGACAACGAGGTCCAGAACCTCAAGACCGTCGGCGATGCCGTCACCTACATCGAGGCAAACCACTGACATGAGCAACGTAGACGTCGTCGTCACCGGGCTCGGCGCGACGACCCCGCTGGGCGGGGACGTCGCGTCCACCTGGGACGCCATGCTCGCGGGACGCTCCGGGGTCGGCCCGCTCACTCAAGAGTGGGCGGGTCAGCTCCCGGTGCGGATCGCCGCACAACTCGCTGTGGAGCCGTCCACGCTGATCGAGCGGGTCAAGATGCGCCGCCTCGACCGGTCCGAGGCGATGGCTCTGATCGCGGCCAAGGAAGCCTGGGCCGACTCCGGCCTGGCCGACTCCGGCCTCGACCCGGAACGCCTCGCGGTCAGCCTCGGCAGCGGCATCGGCGGCGCGACCACGCTGCTGGACCAGGACGACATCCTGGAACAGTCCGGCCCGCGCCGGGTCAGCCCGCACACCGTGCCGATGCTGATGCCCAACGGACCGGCCGCCTGGGTCGGCATCGAGCTCGGCGCCCGCGGTGGCGTCCGGGCCATGGCCAGCGCCTGCGCCACGGGTGCCGAAGCCGTGTCCCTCGGTCTCGACCTGATACGCGCCGGCCGTGCCGACGTGGTGGTGGCCGGTGGCGTGGAAGCTGTCGTGCACCCGCTGCCGCTCGCCGGTTTCGCCTCGATGCGCGCCATGTCGACGCGCAACGACGAGCCGGAGAGGGCGTCCCGCCCGTGGGACAAGAACCGGGACGGTTTCGTCCTCGGTGAGGGTGGCGGCGTCATCATCCTGGAGCGCGCCGACCACGCCGCAGCCCGCGGCGCGCATGTCTACGCCCGTCTTCTCGGCGCCGGCATCACCTCGGACGGCTACGACATCGTCCAGCCGGACCCGGAGTGCAAGGGCGGTATCCGCGCGATGGGGATGGCACTGCGCGACGCCGGCCTGACCGGTGCGGACATCCAGCACGTCAACGCGCACGCCACCTCGACGCCGGCCGGTGACATGGGCGAGGTCCTGGGCATCAAGACCGCCGTCGGCGACCACCCGGTGCTCACCTCGACCAAGTCGATGAGCGGGCACCTGCTCGGCGCGGCCGGTGCGATCGAGTCGATCGCCACCATCCTCGCCCTGCGCGACGGCGTGGTGCCACCGACCATCAACCTCGACGACCCGGACGAGCGGCTGATCCTCGACGTGGCGGCGCACAAGGCGCGGCCGCTGGAGATCTCGGCCGCGATCAACAACTCGTTCGGTTTCGGTGGCCACAACGTGGCGCTGGTCTTCGCCCGCGCGTAACTCCCTCCGGAAGCCGCTATGCAGGACGCAGCCGTCGATCATCGGGACCCCGAGTCCCGGCTGCGGGCGTTCTTCGACCGGGGCACCACGCGTCTGCTGGTGCCCCGGGACGCCTCCGGCGTGCTCGTCGCCCGTGGTGACGTGGACGGCACCACGGCCATCGCCTTCGCCACCGACGCCACCCGGATGGGCGGCGCGCTCGGCATCGAGGGCTGCTCACGGATCGTCGCGGCGATCGACCGGGCGGTCCGCGAACGGGTTCCGGTCACCGGTCTCTGGCACTCCGGCGGCGCTCGTCTCGCCGAGGGCGTCGTCGGTCTCGACGGCGTCGGCCAGATCTTCGCGGCGATCGTCCGCGCCTCCGGCCGGGTGCCGCAGATCTCCGTGGTCCTCGGGCCGGCGGCCGGTGGCGCCGCCTACGGCCCGGCGCTCACCGACATCGTGATCATGAGCACGGCCGGCCGGATCTTCGCGACCGGCCCGGAAGTGGTCCGCAGCGTCACCGGCGAACGGGTCGACTCCGAGCGGCTCGGCGGCCCGGAACCGCACAGCAACCGCTCCGGCGTCGTGCACCTCACCACGGCCGACGACGCGGCCGCTCTCACCGAGGCCCGCCGGCTGGTCCGGCTGCTCGGCCACCAGGGCCGGATCTCCCCCGACGACGTGGCTCCGGGACGGCTCGACGCCTTCGTGCCCGGTTCCACCGACCGGGTCTACGACGTGCAGCCCGTGGTCCGGGCCCTGCTCGACGCGCCGGGTGTCGAGCTGCACGCCCGCTGGGCACCGAACCTGGTCACCACGCTCGGCCGGTTCGGTGGCCGTACCGTCGGTGTGGTCGCCAACAATCCGCTGCGTCTCGGCGGCTGCCTGGACGCGGCCGGCGCCGAGAAGGCGGCCCGGTTCGTGCGGATGTGCGACGCGCTGGGACTGCCGCTGATCGTGCTGGTCGACGCGCCCGGCTATCTGCCCGGCGTGGACCAGGAGTGGGACGGGCTGGTGCGCCGCGGCGCCAAGCTGCTGCACGCCTTCGCCGAGTCGGTGGTGCCCCGGGTCACCCTGGTGACCCGGCGAGCGTTCGGCGGCGCGTACATCGCGATGAACTCCCGGGCGCTCGGCGCCACCGCTGTCTTCGCCTGGCCGGACGCCGAGATCGCGGTGATGGGCGCAGGTGCGACGGTCGACGTGCTGGAACGCAAGCGGCTGGCCGCGGCGCCGGCCGAGGAGCGGGCGGCGCTCCGCGAGCGGCTGATGCGGGAGCAGACCGAGAAGTCCGCCGGGATGGACAGCGCCCGCGAGATCGGCGTGGTGGACGCGGTCATCACGCCGGCCGAGACCCGCCGGCGGATCGCCGAGGCGATCGCCGCCGCGCCCGCCGGTCGCGGCGAGCACGGCAACATCCCCCTCTAGGCCCGTTACTTCACGCAGGCGCTGCGCTTCAGGCCGGTCACCTCGATCGGTGACTTGCCGGGCGCCTTCGCCTTGCCGGCGATCACCGCGGCGAGCGCGGTCAGCGACAGCTTGCTCGACGAGTACGTCGCGATCAGCGTCGGCGAGCGGGACAGCCCGAGCAGCGACGGCATGTCCATCATCACCGTGATCGCGGCGGAGTCGTCCAGGTCGACGGCCGAGTCCCCGTACCCGACCAGGCGGATCTTCGCGCCGCCGTCGGCCTGCACCTTCACGCCGGCCTCCTGCAGGGCGCGGACCATGGTGACCCGGGCCAGCTCGCGCGACGCTGGCGCGGTGACCGTGACAGCGCCGTTCACCAGCGGGCCGGAGCACTTGCCGCGGAGCACGGTGATCGAGGCGGCGTCCAGCGCGCCGACCGAGCGGGCGTGCGCGGACGAGCCGACCACATCGAGGTCCGGCTGGTTCCGGATCTCGGTGCGGAACTTGAGGGTGAGGATCCGGGTGACCGCCTCGACCAGCCGTTCCCGCTTGAGGCTGCCGCTCTTCAGGCCGGCGAGGATGCCGTCCCGCGCGCCGGCGATGTCCGGCGGCATCAGCAGCATGTCGTTGCCCGCGTTGAGCGCGCGGACCGCGGCCTCGCCGGCCGGCCACTTCTTCGCCGGCGCCATGTTCATCGCGTCACTGATCGCCACCCCGGTGAACTTGAGGTCCTTGCGCAGCACGTCAGTCATGATCTTGTGCGAGAACGTGGCGGCCGTGCCCTTGTCGATCGCCTCCAGGTCGAGGTGGCCGGACATCACCACGCCGGCGCCCGCCTCGACGCCCGATCGGAACGGCGGCAGGTCCTGCGTCTCCCAGGCCTTGCGGCTCTGCTTGATCACCGGGAGCTCGTCGTGGCTGTCCCCGCTGGTGTGCCCGTGCCCCGGGAAGTGCTTGAGGGCGGCCGTGACGCCGGCGCCCTGCAGGCCGCGCACCGCGGCGGTGACCTGTGCCGCGTTCGCCTTGGCGTCCGAGCCGAACGAGCGGGAGCCGAGCAGCCCGCCGCCCTTCGCGGTGATCGTGTCGGCGACCGGGGCGAAGTCGACGGTGATGCCCATCGCGGCCAGCTCCTCGCCGGCCGCGCGCCACGCCACCTCGGTGAGGCTGGGCTGGCCGGCGGCGCCCGCGGCCATCGCCGACGGCAGCATGGTGACGCCCTCGGTGATCCGGGTGACCACGCCGTACTCCTGGTCGGTGCCGATCATCAGGGGTGCGGCGGCGGGCAGCTTCAGCGCCGCCTGCTGCAGGCCGCGGGTGAGCTCGCGGACCTGCTTCGGGTTCTCCACGTTGGTGGTCGGGTTGGTGTCGCCGGTCGGGTCGTCCGGGGTGAAGTTGACCAGGATCAGGCCGCCCAGCTTGAACTTCTCGATCATCTCGGCGGGGGTGTTCACGCCGGCGAGCTGCTGGTTCCCGGCCTGGGCGCCCTTGTCGACGGAGGTGGCGTAACTGCCGTAGGCGTACGGCATCAGCACCTGTCCGGCCAGGTCCTCGTCGCTGAGCCGGGTCACCACCTCGGCGGCCCGGGCGGCCGGGTCGGCATTGATCACCAGACCGGCGCTGGCCGAGGGCTGGACCGCGATCGAGGGCGACGCCTGCGGCGCCGCGGAGGTGGGTGCGGTCGGCGCCGGCTCATCGTTTCCGCATGCTCCGGACAACAGCAGCAAGGGTACGGCCAGAGCGGCGCGGAGCACGTTTTTCACGCACGCCATCGAACCAGCTCGTGGCGAGCGTCGCCACTTTATCCCGGAGAACCACCGGTAGCCGGTGTGTCACTAGTCGCGTTATTCGCCCGTTTACCCAGATCGCGGCGACCGGCGAGCCCGCCCGGGGCGCGCCGGCGGGACGCTCAGCCGACCCGGGCGAGCAGTGTCACGGGTCAGCCGACCCGGGTGAGCAGTGTCACGGGGGCGCCGTCACCGGCGTACCGGTACGGCTCGAGCTCGGCGTCCCACGCGGTGCCGAGCGCCTTGTCCAGGGCGTGCGCCAGCGCCTCGGGCGCACGGACCGAGGTCATGATGGACCGCAGCCGGTCCTCGCCGATCTGGATGTCTCCGGAGGCGCCCATGACCCCATGGAAGAGGCCGCGCCCGGGGACGTGCATGAACCGCTCGCCGTCGAGGCCCGCGCTGGGTTCCTCGGTGACCTCGAAACGGATCATGGGCCACTGCCGGAGGGCAGCAGCCAGCTCGGCACCAGTACCGGCTCGGCCGGTCCAGCTGCACTCGGCTCGGCGCATGCTCGGATCGACCGGTTGCACGGTCCATTGCAGATTGACCGGCGCTGTCAGGACGCGCGCGATCGCCCACTCGACATGCTGGCACACGGCGAGTGGAGTCGAGTGGACGTATACGACGCCACACGTTGGCACGGTGACCTCCCGGAGACCGAGGTGCGTCTTCCCCTACGACCTCGACCGCGGTTGATCGTGTCCCATGATGCCGGGTGGTACGGATGGTGCGCCAGAGAATCCGCAACATCGACTATGGGACCTGCCGTAGTGGCATACCCAGTGCAACGCCGTTACCTGCTCCGACGGCACGGTTCGCCAGTCGTCGTGTAGGGTTGTCACGGCCTTTTTTCTCTTCAAATGCTTTCCTCAAGGAGTACCGCCGTGGCGAGCAACACCTCAAAGACCGCCCGCGCATCAGTCCGCGCCGGCCAGAGCGCGTCCGGCGCGCTCAGCGTGCTCGGTGAGTACAAGTACCTCATCCCGCTCGCCAACGGCCGCTTCGCGTACGTGCGCAACCTGACCAACGGCAAGACCACGCACCTCAAGACCGACTCCGACGCTTTCGTCGAGGAGGTCCGGGTGCTGGCCGCCGCCGGTCACGGTGCCAAGATCCGTGCCGAGCTGACCGCTCTGCACACCGCCAGCCCGGAGGACGGCTGGGACGCCACCGAGAAGCGTCTCGCCGACGCCGGCGTCTTCGAGGGCTGACAACAGCCAGGAAAAGGCGCCTCCCGGTTTCGACCGGGAGGCGCCTTTTCGCACTTCCTGAAGATCAAGGCAGGCTGAGCTCCCGCAGGCTCAGGAGAGGAATTCCACCCAGCCGCTGTCCAGGTCGTAGATCGCGCCCACCACGTTGAGCCGGCCGGCCTCGAGGGGTTCGGCCAGGGTCTGCACCTTGCGCAGCCGCTCGGTGGTCCGGATGACATGGGCACGGATCGCCTTCTCGGCGGCGTCCTCGTCGTCCAGGCCGACCTCGCGCACCGCCGGGGCCAGCTGGTCGACCAGGTAACCCACCTCGTCGTCGGAGACCACGCCGTCGCGCAGCGCCTGCACCGTGGCGTTCACCGCGCCGCAGCGCTTGTGACCCACGACGACCACCAGCGAGACCCCGAGCGAGGCGACCGCGAACCCGGCCGAGCCGATCAGCGAGCGGTCCAGCACGTGCGCGCCGGAACGGGCCACGCAGATCGAGCCGAACGACTGGTCGAAGATGGCCTCGAGGGGCACCCGCGAGTCGATGCAGCCGAGCACCAGCGAGTGCGGCTGCTGCCCGCCGGCGGTCGCTGCCGCCTGGGTCACGTCGTGGCCGTAACGGGGATTGCCGTACACGAAACGCTTGTTGCCCGTCACCAGCCTGCTCAGCGCTTCGGCAGGGGTGAGGATCTGGGCTTCTCGGATGGCCGCCATGAGGAGATTTTCGCTGTTCAGGTCCACCGCGAAAGTAATTGCGAGCTAACTCACTGTCCGTGCCGAACCAGCCGAAAGTCTTGACGAAACATGCTGGTAATACACGAGATCACGAGTGATGATTATTTCCCGTGGGTACTACGGGGCCGTGACTCTCACGGAGGTGCCCATGCCCCAGCGTTCCGAGATCACCCTCGCCGACGGCGTACGGCTGCACGTGACCGTTTCCGGTCCGGCCGACGCGGCGGTGACAGTCGTGCTGCTGCACGGCTGGTGCCTGGACCGGCGGACCTGGCGCGACCAGGTGGCGGCCCTCGGCGGGATGGGACACAAGGCTCCGCGCGTGATCGCCTACGACACCCGGGGACACGGGCGCTCCGGGCACACCCGGCTCGGCTCGGCCACCCTCGACCAGCTCGGCGACGACCTGGCGGAGGTGCTGCGCCGGTACGCGCCAACCGGCCCGGTGGTTCTCGCCGGGCACTCGATGGGCGGCATGACGATCATGGAGTTCGCGCACCGGCACCCCGAGGAGTTCGCGTCCCGGGTGGCCGGCCTGCTGCTGGTCTCCACCACGGCCGAGGGCCACACCCACACCCACTACGGCCTGCCGGCCCGGATCGCGGCGCTGCTGCGCGCCGGAGAGACCCTCGGCGCGGGTGTGCTCGCCCGCTCCGGCGCATGGCGCCCGCACCGGGTCATGCTGCCGGCCCTGCGCCCCGCTATCCAGTGGCTGCTCTTCGGTGAGGACTGCGCCGAGGCCGCCCTCAAGGTGACCCTGGGCGGCATCGGCCGCGCCTCCCTGCGCTCGATCGGCGGCTTCCGCGAGTCGGTCGGCGCCCAGCACCGGCTGGACACCCTGGCCGCGCTCGGCGGCGTGCCGGCCACGGTCATGGTCGGCGACCGGGACCGGCTGACCCCGCCGGCCTGCGCCGAGTCGATCGCCGGCGCCCTGCCCGGCGCCCGGCTGGAGATCCTGCCCGGGGCCGGCCACATGCTGCCCCTGGAGCGGCCGGACGAGGTCTCCACGGCGCTCGTCACCATCGTCCGGCGGGCCGCCCGTGCGGCGAAGCGCAGCCGCCGGGCCGCCGGGGAGACCACCACCCGCTGCCGCCAGGCCGCTTAGTCGTTTCCCGGAAAAGCCCCTCTCACGAGCGTGGCGCCGGTGATCCTGAGAGATTCCGGCCATCGGCGAGGGAGGTGCGTTCGACGCGCTCCCGTGCACGGGAGTAAGTTCGATTGCCCCCTTCGCGCGAGCGCTGGTGGTGCGCAGAGGTTGCCCCCTTCGCGCGAAGCGGCTGGTGGGCATGAGAGGGAGAACGACCGACTTGAGCGACGCCACCGTCCTGCAACAGGAGATCGCGGTCGAGCAGGAGCACGTGGACCGGGTTTACGCCCGTCTCAGCGAGCTGCGCCGGGACGCCTCCCGGGCCGAGAAGGAGGGTTACCGGCTGGCCGGTGTGGGCACGTTCGGCGCCCTCGTCGAGCGCGACGCGATGGTCTTCCACGCGGCCCGGCGCCGGCACGCCCTGGACACCGAGTACGAAGGGCTCGTCTTCGGCCGTCTCGACCTGAAGACCGAGGCCACCCACTACGTCGGCCGGATGGGCATCCGCGACGAGGACTCGAAGCCCCTCGTGGTGGACTGGCGCGCCCCGGCCGCCGCGGCGTTCTACCGGGCCACCCCGGCCGACCCGCTGGGCGTGGTGCGCCGCCGCATGATCCAGTCCAGCCGGGAACGGGTCACCGGGATCGAGGACGACCTGCTCGACCCGGACGCCGCGCCGGCGGACATGCGGGTGGTCGGTGACGGCGCCCTGCTGGCCAGCCTGGCGAAGGCCACCGGCCGCGGCATGCGCGACATCGTCGCGACCATCCAGCGCGAGCAGGACGAGGCGATCCGCTCCCCCGCGTCCGGTGTCACGATCGTCACCGGCGGTCCGGGCACCGGCAAGACCGCGGTGGCCCTGCACCGGGCGGCGTACCTGCTCTACTCCGACCGCAGCCGGTTCGCCGGCGGCGGCATCCTGGTGGTGGGCCCGTCCGGGGTCTTCGTGGAGTACATCGCGACGGTGCTGCCCTCGCTCGGCGAGGAGACCGCGACGCTGCGCTCGCTCGGGTCGCTGGTGCCCGGCTACGACGCCACCCGGGTCGACTCCGGCGACGTCGCGGCGATCAAGGGCTCGCTGCGGATGCGGCGGGTGCTCGAGCGCGCCTCGCACGACGCCGTGCCGAACGGCCCGGCCGAGCTGCGCCTGCTCTACCGGGGGACGCTGCTGCGGCTGGACTCCGCGGCCCTCGACAAGATCCGGCGGCAGGCGCTGCCGCGGGGCGCGCGCCGCAACGAGGTCCGCGGGCACGGCTTCGACCGAATCTTCGACGCGCTCTGGGCGCAGGCCCGCGACCACAAGGTCACCGGCCTGCCGGAGAAGCGCGACTTCGAGGCGGAGCTGGCCGACCGCAACGACTTCCGGGAGTTCCTCAAGGCCTGGTGGCCGCGGTTCACCCCGATGCGGGTGCTGCGCTGGCTGGCCGACCCGGGACGGCTTCGGGCGTACGCGACAGGGGTCCTCTCCCGGGACGAGATCGCGACGCTGCAGGGATCGTTCGACGCGCTGGACGCCGAGGGACCGACGATCGCGGACGTCGCGCTGCTGGACGAGCTGGACGAGCTGCTGGGCCGGCCGCGCAAGCCCGCCAAGAAGTCCAAGAACCCGTTCCACGTCCGGGACGGGATCCAGGAGGTCAGCACGTACGCGGACCGGCAGGCGGCGGCCCGCGCGCAGCAGGTGCAGCGCGAGGAGGACTACCGGGAGTACGCGCACATCGTGGTGGACGAGTCCCAGGACGTGTCCCCGATGCAGTGGCGGATGATCGGGCGGCGCGGGTCGTACGCGTCCTGGACGATCGTCGGCGACCCCGCGCAGACCGCCTGGTCGGGCGACCCGGAGGAACTGGACCGGGCCCGGGAGCGCGCGCTCGGCTCCCGCAAGCGGGCCAGCTACGCGTTGACCACGAACTACCGGAACTCGTCGGAGATCTTCGCGGTGGCCGCATCGGTGATCCGCAAGATCATGCCGGATCTGCCGCTGCCGTCGGCGGTCCGCAGCACCGGCGTCGACCCGGCCGACGTGGTGACCGGCGTGTCCGCGCTGCCCGAGGCGGTCCGGGAGCTGACCGAGAAACAGCTCGCCGAGGTGGACGGGACGATCGGCGTGATCATGCCGGTGCCGCGCCGGGACGAGGTGGCCGGCTGGGTGGCCGGGCTGCCGGAGCGGGTGCGGGTGGTGACCGCGCTGGAGGCCAAGGGCATGGAGTACGACGCCGTGGTGCTGGTCGAGCCGGCTCAGATCGCTGTCGACCGGGCCGGGATCCGCACCCTGTACGTGGCGCTGTCGCGGGCGACGCAACGGCTCACCACGGTGGGCACGAACCCCGGCTGGCTCTAGGGCTCTTTACAAAACCAGCCCTTGGCCGGTCAGGGAATCCGGACGGCGACCGCGTTGTACGTGGTCTCCGGCGTCGGCGGCGTGGTGAACCGGGCGTTCGGCAGGTAGAACCGCTTGCCGAACTCCGCGATCGTGGTCGGCACGTCGAACGCCGGGTTCGAGGTCCGGGAGACCACGGTCCCGGCGGTGCCCCGGCGGTTCAGCTCGACCTTGGCGATCACGTTGAGCCGGTTCTGCACCGCGTACAGGGTCCGGCCGCGCAGCCAGAGCCCGTCACCGTTGACGAGCGTCTCGGACGGCCCCAGGTCGATCTTCGTGGCCACACCCGAGAACGACACCCGGAACAGCGAGCCGGTGTTCGACTGGACGATGATCAGCGCGCGGCCGTCCGGCGTCGTGGTGATGCCGTTGGCGTTGTTCCCCTCGGCCAGCACGAAATCGCCGGTGAGCGGCACCCGGACGGCCTCGGCGGGCAGCCTGCCGTGCCGGCCGAACGGCAGCTTGAACAGCACGGCGTTGCGGGAGTCGGTGAACCAGGCCGCGTCGCGGGTGACGATCACGTCGTTGATGAACGCCGTCGTGCCGGCCGGCTGGAGCCGGTAGGACTTCAGGATCTCGCCGGTGCGCAGATCGAGAACCCGGGCGTCGCCACCGGCGCCACCGGCCACGAAGAGCCGGTTGCCGTCGATCTTGAGGCCGAGTGAGGCGGTGCCGGGGCCTTCGCTGATCGTGCGGCCGGCGCCGGTGCGCAGGTCGGCGCGGTAGATGTCGCCGTCGACGCGGGAGCCGAAGTAGGCGTACGGTTTTGTCCCGATAGCGATCCCTTCGGGCTGGAATCCGCTCGGCAGGGTGATTGTGGCGGGCAATGGATGAGACTTGGCCGCCTCGGCAGGCGCGGCGGCTACGGTCACCGCGAGGGCGGTGCCGAGAAGAGCGTTCGCAAGGGTACGGCGAAGCACAAATACTTCCTTTCCAATGCGGACGGGTCACTGGTGATTCCAACCCGTAGTCGCGGCGCGCACAACTGATTGCACATATTGCAATGTGAACATATATTGGCGACGGCCCGCGGGACGACGGAAGGTAGACAACATGGGAGCCGGCCACGACCACGGCGTATCGGCCCTGCACAGCGGGGCGCGTCACCGCAGATCACTCTGGTGGGCGGCCGCGCTGCTGACAGCGGTGATGGTCGGCGAGGCGACAGCGGCCGGTCTCACCGGTTCACTCGCTCTTCTCTCCGACGCCGGCCACATGTTCACCGATGTTCTCGGGATCGCCATGACGCTCGCCGCCATCACCGCGGCCGGCCGGGCCGGCGGCGACTCGCGCCGCACCTTCGGCCTCTACCGCCTGGAGGTGCTCGCCGCGCTCGCCAACGCCGCGCTGCTCACCGTGGTCGCCGGCTTCGTGCTGGTCCAGGCGGTGCGCCGGTTCACCGATCCGCCCGAGGTGCCGGGCGGGTGGATGCTGCTGGTCGCGGTCGGCGGCCTGCTCGCCAACCTGGTCGCCTTCGCGCTGCTGCGGTCCGGCGCCAAGGAGAACATCGGGGTCCGCGGCGCGTACCTGGAGGTGCTCGGCGACCTGCTCGGCTCGGTCGGGGTGATCGTGGCCGCCCTGGTCATCTGGTTCACCGGCTGGGCGTACGCGGACCCGATCGTCGCCGTGGTGGTGGCCCTGATGATCCTGCCCCGGACGTTCGCGCTGGGCCGTTCCGCGGTCCGGATCCTGGTCCAGGCCGCGCCCGAGCACCTGGACATCTCGGCCGTCCGCGAACGGCTGGCCGCGGTGCCCGGCGTCTGTGACGTGCACGATCTGCACGTCTGGACACTCACCTCGGGCATGGACGTGGCCTCCGCGCACCTGCGCCTCGACCCGGCGGCCGAGCTCGGCGCGGTGCTGACCGTGGCCCGCGAGGCGCTGCACGCCGACTTCGCGATCGACCACGCCACGCTGCAGGTGGAGCCGGCCGGACCGAGCCGGCACTGTACGCCGACCGGCTGGTGAGGGTGGCGATCATCACACCCGGCGCGCGATGATCGATAGATGTCGACGACCGTCATCCACCAGCCCCGCGTGATCTGGGATGCCGCGCGAGCCTTCGTCCGCGCCGCGGGGGCACCGGGTTACCACGAGTTCGCCTCCGAGGCCCACCACCGGCTCGGCCCGGAGATCTACGAGGCCCTGATGGACACGCACGAGTACCTGGTGACCGAGGCCGCCCGCACCGGCGGCGACCGGACCGCCACCGACCTGGAGGCGGGCAAGTGGCGGGTGCGCCTCGAGGAGTTGCTGCACGCGCGCCCCGAGCTGACCGATCCGGTCCGGGAGCTGACGCGGCGCGGCCTGGAGTTGTAAACGAGGCCCCTGTTCTTTTTGCGATCTGCCACGCCGGATGCGCGAAAAGATAACAATGCGAGACATGAGTGACGGCCGGGTCATGGTCTTCGCGCCGGCGCCCCAGCTGACGGTGACCATCGAACAACACCACGATGAGCCCGAACTACACGTCCATCCGGGTGGACAGGGCATCTGGCAGACCCGGATGATCACGTCGCTGGGCGCGCACGTGACGCTGTGCGCAGCCGCCGGCGGCGAGGTCGGCCGGGTGCTCAGCCCGCTGCTCGACGAGCTTCCCGGGGTGACGCTGCGGCTCGTCATGCGCGAGCACGGCAGCGGGTGGTACGTGCACGACCGCCGCGGCGGCACCCGTCAGGAGATCGCCGAACGGCCGGGCACCCCGCTCTCCCGCCACGAGCTCGACGAGCTCTACAACCTGACGCTCGCCGAGGGCCTGCGTGCCGGGCTGGCGATCCTGAGCGGCCCGGCCCACCCTTCGGTGATCAAGCCGGAGGTCTACGGCCGGCTCGCCGCGGACCTGCGCAACAACGGCTGCCAGGTGATCGCCGACCTGTGCAGCAAGCACCTGGCCGCGGTCCTGGAGGCGGGCATCTCGGTCCTGAAGATCAGCCACGAGGAGCTGATCGCGGACGGGACCGCACCGGACGGCTCGACCCCCTCGCTGATCAAGGCGCTGCAACACCTGCACGAGCACGGCGCGGAGACGGTCCTGGTCTCCCGCGCCGACGAGGGCGCCCTGGCCCTGATCAACGGCGAGATCTTCAACGTCGCGCTCCCCCGGCTCACGCCGGCCGAGCACCGGGGCGCCGGCGACTCGATGACGGCCGGTGTCGCCGCGGTCCTCGCGCACGGCGGCCCGATGGAGGAGGCGGTCCGCACCGGCGCGGCGGCGGGCGCCCTCAACGTCACCCGGCACGGTCTCGGCACCGGCCACGTCGACGCGGTCCGGGTACTCACCGAACGAGTCGAACTGACTCCGATGAAGAAGGCATCATGAGCTCGAAGCCGGGCAAACAACCCCCGATGAGAATTCTGATCACCAACGATGACGGCATCGAGGCGCCGGGCATCCGCTGGCTGGCCCGCGCTGTCGCCCACGAGGGCTACGACGTGGTGGTGGCCGCGCCCCTGAGCGAATCGAGCGGTAGCAGCGCCGCCATGACAGCTGTGGTGCAGGACGGCAAAATCATGTCGGAACCGCGGGAGCTTCCCGGCGGAAAGAACATTCCGGCGTACGGGGTCGCCGCGTCACCCGCGTACATCGTGCTGCTGGCGCTCCGCGAGGCGTTCGGCCCGGTGCCGGAGATGGTGATCTCCGGCATCAACCGGGGAGCCAACGCGGGCGCGGCGGTGGTGCACTCCGGGACGGTGGGCGCCACGCTCACCGCCTCGCACGCCGGCCTGCGCGGCCTCGCCGTGTCGCTGGACGTGCTCACGCCGGCGGCCGCCTCGGCGGAGAGCGGTGGCGCGGCGATCGCCGCGCTGGACCGGATCGACGACGAGCAGCACCACTGGGCCAGCGGCGCCGACCTGGCCGTGCGGATGATCCCGTCGCTGATGCACACCCCGCCGGGGACGGTTTTCAACCTGAACGTCCCGGACCTGCACGTGGACGGCATCCGCGGACTGCGGCAGGCGCATCTGGCCCGGTTCGGCCAGGTGCAGATGAGCATCGCCGAAGCCGGCGACGGGTTCGTCCGGACGGCCGTGCAGGCCGCCGAAGAGGAGTTGGAGCCGGGGAGTGACCTGGCAGCTCTCGCCGAGAATTTCGCCGTGGTCACCCCGATCCGGGCCCCGCACGAGGACACCGACATCAGGATCAACGTCGACGCCGTCCGCGTCCACAACCCGGCGCTGTGAAACCGGATGCCCGGCCGGGCCATCCCCGACCCGGGCCATCCCCGACCCGGGCCATCCCCCGACCCGAGCCATCCCCCGACCCGAGCCATCAGAGCCATGAGCCGGGCCGGGCCGGCCGGCCCGGATCGCGCGGCGCCGGTCGCCCGATCAGGCTCCGGCGGCGGTCACTGCTTCCTCGTAGGGCTGGGGGTTGCCGAAGAGCCCGAGCAGCCCGGTCACCCAGAGCTGCCGGTGAGCGAACCGGCTGGGCCGGGTGACGACGAGCTTGACACCGCTGACCCCGGCCAGCTGGAATGCGGCCACGAGGGCGCTGATCCCCACCGAGTCGATGAAGGTCACGTGCTGCATGTTGAGCTCGATCCGAACCGGGCTGGCGTCGGCGAGTTGCGCGCCCACCGCCTCACGGATCTCGTACGCGTTCTCGACGTCGATCTCGCCTCGCGGCGAAACCTCGATGGCGCCGTTGGCCAGCGTCGACGTCGTTATCGACAGCGTCACGCCTCTTCCCTCCACCCGCCCAGCTCCTCCGGGCGTTGTTTCTGCTGTTCGCAGGTCGTCCGAGCCGGCTGAACCGCAGGCCAGGACCACCCTCGGAAGGTTCGGTGAATCTGACCGAAAGGTTAGGCCCCGAACCTGTCAGTCGCCTGAGTGGCCCGTGTGAACGAGGTAAACAGTACTGCGGACCGTCAAATCGTTTTGGAACCGTGATGCCGTCCACACCGGACGTTTGTCGAGCCCCGATCCGGGGCATGCTGGCTCTCAGGGGCCACCGCAGGAGGTAAATCGTGTCGTGGAGCAGGAAAAACCGGGCCGAACGGACCGCCGAGCAAGCCTGGGAGTACCTCACGTCGGCGATGACGTCCGCCGAGGAGGGCGCCGGGAAGGCCGGCCGGACGAGCCGCAACCTGGCCAAACAGGCCGCCAGCCAGGCCGGTGACCGAGTGAGCTCCGTCACAGACGAGGCCTGGTCCCGGGCGAACGCCGCCGCGAACGCGCTGGCCGGCCGCAAGCCGTCCCGACCGTGGGGCCTGATCGCGGCGATCGGCCTGGTCGGCATCGCCCTCGGCTGGGCCGCGGCGAGCACCGCCCGGGCCGCCCAGGAGCGGCAGGCGGAGAACGAGGAGCTGGAGCTCGCCGAGACCGCCGTCGTGGTCACCCCTACGTACGACGAGCGCTGAGCGCCGGAGTGGTTTCGCACACACCCGCTGTCGTACCGTAGGGCCGTGGCACGCGGCGGGTGAGCGTCAGACGCCCGGACACCCGGGAGACGCTGGTCGAAACACGCCTATCGAGGACCCCGAGGCCGCCGTTCCTGACCTCCCGCTGATTGGCGGAGATCTGTACAGTTGAGCGGCATTCGGCTTCCTCCTGCGGCACCCTTTCCGGGCCGCCCGATCAGATAAGGTCCCACTGGTGCTCAGTGCCGGAGATCTCCTGGACAACCGGTACCGGTTGGACGATCGCATCGCGACCGGCGGGATGGGTGACGTCTGGCGCGGCACTGACGTGGTGCTCGGCCGCACCGTCGCCGTGAAGGTGCTGCGCACCGCGATGCTCGAGGATCCGGAGTTCGCCACTCGGTTCTACGGCGAGGCCCGGATGATGGCCACGTTCCGGCACCCGGGCGTCGTCGAGGTCTACGACTACGCGAGCGACGGCGACCACGGCGGCCAGGAGAAGGTCGCCTACCTGGTGATGGCGTTCGTCGAGGGCGAGCCGCTGTCCAACCGGGTGAAAGAGGGACCGATCCCGGTCACCGAGACCCTGTCGATCGTGGCGCAGGCCGCCGACGCGCTGCACGCCGCGCACCAGGCCGGCATCGTGCACCGCGACATCAAGCCCGGCAACCTGATCGTGAAACCGACCGGCGCGGTCATCCTGATCGACTTCGGGGTCGCCCGGTCGAACGCGCTGACCAGCGTCACCGGTCTCAACGCCATCGTCGGCACCGCGCTCTACATGGCGCCCGAGCAGGTCGCCAAGGGTGACCTGACACCGGCCACCGACGTGTACGCGCTGGGCGCCGTGGCGTACCACTGCATCGCCGGGCACCCGCCGTTCGACGGGGAGAACGCGCTCCAGGTGGCGTTGCGCCACCTGGAGGACGAGCCGCCGCCGCTGCCCGACCACGTGCCGCTCGAGGTGCAGCAGCTGATCGCCCGGGCGATGGCGAAACAGCCGGGCGACCGGTTCCAGAGCGCTGCCGAGTTCGCCGAGGCGGCGTTCGCGTCCGCCGGCCCGCTGGACTGGAAACGGCTGACCGGCACCTCGATGGTCGCCCCGCTCAGCCCGGCGGCGCCGACCCGTGCCGTGCCACGCCCGCGCGACTTCCCGCCGCAGATGCCGGTGTCCCCGGCGCCGCGGCCGGTCCCGGCGGCGACCACCCGGTCGTCGCAGCCGCTCGCCCAGCGCGGGCTGATGATCGCGATCCTGGCGCTCTTCGCGGTGGCCGGCGGACTCGGGCTGATCTTCGTGCTCAACCAGGGCGACGACAAGCAGCCGGTCACCTCGCCGACCCAGCAGAACGACCCGATCGACGAAGAGGTGGCGCCACCGCCGGTGAGCGAGGAGGCCGAGCCGTCCACGGCCGCCACCTCCCGCAGGCCGGTGCGGCGGTCGCTGAGCGCGTCGGCGAGCCCGTCGCCGTCGCTGTCGTCCGCCTCGCCCTCGCCGGCCGTCAGCACGACCCCGCCGACGACCAAGCCGACCACACCGACAACGACGCCGCCCACCACGGAGCCGACGGCCGACCCGACCACGACCCCTCCCGAGGAGCCGGAGGAGCCCGAGGAGCCCGAGGAGCCGGGCACCACGGCCACGACCACCGCGCCGGCCGGGGGCGGCGGGGGCACGACCCCATAATCCTCAACTCGTGCGGGTGGGGGCCGATGAGCGAGGCGGTTGCAACCGTTCCGCTACCGGGAAGGTCCCCCGATGACAGTCCAGAACCCGGACGCTCCGCCGTGGGCGGTCTCACCGGACCCGGAGCCACCGGTCGCGCGTGATCCCGCCGCGCCGCCTGGCGCCCGTGAATCGGCCGCGCCGCCTGGCCCGCGTGATCCGGCCGCGCGGGACCCGGCCGCCCTGCCGTTCGGCGGCGTGGTCCCGCCGTACGGCTCACCCGCGAACAAGCACGGCCAGCTGCTGGTCCGGTTCCCCGGTGAGGTGCACGGCTCGGCCCGCCCACTGGCGCCGTCGTGGCGCCCGGTGGTGTTCTGGACGTTCTTCCTCAGCGTGCTCGGTGTCATCGCCGCGATGCGGCGCTCCGGGCGGGCCCGGCGGTACGGGCGGGAGCGTGCCCCGTACTGGACGGCGTTCGGTGTGACGTTGGTGGTGGGCGCGGCGTTCTGGTCGGCGCTGGCCTACAGCGTGGCGCTGCCCGCGTACCGGCACGTCCAGGAGACGAAGCTGACCACGGCGCTGGAGGACACCGTCCTGAACGACGGCCGGATCGCGAAGCTGGTCGGCGCGCCCGTCACGAACCCGCGGTGCACCCCGGCGGGCGATCGGGGCTCGGACGGCCTGCGTACCTACGCCTGCCGGTTCACGCTCGTCGCCGGCGGCGAGACCTCGGTCTTCGTGGAGGCGGACCGCAACGGCAACTGGGAGATGGGCGACTGAAAGGGCGGGGCCAGGAAGCAGCCCCGCCCGGAAACGATCAGAAGGTGATCGGCACGCCCGCGCGGACGAGCTGCCAGTTCTTCACAAAGAAGTCGGCCGGGTTGATCGAGCCCTTGGCCTGCGCCCAGTCGATCAGGAGCTGACGGATCTCCTGCTGCGCGTTGTAGACCTGCGTCTTCACGATGCCGGGGAAGCTGCCGCCGCCGGAGCGCCGGTAGTTGTTCACCGCCACCACGAACTGCGCGTCGGCCGCCACGTCCACGCCACCGATCTGCAGGCGGGTGATCCGGCTGCCGACCGGCTTGCTGATGTCGATGTCGTAGTCGACGCCGGAGAGGACGTCGTAGTTGTAGTCCGGCACCGACGGGTCGCTGATCGTCTCGGTGTTCACCGGGGCGTCCGGCGCCAGCGTGACGAAGTACTTCGCCGAGTGCTCCAGGTACGCCTTCACCTCCGCGCCGGTCAGCACGACCGCTTCCAGGGTGTTGTCGTAGATGTAGAGCCCCGCGACGTCCTTGATCTTGACGTCGCCCTGCGGGAACACGGCGGTACGGCTGAACGGCGCCGCGATCGACAGGACCGGCAGCGACGCGTACGACGTGCCGGCCAGCGCCGCCGTGACGGTGTCGGTCTGCACCTTGTTGATGTAGTCCAGGATCGGGGTGTCCGCATACCGCGACGTCTCGGCGGAGAGCGTCTCGGTGGAGGTGGCGACGACCTGGTTCACGTACGCCACGGTCTTCTCGTGCTGTTTGCGGACGACCGCGAGAACCTTCGGGTCGGCCTCGACAGTGTTGGTGTTGAGCATGACGGCCGCGCTCGTCTTGATCGTCCAGCGGCCCCTGTCGCGGACGATGTCGAAGTCCATCTTGGTGAGGCGCTGGCCCCACTTCGACGGCTCGGAGAGCAGCACCTGCTTGCCGGTCTTCAGGTTGGTGACGAACCGCTGCGGCACCTCGCGGTGCGCGTGCCCGAAAAGGATCGCGTCGATGCCCGGCACCTGCTCGGCGATCAGCGCGGTCGGGTTCTCGTTGGGCAGCTCGTCGCCGTAACTCGACGTGCCACTGTCACCGCCGTGCGCGGAGATCAGCACGACGTCCGCGCCGCGGGCCCGCATGATCGGCACCCACTTGGCCGCCGAGGCGATCATGTCGGTGAACTCGATCTTGCCTTCGACGTTCGCCCGGTCCCAGATCGCCGAGCCCGGGTTGGTGAGTCCCAGGATGCCGACCCGCAGCGTCGGCGCGTGCTTGCCGAGCGAGACCTTCTTGATGATGTACGGGGTGAACGCCGGCTTGCCGGTCTTCACGCTGATCGCGTTCGCGGCCAGCGCCGGGAAGCCGAGCTGGCGGATCCAGAGGTTCAGCAGCGGCAGGCCGTAGTTGAACTCGTGGTTGCCCAGCGTCACCGCGTCGTAGTCCAGCACGTTCATGGCGCGGGCCATCGGGTGCTTCTCACCGGTCGCGGTGATCGGCTCCTGCTTGGCGTAGTACGTGGCGAGCGGCGTGCCCTGGATCGTGTCGCCGGCGTCGAGGACCAGGACCGGTCCGGTCGCCTCCTTGCGCAGCTTGGTGACGAGCGCGGCCAGCTTGGCCACGCCGATGTCGTTGTGCGC
This sequence comes from Actinoplanes sp. NPDC023936, assembly GCF_040639325.1. Taxonomy (NCBI): domain Bacteria; kingdom Bacillati; phylum Actinomycetota; class Actinomycetes; order Micromonosporales; family Micromonosporaceae; genus Actinoplanes; species Actinoplanes sp. NPDC023936. The sequence continues at coordinate 1,254 of NZ_JBEZZR010000015.1, read as the reverse complement.
GCTGTCGTCGTACTCCGCGTCCTTGTAGTAGTCCCAGTTGTAGACGTTGCCGTGCGTGTCGGACGTGCCGAGCACGGTGAGCCGGTAGGACGTCGGCGCGGAGGGCTTGTGGCCGCCGGCCTGTGCCGCTTCGGAGAAGACGAGCGGCGCGGCGACAGTCGCCGCGGAGGCGGCGAGCACGCTACGGCGCGATACGCCGGAGAGAAGGGTCATTCCCCGGACCCTAACGCTCGATTGGGGGATCGGTCGATCGGTGTCGTGTTGCGCGAAGATCAAATTTCCTCCAACACCGGGATACCGAGCAGAAACATGCCGACGTGGAGGGTTCGCGCTACCCGGTCGGCGAGGGCTTCCGCTGGTAGCTAGCACGAGCTACAGCCCGGCGGGGCGACGCCAGCCGTAGACCAGAGCGGCTACCCGAGCTTGATCACATGCCTGAGCTACGGCCGGGCCACGCCAGCCGTAGACCAGAGCGGCTACCCGAGCTTGATCACATGCCTGAGCTACGGCCGGGCCACGCCAGCCGTAGACCAGAGCGGCTACCCGAGGT
>NZ_JBEZZR010000015.1:0-607 GCF_040639325.1 Actinoplanes sp. NPDC023936 | reverse complement strand
GCTTGATCACATGCCTGAGCTACGGCCGGGCCACGCCAGCCGTAGACCAGAGCGGCTACCTGGGCTTGATCACATGTGTGGGCTACGGCCGGGACGGCGCGTTCCAAGATCGGCGAGGCGGGAGGTGCCAGGTGCGAGATGCCAGCCGCAGGACGCCAGCGCGGGGTCGGCGGGGGCGCGAGGCCCAGGCCGAATATCTGCTGATAGCGGAGTTTTCTGGATGAGCCAGCGGGGTCAGTACTGACGACCAGCCGGACCAGCTGGACCAGCCGGTCGCGAGTGCTGTCCTCGGCTGGTGTGGATCGTGGAAGGGCGTGGTCCGGCCGGCGCCTGGTGCCGTCCCGACGGGCCGGCGAGAACACTGACCGCCAGCTCATCTCGTCCGGCTGATGCTGAGTGTCCTCTGGGCTTGACCCGTTTCGACGGACAGGGTCGATGAGTTGATCTTCACGCTACCTTGAGGGCGGGTAGCGGGGCGAGGTTGGTGCCCGTCTCGTAGGCGGCCGGACTCTGGTAGCCGAGGCTGGAGTGTCGGCGTCGGGTGTTGTACCAGCCTTCGATGTACTCGAATGTCGCCTGGTGGGCGGCTTTGCGGGTGGGCCATGCC
>NZ_JBEZZR010000014.1:172999-186035 GCF_040639325.1 Actinoplanes sp. NPDC023936 | reverse complement strand
GCCCGGTTACATTCCGAACCCGGTAGCTAAGCCCTCCAGCGCCGATGGTACTGCACTCGGGAGGGTGTGGGAGAGTAGGACGCCGCCGGACTCAAACGTATGGAAAGGCCCACCCCGGGAATGGGGTGGGCCTTTCTGCGTTCCAGGCTATGCAAAACCTGTGAGTTTAGGTTAGCCTGCCCTAACTGACTCGACTGTTGATGGGCAGGCCATAAATGCATACCTGGCGTTCAGTTCTAGCGATCGCGACTCTGGGCGCCGTGCTCGCCGGCTGCGGCGGCAACGCGTCCACCGAGGAACCCGCCGCTGCCGCCGGCCCCTGGTCGTTCACCAGCGGAAACGGCGAGGTCGTCACGGCGGAGAAGGTTCCCTCCCGGATCATCGCGCACGCCGGCGAGGCGGCCGCCCTGATCTCGTTCGGGATCAAGCCGGTCGGCGTCTACGCCGACGAGTCGGTGAAGACCGACCTGAACCTCAAGGACCTCGACCTGACCGGGATCACCATCCTGGGCGAGGAGTGGGGCAAGATCGACGTTGAGAAGGCGGCCTCCCTCGCCCCGGATCTGATCGTCGGCGACTGGTGGCCGGCCGAAAAGGCGTACTCCGGCCTGGAAGAGGGTGTGGACGAGAAGAGCAAGAAACTCACCGAGCTCGCGCCCATCGCGGGTGTCACCCAGGGTGAGTCGATCGCCGACCTCGCGGAAGGCTACGAGCAGCTGGCCAAGAGCCTCGGCGCGAAGGTGGACGACCCGCAGATCGCGGCGAACAAGCAGCGGTACGAGAAGGCGGTCGAGGCGTTCAAGGCGGCGACCGCGGCGAAGCCGAACCTGACCGCCGCCGGGATGTCGCCGACCGACGAGAAGGTCTACGTCGCCAACCCGAAGTACGCGCCGGAGCTGCTCGACTTCCAGCGCTGGGGCCTCAAGGTGCTGGACCCGGCCGCCCCGGACAAGGACTTCCCCTACTGGGAGACGCTGAGCTGGGAGAACGCGGACAAGTACCAGCCCGACCTGATCCTCTGGGACGGCCGCGCCTACAAGGACACGCTGAACGCCGAGTTCGGCAAGAAGCAGCCCACCTGGTTCGAGATCAAGGCGGCCAAGGCGGGCGCGGTGACCGCGTGGCCGGCCTACTGGCTGCACACCTACGAGGACTTCGCGACCGAGCTGGAGAAACTGACCACCGTGATCAACGGCGCTGATGAGAACATCGGCGACTAACCGGGTCACCGGGCTCGTCGTCCTGGGCGCCCTGCTCGCGGTTGTCGCGTTCCTCAGCGTGACGCAGGGTTCCCGGTCGATCGATCTGGCCGACGTCCTGCGGTCCCTGGGCAACCTGGGCGCGGGCGACGACGGGACGATCACCAGCACCGTCACTCTGGAGCTGCGGGTTCCCCGTACCCTGTTGGGGATCTTGGCCGGCGCCGCCCTCGGCGTCGCCGGCGCCATCCTGCAGGGCGTGACCAGGAACCCGCTGGCGGACGCCGGAATCATGGGCATCAACTCCGGCGCCGCGGCGTTCGTGGTCTTCGCGATCACGGTGCTCGGCGTCCGCGGCGCGGGCGTCTACGTCTGGTTCGCCTTCGCCGGCGCGATCGCCGCGACGGTGCTCGTCTACGCTGTCGCGTCGATGGGCCGGGAGGGCGCCACGCCGGTGAAACTCGCGCTGGCCGGCGCCGCCGTCACGGCCGGGCTCGGCTCGCTGACCTCGGCGATCGTGATGACGAACATCGACGCGCTCAACGAGCTGCGGTTCTGGCAGGTCGGGTCGCTCGCCGGGCGGTACCTGCCGATCCTGACCGGCGTGGCGCCGTTCCTGATCCTCGGGCTGCTGGCCAGCCTGGGCCTGGGGCGGGTGCTCAACGGGCTGGCGCTCGGCGAGGACGTGGCTCGCGGCCTCGGCCAGCGGGTCGGGCTGACCCGGACCGCCGCTTTCGGTGTGGTGGCGATCCTCGCCGGGGCGGCCACCGCCGCGTGTGGACCGATTGTGTTCATCGGCCTGGTGGTGCCGCACCTCGCCCGGTTCCTGTGTGGACCCGACTATCGGTGGATCGTGCCGTACTCGATGCTGCTCGCCCCGGTCGTGCTGCTCCTCGCCGACGTGCTCGGACGGATCGCCGGTGCGCCCGGTGAGCTGCAGGTCGGTGTCGTGCTCGCGGTCCTCTGCGCACCGGTGTTCATCGGCATCGTCCGATACGCGCGGCTGGCGGAGGTCTGAGAATGACCACCCTTACCGTGATCAAGGCGACGCACCGCCGGAGGACCGGCCGGTCCCTCGTCGTCACCGTCGCGCTGGCCGGCGTGGTCGCCGCCCTCTTCGTGCTGACCATGATGGTCGGCAGCTTCCGGCTGACCGCGTGGCAGGTCATCGCGTCGGTCCTGCACCTGGAGGCCAACGCCGGTGTCGACTTCGTGGTGCGCGGCCTGCGGCTGCCGACCGCCACCACGGCCCTGACCGTGGGGCTCGCCCTCGGCGCCTCCGGGACGATCTTCCAGCAGCTGCTGCGCAATCCGCTCGCGTCGCCCGACTTCGTCGGCGTCACCTCCGGCGCGAGTCTCGCCGCCGCCGGGAGCATCGTGTTCCTGCAGGCCGCCGGGCTGGTGGTCTGCGCGTACGCGCTCGGCGGCGCGCTTCTGGCCGCCCTGCTCATGTATGTGCTGGCCTGGCGGGACGGGGTCAGCGGGTACCGCTTCATCCTGATCGGTATCGGCATCGCCGCCTTCTTCGACGGCCTCATCGGGTACGTGCTGAGCCGCGCCAGGCTCACCGAGGCGCGCCAGGCGATGCACTGGCTCACCGGCTCGGTCGGTCAGGCCAGCGACAGCGAACTGCGGGTCCTGCTGTACGCGCTGCCCCCGCTGCTGCTGATCGCGATCGGACTGCAGCGGCACCTGAGGGCTTTGGAGCTGGGTGATGACACGGCGCGCGCGCTCGGCACCCGTACCGAATCGAGCCGGGCCGCCCTGCTCGCGGTCGCGGTCCTGCTGGTCGCGCTCGCGGTCGCGGTGGCCGGACCGATCATCTTCGTGGCGCTGGTGGCGGGCCCGGTCGCGAACCGGCTGCTCGGCCCGGCCACCGGTGGCATCGCCGCGGCCGCGCTCACCGGTGCGGCGCTGATGCTCACCGCCGACCTCGTCGCCGTCCACCTGCTGCCGGTGCCGCTGCCCACGGGCGTGGTCACCGGGGCGGTCGGCGCGCCGTACCTGTTGTGGCTGCTGGCCACCACGAACCGGAAAGGAGTGGGCGGTTGACACGGCTCAACGCCCGAGGCCTGACCCTCGGATACGACGACCGGGCGGTGGTGACCGATCTGGACGCCGACATCCTCGACGGGAAGGTGACAGCTATCGTCGGCGCCAACGCCTGCGGCAAGTCGACGCTGCTGCGCGGCCTGGCCCGGCTGCTCAAGCCCCGGTCCGGCGAGGTGCGGCTGGACGGCGCGGTGATGAGCGGGATGAGCACCGTCGAGGTGGCCAAGGTGCTCGGTCTGCTGCCGCAGTCCCCGGTCGCGCCGGCCGGGGTGACCGTCGCCGATCTGGTGTCCCGGGGACGGTACCCGCATCAGGGCTGGTTCCGCCGGTGGACCGACGGCGACCACGAGGCGGTGGCCGGCGCGCTGGAGGCGACCGGGACCGCCGACCTGGCCGACCGGCCCTTGCAGCAGCTCTCCGGCGGGCAGCGGCAGCGCGTGTGGGTGGCGATGGCGCTGGCGCAGGACACCGACCTGCTGCTGCTCGACGAGCCGACCACGTTCCTGGACATCAATCACCAGGTGGAACTGCTCCGGCTGCTGCGCAAGCTGAACGAGGAGTCCGGCAAGACGATCGTGGCGGTGCTGCACGACCTCAACCTGGCCAGCCGCTTCTGCGACCACATCATCGCGATGGCCGACGGCACGATCGTCGCCGAGGGCCCGCCGAGCGAGGTGATCACCGCGGAGCTGGTGGCGAAGGTGTTCGGGCTGAGCTGCGTCATCGTGACCGACCCGGTCGCCGGCACACCGATCGTGGTGCCCGCCTGACCGCCGCGCCCTGCTCGCTCAGGGCACGATGACCGCGCGCCCGCGCAGCGCGCCCTCGTGCATCGTGCGGTAGACGCCGATCGCCTCATCCAGCCCGAACGTCTGCGTCTCCGGCTTGACCAGGCCGCGGGCCCCGAGGTCGAGCACCTCCGCCAGTTCGCTGCGGGAGCCCCAGTACGTCGTCTGGATGCTCGCCTCGTACGGCACGGAGAAGAACGACAGCGCGAGAGTGCCGCCGCCGATCCCGACGACGGTCAGGTCACCCACCGAGCGGACCACCGCGGCGGCCAGGGCCAACGTCGGGTTGGCGCCGACGAAGTCCAGCACCACGTCGGCGCCGTGCCCACCGGTGGCCGTGCGGATCTGGTCGGCCGCGCCGTCGCCGGACGGCACCATCAGGTCGGCGCCGTACTTCTCGGCGATGTCCAGAGCCTCCTTGCGGGTGTCGACAGCGATGACCCGGGCCGCCGTGGTCGCCTTGAGGATCTGCACGCCGACGTGCCCGAGGCCGCCGACGCCGATCACCACGGCCGTGCTGCCCGGCGCGAGTTTCGGCCAGGAGCGGCGGATCGCGTGGTACGGGGTGAGGCCGGCGTCGGTCAGTGGCGCCGCCGCGACCGGGTCGAGTCCGCCGGGCAGCGGGATCAGGTGACGGGTGTGGCGTACCAGCATGAACTCGGCCATGCCGCCGTCCATGCCGAGGCCGCCTCCGCCGCCGGGCGCCGGGGTGGCGCCCGGGTTCTCGCAGTACGGCTCGACACCGAGCCGGCACCGGGAACAGTCACCGCAGCCCCACGCGCCGTAGACCGCCACCGGCGTGCCGATGTCCAGCCCGGTCACCCCGTCGCCGACGGCGTGCACCCAGCCGGCGTTCTCGTGCCCGAGGGTGAACGGCGGGCCCCAGCCGAGCGTGTCGCCGGTGAAGTCGTGCATCAGGTGCAGGTCGGAGTGGCACGCCCCGGCGCCACCGATCTTGAGCAGGACCTCGCCGGGTCCGGGCGCCGGCACGTCGGCCTCGGTCAGCACCGGCTCGGTCTTCCAGGACATCAGGCGTAGCGCACGCACAGCAGCTCTCCCTCGGTCGGCTCGTCTTCTCCGATCGTTGCTGGCCACTGCCGCTTCCGAGGGGAAAGGGCAGAAAAGGCGATGCCCCAGCCGCAGGGGGATCGGCTGGGGCATCGCTTTCCTCGGCTCAGGGGGGTCAGTAGCCGAAGTTCTGGGTGTAGTACGGGGTGCCGCTGGTGCTGTAGACGGCGCCGACGCCGACCTTGGTGGACTTGCAGTTGAGGATGTTGGTGCGGTGGCCGGGGGACTTCATCCAGCCGTTGACGACCTGGGCGGCGGAGCGGTAGCCGTAGGCGATGTTCTCGGCGGAGGGCTTGGTGTAGCCGGCGGCCTTGGTGCGGGCGACGAAGTTGGAGCCGCTGCGGCCGGTGTGCGAGAAGCTGCCGGTGCGGGCCATCCAGGCGCTGTGGCCGCGGGCGGCGGTGGTGAGTTTGGCGTCGGTCTTCAGGGCGGCGCAGCCGTGGTCGGTGCGCTCGATGTTGACCAGGCGGTTGATTTCGGTTTGCAGGGCGGTCTCGGACGTCTTCGCCGGTGCGGCTTCGGCGGGTCCGGCGATCATCGTGGCGGCGCCGATGGCGGCCGGGGCGATGAGGGCGGCCAGGGCGAAGCGGCGAAGAACGGTGCGCAAGAGCGGTCCCTTTCGTTGGTTCTTTCCGGTGGTTGCGCTCTTCTGTTCGGCCCGTCGCCGGCGGGTTGGATTAGCGACCCGGTGCGCGACGGTCACCAGTTGGTTGCCGGCGAACCATGGTCAGGATTGCGACTGATCGACTTCCCTGATTGGCTGTCGCCGTGTACTTCAACAAGTGGCCGAAATGGCCGATGATGACGATCCTGGCGCTCGGGATCCTCTTCCTCTGGACCCAGAACGGGTACCGCTACCTCTTCGCGCCGCGCACGCAGGCCGTCGTGGATACCTGCCGTGACGAGTGCTTCGCGACCTGGACCGAGAACGGCAAGACCGTCAGCGCCATGGTGGACGGCGCCGACGGTCTTCAAGCCGGCCAGCCGATCGAGGTGTACCCGGTCGGCGACATCGGTCATGTCGCCGCCGACGGTGGTGGCCTGCCGCTCGTGATCTGGGCGTTCCTCGCTGTCGCCCTGATCTACCTCGTGCTGGTCGCGTTGCGGGTCGCGCAGGCGACGGCCAACCGGCGGCGGGCGCGTGCGGAGGGCAAGCGCTTCCACCGGGCGGGGGAGCTGGCGGTTCTGGCCGTCGCCTTCGGGTTTCCGGTCACGGTGCTCGGCGGCCTGCTGATGCTCGGCGAGCACAGCCGGTCCGCGGGTCTCACCGTGCTGGCGGTCGGCCTGATCGTGCTGGTCGGAGCGGCCGGCGGCTATCTGGCCGCCAACTGGAAGCCACCGGTCACTGCTGGGTAGCCTCGGCGGGAGCGCCGCGGAGCGGGCCGGTCATCGCGTACGCGATCAGCCCGCTCACCGCGAGCGCCCCGGCCGTAACCGCCGCGGCCGTGCTGCCCGGCTCCTGCGCCTGCCAGGTCAGCACCCGCCCGGCGAGCGTCTCCGCCTGCGGGAACAGGGCCGCTGTCAGCGTCCAGCCCAGCGGCACGAACCACGACCGGGCCACCCCGGCGGTGGCCGCGCCCAGGGCGGTCAGCCCCAGCAGCCCGGCGGCGTCCCGCACCACCAGCCCGGCCGGGCCGAACCGCGCCCCGGTCAGCAGCGTGACCAGCACCAGCGCCACCACGACCAGGAACGCGACCAGCAGGTGAACCGCCCGGCGTGGCACCCAGGAGAACGCCGACGTCGCCTCCAGCGCGTCGTCCGGGCCGCCGAGCGTGGCGGTCAGAGCCACGACCAGGAGCAGAACCGTCAGCACGACCATCTGCGGGCCGGCGCTGCGGCTGTCCGACAGGATCGACCAGAGCGCCCACATCAGCGCCGTGCCACCGGCAGCCCCGAGCAGCGCGGCCGGCGCCCGCCGCGAGCGCAGGTACAGCGTCAGCAGCCTCACGACTCGTTCTCCGGGAACAGGCTGACGCCCTGGCAGCGCAGCGCGGCGGCGCGCAGCGTCACGACGCGGGACTGCGCCTCGGCCGGTGACACCTCCCGCAGGCGGTGCCACACGACCGCGGCCTCGGCGGTGACGTCCGCCGGATAGTCCGCCGTGGTCACCGGCTCCCTGCCGATCAGCCAGTACGCGGCGGCGAGCCGGTCCACCGGAGAGCCGGGATCAGGACAGCTCGGCGCGTTGCTGAACGCCCCGGCGACCACCTCGGCCAGCAGGCCGTCCCGGTCCGTCACGTGCCCGTCCGGACCGGCCTCGATGCGGAGCAGCACGACGCCGGGGCTCGGCTCCGGGTAGACGTCGGGCCGGTACGTGGTGGTGTCCTCGTGCACCTCGGACGGTGCGTCCGGCAGCTTCGCCAGGATGGTCAGGCCGTCCCGGGCCGGTCCGCCGATCTCGGGCAGCAGCCCGGAGTGAACCCGGCTGACACAGACCCGGTCCGCGCAGACGAGTTCCCGCGCGACCGGGTCGATCGCGTCGATGACGTACCGGTTCTGGTGCGGCATCACCGTGATCGCGAGCGCGGCGCCGAGCGCCACGGGCAGCAGCGCCGCCACCCGGCCGGGCCAGCCCCGGGAGGCGAACAGCAGCACGGCGGTGACCGCGAGGGCGGCCATCCAGACGGCCTGGGCGGCGCTGGCCCGGCCGGGGACGGTGGTGTAGGCGGCCGGCATGTTCATCTCGTAGATCGGTGAGAAGACCAGCGCCAGCCAGCCGTGCGGCCGGGTCGCGCCGGGAATGCTCAGCAGCAGGCCGAGACCGGCCACAGCGAGGGCGGGCGCGGTTCCCCGCCACGGCAGCAGGCGGCCGGCCGCCAGGCCCAGCCAGACCGCCGCGACGAGCGACAGCACGCCGACGGCCGTGACGGCGAAGACCTGCGCCGGGACGTACTCAGCGGTTCGGAGGATCCACAGGCCGCCGGAGACGCCCATCGCCAGGTACCCGGCGGTCACCGAGAGCGTCATCGCGGCGAGGATCGGGATCATGCGCAGGTGGATCGGCCGGGGTGTGCTGGCGAACAGCTCGGCCACCTTCGAGCGGTGCTCGCGAGACGCCTGCCAGGCGCCGGCCGCCAGGGCCAGCGGCCAGAGCAGGCCCAGGTAGAGCCGCTGCGTCATGGCCAGCTGCATCCAGCCGGTGGCGAACGCGATGTCCTCGACGAAGTACAGCAGCAGAGTGCCGAGCACGAACAGGACCAGGGCGGATCCGAGCGCCGCGGACCGGCGCAACTCGATGCCCAGGACGCGGCTCATCGGTTGCCCTCCGCCCGGTGCCGGCGCAGCAGCGCCGAGTAGCCCCGCTCGGCCGGGCTGTCACCGGCGTCGTCCGGCCCGCCCCGGGCGGTCAGGTCGGCCGGGGTGCCGTGGTAGACCAGCCGCCCCTCGTTCATCAGGACCACGTCGGTGCAGGCGGCCACCACGTCCTCGACGAGGTGGGTGGAGACCAGCACGCAGCTGTCCACGCCGATGTCGCGCAGCAGCTCCCGGAAGTCGAGCCGCTGTTCCGGGTCGAGGCCGACCGTGGGCTCGTCCAGCAGCAGCACGGCCGGGTCGTTGACGATGGCCTGCGCGATGCCGGCGCGGCGCAGCATGCCGCCGGAGAGCGTCTTCATCCGCGCGCCGGCCTTGCCGGCGAGACCCACGCGCTCGATCGCCCGCTGGGTGGCGCCGGGCACCGCGGCCTTCGGCATCTCCTTGAGCCACGCCATGTACTCGACGAACTCGCGCACCGTGAAGCGCGGGTAGAACCCGAACTGCTGCGGGAGGTAGCCCAGTCCGCGGCGTGCCCGCCGCAGGTCGCCCCGGCCGTCCACCTGCTCGCCGAGCAGGGCAAGCCGCCCACCGGACGGCTTGAGGACGGTCGCGAGGGCGCGCATCAGGGTGGTCTTGCCGGCGCCGTTCGGGCCGAGCAGCCCGTGCACGCCGGTGCCCAGGGCCAGGTCGAGGCCGTCGACGGCCAGGTGGCGGCCGGCGCGCACCTGGAGTTTCTCGGCGTGCACCGCCCAGGGTTGTGTGGTGGGGGCCGTCTCGGCCGCGTGCACCGTACGCATATCCGGATCTTCTTTCAGTGGTGGCTGGTCAGGCGGCGGAAGTCGTCGGCCCGGACGAACACCAGGCCGGCGAGGACGAGGGCGATCAGCGCCCAGGCGGCGGAACTGGCCGGTTGCAGCACCACCGGCAGCCGCGCGGTGACCATGGCGGGCAGCGCCACGGCGAGGACCCAGACGGCGCCGAGCCCGATGGCGGCCCGGCGGACACCGACGAAGCCACCCAGGGCGATGGTCGCGGCCGTGAACGCCAGGCACGGCAGGAGCGCGACGGCCAGCGAGCTTCCGGTACGGCTACTGGCCAGCGCGAGTGCCGGAACCACCACGGCCAGCACCCCGGCGGTGCGCCGCAGCAGCATCGCCAGCCCGGCCGCCGGCGCGCCGGCGATCAGCTCCCACGCCGGGTCGTGGCGGCGGCTCCACGCGATCGCGACTCCGGGCAGCGGCGCCACCGGGGCCAGCAGCGACACCAGCGACGGCAGGCTCGGCCACAGCGCTTGCAGGGCCACCGCGCAGGCCAGCACCGCGACGGTCATCACGAGCCAGGGCACCAGGCTCCACACCATCCGGCGCCTGCCTGCCGCGCTGACCGGGGCGGGCGCCGGACCAGCGGCGATGCCGGCGTCCAGACCCGTGGCGATCCGGTCGAGCAGGGCCCGGGTGTCGTCGGCGGTGCTGCCGGCGAGCACGCCGCGGCAGTCCGCGCACTCCTCCAGGTGCAACTCCAGCGACCACATCGTGACCTCGTCGAGGTCCGCGTCGCGGTCGGCGTAGCGGGCGATCACCGCCCGGCTCGGATGCGTGGTCACGACAGTGCCTCCCGCAGCGCGACGCGAGCCCTGCGGGCCCGCGATTTGACAGTGCTTTCGGGTACGCCCAGCAGCAGTGACGTCTCCCGGACGGAGAAGCCGTCGAGGACCATCGCCCGCAGCACCTCCCGTGCTTCCCGCGGGAGCTCCAGCAGGGCCTGCTCCAGCTCCTGCCCGACCCGGCCGGCCAGCACCTCGTCCTCGGCGGCGGGGGCGACTGCCTCGGACATCTGCACCGCGGGCACCTGGTTGTGCCGGGCCCGCCGCCGGAACGCGTCGACCAGGCGGTGCGCGGCGATCGTCCAGAGCCAGCCGGCGGCGCTGCCCGAGGTGGCCGCCCCGGCGAAGCTGCCGGCGGCCCGCCACACGGCCAGGTAGGTCTCCTGCATCACGTCGGCGACGACGTCGTCGTCGGCGCAGCGCCGCCGCAGCCGGGTGAGCAGCCACGGCGACGTGCGCCGGTACAGCTCGTCGAACGCGCGCCGGTCCCCGGCGGCGGTGCGGCGGACGAGTTCCTCCTCGTCGGCCGCACTCAGGTTTCGTTTCACATCCGGCAAGACGAAACGCCGATCGTCTGGGGTTCACCAGATCGTGTGACCTGGATCACTTCTGCTCGCGGTAAATCGGTGGCGGGGCCGTCGCGGCGGTGCCAGGGTGAGAACCGCCCAGTCACCTGCGACTCAGTCATTCGCGACGAGGAGAGTGCAATGCGAGCAGCTTCCACGCTTCGGACCCCTGACCGTCCTATCGTGGAGTTCTGCTTTGGCATTGTTGAATCATCCGGCCTTTTTGAATCTGGGAATCGTCGCGCATGTCGACGCCGGTAAGACCAGCCTGACCGAGCGCCTGCTCTTCGAGGCCGGCGCGGTGTCCCGGCCCGGGAGTGTCGACGACGGCACCACCCGGACCGACTCGATGGACCTCGAGCGCCGGCGCGGCATCACCATCCGGGCCGCCGTCACCTCGATCAGCCTCGGCGGCCTGACCGTCAACCTCCTCGACACGCCGGGCCACCCCGATTTCATCGCGGAGGTCGAGCGGTCCCTCGCCGTGCTGGACGCCGCGGTCCTGGTGGTCTCCAGTGTGGAGGGCGTCCAGCCGCAGACCGTCGCGATCTGGCGGGCGCTGCGCCGGATCGGCGTGCCGACGGTGTTCTTCCTCAACAAGGTGGATCGCCGGGGCGCCGACGTCGGCCGGGTGGTGACACAGCTCCGGCAGCGGCTCGCCACCCGCCCGGTCATGCTCACCACCGTCACCGGCCAGGGCGAAACCCATGCCCGGGTACGCCCGACCGCCCTCGACACCGAACCGGTCGTGGCGGCCGTCGCGGACGTCGACGACACGGTGGCCGACCGTTGGCTGGCCGGCGAGCCGGTGCACGCCCGTGACGTGCGGCGCGCGATCCGGCGGGCGGTCCGCCGCACCGAGCTGAGCCCCGTGGCGTGCGGCTCGGCGATCACCGGCGCCGGTGTGCCGCAGTTGCGCCAGATCCTCGCCGAGCTGCTGCCCCGCTGCGACGAGCGGGACGGGCCGCTGGCCGGCACGGTCTTCGCTGTCGACCGGGACGGCCACGGCCGGCGAGCCTGGGTGCGACTCTGGTCGGGCCGCCTGCGTGTCCGAGACCGGGTGGCGCTCGGTGGCGCCCGCCCGCAGACCGTCACTCAGATCGCGGTCAGCGAACCCGACGGCGTCCAGGTGCGCCCCTCGGCGTCGGCCGGGCAGATCGCGGCGGTCCGCGGCCTGTCCGCCCGGATCGGCCAGCACGTCGGCGACCCGCCCCGGCGGCACCTCTACCGCTTCCCGCCGCCGACCCGGCAGGCCCTGGTCGAACCGGTGGAGCCGGGCCAGCGGCTGGCGCTCTTCGCCGGCCTGGCCGAGCTCGCCGACGAGGATCCGCTTGTCGACCTGCGTCTCGACGAGCACCAGGCGGAGGCGGTGATCCGGCTGCACGGCGAGGTCCAGAAAGAGGTGATCGCCGCGCTGCTGGAGGACCGGTACGGGGTACGGGTGCGGTTCTCCGGCACGCTGACGGCCTGCATCGAGCGGGTCGCCGGCGCCGGGGCCGCCGAGGACCGGATCAAGGAGCGCGGCAACCCGTACCTCGCCGGGGTGGGGCTGCGGATCGAGGCCGCCCCGGTCGGGCGCGGCATCGAGTTCCGTCCCGGCATCGAGCCCGGCCGGCTGCCCCCGGCGTTCGTGGCGGCCACCGAGGAGGGTGTGCGCGCCGCGCTGCGGCAGGGCCTGCACGGCTGGCCGGTCACCGACTGCACGGTCACCATGACGTCGTCGCAGTACCATCCCCGGCAGAGCAGGCCGCACCAGAAGTTCGACAAGTCGATCTCCAGCGTGGCCGCGGACTTCCGCAACCTGGCCCCGGTCGTGGTGACCGCCGCGCTGCGCCGGGCCGGCAGCCGGGTGTGCCAGCCGGTCGAGCGCTTCGACGTGAACGTGCCGCACCACGTGTTCGACGCGGTGACGGCGCTGCTCGGCCGGCTCGGCGCGGTCATCTCCGACACCGCCGAGGCCGGCGGGCACCTGGAGGTGAGCGGCACCCTGCCGTCGTCGCGGGTGCCGCAGGTCGTCGCCGCGCTGCCCGACCTCACCGGCGGCGAGGCCGTGCTGACCGCGACCTTCGACCACTACGCCCCGATCCTTGGCGAGGAGCCCCCGGTGCTGCACCACCGAGGCCCCGACCCGGGCGACCGAGAGGGGTGGTTCCGCGCGGTGCCCCGCTAGCAGCGCCGCCGGCCAGCTGGACCAGCTGGACCAGCTGGTGCTGAGTGTTGTGCCAGGAGCTCTGGCGGCCAGCTGGTCCGGCTGGTTGTCAGGGCTGCCCAGGAGGCTGTTGGCAGCACTGTGAGCCAGCTCGTCGAGCCCGGCTGGTTACCAGCGCTGTCGGGCGCCCGTTTTGTGAACACTGAGCGTCAGCCGACATGGGCGTCTCCAAGATTCACGGCCCTGGACCACCGGGCGGTGGGCGCACACGGAAGCCGAACGCGTGTCCCCCCGCGGACCCCGCCCGGCGTGTGGACTTCGGGCGCGGTCCGCACCGCAGTTCCACACGCGGGGTG
>NZ_JBEZZR010000014.1:121253-172902 GCF_040639325.1 Actinoplanes sp. NPDC023936 | reverse complement strand
GTGGAGTTCGCTGGAGTGTGTGGACTTCGGGCGCGGTCCGCACCGCAGTTCCACACGCGGGGTGGAGTTCGCTGGAGTGTGTGGACTTCGGGCGCGGTCCGCACCGCAGTTCCACACGCGGGGTGGAGTTCGCTGGAGTGTGTGGACTTCGGGCGCGGTTCGCACCTCAAGTTCACACGCACGTTAGCGGCCGGCGAAGGTCGGCGTCTGTTTCTCTCGGAACGCGGCTACCGCGGTCTGGAAGTCCGCGCTGGTGAGCAGCGCCGACTGGCCGTCCAGTTCGCGCCGCATGCTGTCCTCGAGGCCGCCGAGCGTGGCCGCGTTGACCGCCCGCTTTGTCGCGGCCAGGGCGAGGGGCGCGGCGCGGGACAGGCGGGTGGCGAGATCGTCGACGTCCGCCACGAGCGCGGCCGGGTCGGCCACGCGATGGATCAGTCCCCACTCGGCCGCAGTTGTCGCGGGGAGCCGGTCGCCGAGCAGGGACAGGTACATGGCGCGGGCACGTCCGATGCCGGCCGGGACCAGCAGGGTCGCGCCGCCGTCCGGCATCAGGCCGACCTTGACGAAAGCCAGCTGGAAGAAGGCGTCCGACGAGGCCAGGACCAGGTCGCAGGCGAGCGCGATCGAGCAGCCCACCCCGGCGGCCGGGCCCTGCACGGCGGCGACCACCGGCTGCGGCACCGCGGTGATGCTGCGGATCACCCGGTTCGCGGCGTGGATCGTCCCGGCCGGTGACGAGATCTCGGTGACCGTGGTGAGGTCCGCGCCGGAGCTGAACGCGCGGCCCGCGCCGGCGAGGACGATCACCCGCACGTCCGGATCCTCGCCGGCCTCGGTGATCAGGTCGGCCAGGTCGCGCAGGACGGTCTCGGTGACCGCGTTCAACACGTGCGGCCGGTTGAGGGTGATCCGCAGAACCGGCCCGTCCCGGTGACAGCCGATCTCCGGCGTCGCGCCGGTCCCGGGGCCGCCGGGGCTCGGGTCCGCCGCGGTCACAGGGGCACCGCCGTCGCCCGGCGCAGGCGGTTGTCGATGAGCTCGACGGCCTCCGTGACGATGCGCTCGATCAGCTCGCCGCAGGTGGGCACGTCGTGGATCAGGCCCTGCACCATGCCGACGGTCCAGATGCCCGCGTCCAGGTCGCCGTCGTCGAAGACCTTGCGGCCCCGGGATCCGGCCACCAGTGACGCGATGTCCGGGAACGTGCCGCCGCCCTGGAGGATCTCCACGACCTCGCGGCTGACCGCGTTGCCGGCCACCCGGGCGGTGTTGCGCAGCTGCCGGAAGATCAGCTGGGTGCCGCGCTCGTCGCCGTCGACGATGGCCTGCTTGACCTTGTCGTGGATCGGGGACTCGGCGGTGCACATGAACCGGCTGCCCATGTTGATGCCGTCGGCGCCGAGCGCCAGCGCCGCGACCAGGCCGCGCGCGTCGGCGAAACCGCCGGAGGCGAGGACCGGGACGGTGAGCCGCTCGGTGGCCGCCGGAATCAGCACCAGGCCGGGAATGTCGTCCTCGCCGGGATGCCCCGCGCACTCGAAACCGTCGATGCTGACCGCGTCCACGCCGACCGCCTCGGCCTTAAGAGCGTGGCGGACACTCGTACACTTGTGAATGATCTTGATGTTGTGGGCCCGGAACATCTCCATGTGCGGCTCCGGGTTCGACCCGGCGGTCTCCACGATGGTGACTCCGGAGTCCACGATCACCCGGCGGTACTCGTCGTAGGGCGGCGGTGTGATCGCCGGCAGGATCGTGAGATTCACGCCGAACGGCTGGTCGGTGAGCCGCCGGGCACGCTCGATCTCGGCCGCGAGATCCGCCGGGGTGGGCTGGGTCAGCGCGGTGATCATGCCGAGGCCACCGGCCTCGGAGACCGCGGCGGCGAGCTCGGCGCGGCCCACCCACTGCATGCCGCCCTGCACGATGGGGTGGCGGATCCCGAACGTCTCGGTGAACCGGGTGCTCAGCGCCGCGCTCATCGCGGTGCCATCCGGATCGCGCCGTCCAGCCGGATCGTCTCGCCGTTCAGCATCGGGTTGCGCACGATGCTCGACACCAGGTCGGCGTACTCGTCGGGTCTGCCGAGCCGGGCCGGGTGCGGCACCTGCGCGCCGAGCGAGGCGCGGGCCTCCTCCGGCAGGCCGGCCAGCATCGGCGTCTCGAACAGGCCCGGCGCGATGGTGACCACGCGGATCAGCGACTGGGCCAGCTCCCGGGCGATCGGGACGGTCATGGCGGCGACGCCGCCCTTGGACGCGGAGTACGCGGCCTGGCCGATCTGCCCCTCGAACGCGGCGACGGAGGCGGTGTTGACGATGACGCCGCGCTCGCCGCCGACCGGCTCGGCGTGCGCGATGCGCTCGGTGGCCAGCCGGATCACGTTGAAGGTGCCGATCAGGTTCACCTCGACGGTCCGGCGGAACAGGTCCAGCGGGAACGGCCCGTTCTTGCCGACCACGCGGGACGCCGTGCCGATGCCCGCGCAGTTCACCACCACCCGCAGCTGTCCCAGCCCGGCCGCCACGTCGAGCGCGGCGGACACCGACTCCTCGCTCGTCACGTCGGCGGGGCTGAACCGGACCGCGTCACCGAGGTGCTCGGCGACGTCCTTGCCGTCGGAGGAGGGCAGGTCGACGATCACCACCTTCGCGCCCTCGGCGGCGAGGGCCCGCACGGTGGCGAGGCCGAGGCCGGAGGCGCCGCCGGTGACGAGCGCGACGTCGTGTTCGGTCAGTCTCACTTCAGATCCCCTTCGCAGTCCAGCCGGACCGCCGGCAGCGGGGTCCGCGCCTGCCGAGTCTTCACCGTGAGACCAGAAACAGTCAAGGCTGTCTGTTAAAGCGGCCACCTGGCGGCACTGTGGCCGCTCAGGGCGGTCGGTCCTGACCGTTGCCCGCTAGACGATGCGGCCGTTCAGCGCCTCGGTGAGCCGCTTCACCGCGTCGTCCGGCAGCTTGCCGTCGTCGTTCAGCGTCTGCGTCACGATGTCCTGGAAGGTGCTGCTGAACAGCGCGTAGTGCGTGGTCTCCGGCCGGGCCCTCGCGTTCTCCACGGCCTGCTTCAGCGTCGAGGCGTACGGCTGGAATTTCAGCACCGCCGGGTCGTTGTAGGCGGCCGTGCGGGTGGCCGCCAGCCCTCCGTCGCGGAACAGCCGGCGCTCGCTCTCCTCGCTGGTGAGGAACTGGATCAGCTTCTGCGCCGCCCGGGGGTTGTCGGTGCTGCTCGCCACCGCCAGGTTCTGCCCGCCCAGCACACTCGGGCCGGGCAGCGACCGGACGTCGAAGTCGGTCAGCGGCTTGTCGCCGGAGCGCAGCTGCCCGTACGCCACCGGCCAGTTCCGCATCAGCGGGACCTTGCCCTCGCGGAACGCCTCCCGGCTGGTGTCCTCCCGGAACGTCATCGACTTCTCGTGCACGGCCGGCGGCAGGTCGTCGACCCGGTGCATCGCCTCGGACAGCTTCCGCAGGCCGGCCCGCGCCTCCTTGCTGTCGATCACGACCAGGTCCTTCTCCCGGTCGTACACCTCGCCGCCCTCCGCCCAGATCGCCTCCAGGGCGCTGACGGTGAGCCCCTCGTACGCGTCGAGCGGGGTGACGAAACCGGCCTCCATGTCCGGCATGGCGTTCCGCAGCGCCCGCACGTCGTTCAGCCCCGGCGGCAGCGCTTCCGGCAGCGCGCTGCCCGGCACACCCTTGCGGTAGTAGAGGAGGCCGGCGTCGGTGTTGAACGGCAGCGCCCACAGCTTGCCCTCGAACCTGCAGGTCGCCAGCGGCGGACCGAGGAAGCCACTGGTGTCGATCGTGTCGTCCAGCGGCAGGATGTAACCGGCCGAGGCGAACGCGGCGGTCCAGGTGGTGTCCAGGTTGTAGATGTCGGCGTCCGAGACGTCCGACTGCGCGGTCGCCCGCATCTCGCTGTGCTGGGCGTCCGCGCTCCGCGGCAGGCTCACCAGCCGGGCCGGTGTGTCCCGGTTCTGCGCGTTCCACTCCTCGATCAGCTTCTGCCGCTGGCCGCCGGTGCTCTCGTCCGCCCCCGAGTAGATCACCAGCTCGGCGCGCCCCGGCTGCTGTTGCTGCCGCGGCTCGTCCGGTTCCCTGAACACGTTGCGGGCGGCCACCGCGGTGACCATCACCAGCATCCCCAGCAGGAATCCGACGAACCAGGTGAACGGCCCGGACAGCAACTTTGTCACTTTCCACTCCACAACGTCTCGAAGAGCCGTGTCATCGTCTCCGGCAGCTCCTGCGCGCCGGCCGGAAGACAGGCGCCGCGGCCGGCGCGGGCCAGCTGGTACAGCGGATCCGGACCGGTCGTGCCGCCGCCGTCCTCGCAGCTGGCCTCGCCGGTCGCGATCACGTACAGCCGGACGTCCGCGCCGGCCGCCCGCTTGACCTCGGCGATCGTCCGCTCCAGGCTGAGGTTGCCGCTGGTGTTCTCACCGTCGGTCAGCACCACCATCGCCCGGATCCGATCGCCGCCGCCCGGCTCGGCGAGCTCGCGCATCCCGGCCGCGACAGTGGTGTAGAGCGGCGTCGCGCCGGCCGGCTTCACGGTGCGCAGCGTGTCGACCACCGTGGTGCGGTGCTGCGGG
Source organism: Actinoplanes sp. NPDC023936 (assembly GCF_040639325.1). Classification (NCBI taxonomy): domain Bacteria; kingdom Bacillati; phylum Actinomycetota; class Actinomycetes; order Micromonosporales; family Micromonosporaceae; genus Actinoplanes; species Actinoplanes sp. NPDC023936. The sequence continues at coordinate 168,308 of NZ_JBEZZR010000014.1, read as the reverse complement.
GTGCCCGGTCCCACGCTCACCAGCTCGGGGGAGCGGCGGCCCTTGGCGATCGGGAACGACCAGAGGCCGAACTCGTCCCGCGTGCCGATCTGCCCGAGCGCCTCACCCACGCCCCGCGCCGCGACCTGGAAACGGGTCGTCTTCCCCGGGCCGGCGGGATCCGCCATCGAACCCGAGGTGTCCACGGCCAGCAGGACTCGCCCGGGACGCTTGGCACGCTCGTACAGGGAAAGGGTCTTCTTGGGGTCGCGGGGGAGGCAGGCGTTCAGGGCGAGATCGGCGCACGCGGAATGCGGCTCGCCGAGGCCGGCCTCACGCAGGTACGGATCGGCGTCCTCACCCAGCAGCCAGCCGCGGAACCGCTCGACCTCCTCGCGGTGCCGGGTGCTGGTCCAGGTGAACTGCACGAACGGAAGGTCGAGAGCGGGCGCGGAGGCGAGCACCACCGGTTCCGGCAGATTCAGCGGGGGAGTGCGCGCGGTCGTGCAGCCGGGCGTGCCCAGCGTCTTGCCCTTGATGTAACGCTTCCACGTCCGCAGGCTGGTCAGCGCCGTCTCGGGCAGCTTGCCCTCCCGCAGGTACGCACAGAGCAGGTCGGCCTCGCTGCCCGCCGAGGCCGCCGAGTCCACCACGATCTGCGCGCGGCGGCGGGCCACGTCCGGGCCCACCATCTCGCCCTCGGCGTCGCGCAGATAGACGTCCGCCGCGAGCAGGCCCGCCGTCGAGGACTGCGGATCCGCCGCGGCCAGCGTCGGCGCGAACCCGGGCCGGTCCAGGACGGCCGACACCATCTTGGGCAACGTGTTGTCGGTGGACTCCGGCACACCCGTCACGCTCGTGCCGGCGAGCACGATCGGCGACGACCCGATCGACGTGACACCGGCCAGCGGCGACGGCAGGGTGCCCTTGACCACGATGTCCTCGACCTGGCGCACGTCCAGCATGGAGTCGGGCAGCCAGATGTCCGGGCGCGGCCCGAGGTGTTCCAGCGGGCGCTCCTGCTTCGCGCCGGTCCACATCCGGGCGAGCGCGCCGCTCGCCGCGGACGTGCCGGCGGCGTAGACGTAGGGATAGACGACCGGGCAACCGCCGTTGTCGCGGGCGGTGGCCCGGGTGTACTCCTGCGCGAGCTCGCGGGTGGCCTGCGCGCCGTCCGGCGAGGCGAGGATCCGCAACTCCAGCGCCTGCGGGCAGATGTCGGGCCGGGTGGCCTCGAAGACGACACCGCTCACCGTGACGATGGCGAGCACCGTGCCGCCGATCAGGATGAGCTTGACCCGGCGCGACAGCTTCTGCGGCAGCGAGAAACCCGCCTCGACCGCTTTGGAGAGGCCCGCGACAATGGCGAACGTCCAGAGCGTGACCCCCGCCAGCACGGTGGCGGAGACCGCGAGCACATAGATGTTGTTCGCCCGCTCCAGGGCGACAAGCGCAACGCCCACAATCATCACGGCGAGCAGACCGCCCACGATGCTGTGCAGACGGTGAGCCTTTTCGGACTCGCCTGTTTCGTCAGGCACTCGGAATGCGCCTCCACCGAGAATGCGGATGTTTCCGGGGCCACAGTGCCTCGGCCGCAGGGTTCATTCTAGGGAGCCGCGCAAGTTGATCTATTTGTCGCGGTGGGAATCGTTTTCACATTAGATGGTCGTCAATGCGCTATCGGGGCGGGGCACACGGAGGGACGGGGCACACGGAGGCGGCGTTGGCAGCGGCGAGGGCGCACGGAAGCGCGCGTCAGCGACGGTGGAGGCGCACGGAGCGCGTTCCGGTGGGCGATGAGGGCGCACGGAAGCGGTGCGGGCGCTTTCATCGCTGCCCTGGCACCGGTGCAGGAACACGATGACGTTGGGTGTGCCCTCATCGCTGCTGAACCAGCGGCGTTGCCAGCCGCCCGACCCGCGCCAGCGGCAGGCGTTGCCAGCCGCCCGACCCGCGCCAGCGGCAGGCGTTGCCAGCCGCCCGACCGGCGCCAGCGGCAACCGTGCCCCGCACGCCGCGTGCCCGCATCCGGGGTCAAACTCACGCTTTGCGGAAATGTGCGGACGTCCCGAACTCCACAGAACTCCGCACACCCGGTACCACTCCCCGCAACCGGTCATCGAGCGTGACATCCCGGCGCCTCGACCGGCGTGACCGGCCCCGGCACCCCTTGTGGCGATGGCGTTACCGGCTGCGGCGATGATGGTGCGATGACGCTCGGACCACGTGGGATTTGAGCAAGTGACAACGTGATCGAGATCGGCGGCCACCGGCCGCAGACCGCACCTACCTCCTGGATCGCCCCCGGCGCGGTCCTCGCCGGCCGCGTCGATCTGGGTCCGGACGCCAGCGTCTGGTACCAGGCGGTGCTCCGCGCCGACCTGGACACCATCACGATCGGCGCGGGCACGAACCTGCAGGACGGCGTGGTCGTGCACGCCGATCCGGGCTTCCCGGTCCGGGTCGGCGCGCACGTGAGCGTCGGCCACCGCGCGGTCCTGCACGGCTGCACCGTGGCGGACGAGGTGCTGATCGGCATGGGCGCGATCGTCATGAACGGCGCGCACATCGGCTCCGGCTCGATCGTCGGCGCGGGCGCGGTGATCCCGGAGGGCACGGTCGTGCCCGCCGGTTCGCTGGTGCTCGGCATGCCGGGCCGGGTGCGCCGGGAGACGACCGACGACGAGCGCAAGTCGATCGTGGGGAATGCGACGGCCTACATCGAGCTGGCGAGACAGCACCGTTGACGTACCCCGGTATCTTGATCGTCTCGTCCATCGAGGGAGAGCCATGTCATCGAGCATGTCGCGCCGTTCCGCGCTGGGTCTCGGCGCGGCGGCCGCGGTCGCCGGGGTGAGCAGCCCCGCCCAGGCCGCAGGCCCCACCGGAACGAGGTCGATCAGGAGGGTCTATCAGCGAGAGAAGACCAGGGCGGGCGGCGTCTGGCGCACCCACATCGCCGCCGTGGACGCCACCGGCGCGCTGAAGCCGATCGTCGAGGACGACGCCGACCACGTCACCCACGGCTACAGCGTGCAGAAACTCGCCGTCGCCACCGCCGTGATGGACAAGATCGACCGTGGTGCGCTGACCCTGGGCACCAAGCTCGACCTGCCGGCCGGCATCATCCTCGGCGGCTCGGGCATCTACCACCTGCACCGCGTCTGGGGTGACGAGATCACGGTCGGGAACTTCCTGACCGCGATGCTCCTGGTCTCTGACAACACCGCCGTACGCATGTGTGGTCGTGTCGTCCCGGCGCTGGAGATCAACGAGATCCTGGCCGCCAAGGGGTTCGTGCACACGAGGGTGGAGCCGGTGGCGAACCCGAACCGCTTCTTCCTCGGCACGACGACCCCGCGCGAGACGCACGACCTGCTGTGGCGGCTGGCCACCAAGACGCTGCTGAAACCGGAGTCCTGCGACTTCCTGCTGAGCGTCACCCGCTGGCTGAACGGGTACCACGACGGTGTCCGCCGGGTGATGTCGTCGAAGGAGCGGGAGCGGGTCGCCACCAAGTACGGCGCCGACTTCAACGATCTCGGCGAGTCCCGCCACGAGGCCGGCATCATGTTCAGCGCGGACGGCGTGCCGCTGCTGACCTACGCGATGTTCGCCGAGGGTCTCGGCGACCCGGAGAACTACGGCGCGACCCACCCCGCGGTGGAGGCGCATTCCAAGATCGGTCGCACGATGATGGACAGCCTGCCCGACACCAGGACCGCCAAGAGCACCGCGCCCCGCTCCCTGCCCCACCCGTTCCACCCGGTGGACGGCGGCTGACAATAGGCGCATGCGCGCCGTGGTCATCGACACTGCCAAAACCCTTCCCCGGGTACGGGTGACGCCCGACCCGGTCGCCCCGGACGGCGGCGTCGTGGTGCGCGTCGCGTCGACCGGGATGTGCCGCAGCGACTGGCACGGCTGGGCGGGTCACGACGACGACATCGTGTTCCCGCACGTGCCGGGGCACGAGCTGGCCGGCGTGGTCGTCGAGACCGGCGCGGGCGTCCGGCGCTGGACGGCCGGCGACCGGGTGACAGTGCCGTTCGTCTGCGGCTGCGGCCGCTGCCAGTGGTGCCGCTCCGGGCAGGCGCAGGTCTGCCCGGATCAGCAGCAGCCCGGCTTCACGCACTGGGGTTCGTTCGCGGAGTTCGTCGCCCTGCACGCCGCCGACACCAACCTGATCGCGATTCCCGAGCGGGTGGGCTTCGCCGCGGCGGCGGGCCTCGGCTGCCGGTTCGCCACCGCGTACCGGGCTCTGGTGGGTCGTGCGCGGCTCGCCGAGGGGGAGTGGGTGACAGTGATCGGCGCCGGGGGCGTCGGCCTGAGCGCCGTGATGATCGCGCGAGCGCTGGGGGGCCGGGTGATCGCCGTGGACCGCCACCCGGAGGCGCTGGCCGCCGCCTCCGCACTGGGTGCCTCGCATGTCTTGATAAACGACGGAGAATCGGATGTATCGCAGGAGGTCGCCGAGCTGACCGACGGAGGCAGCCACATCTCCATCGACGCCGTCGGCAGCGAGCAGACCTGCGCCGACGCCATCCTGAGCCTGCGCCGCCGGGGCCGCCACGTGCAGGTCGGGCTGCTCCCCCCGATCGGCGGCCACCCCCGGGTACCGATGTCCCGGGTGATCGGCTGGGAGCTGGACGTCCTGGGCAGCCACGGCATGGCCGCCGCCGACTACCCGGCCATGCTGGAGCTGATCGAGCGGGGCGTCCTTACGCCCGAACGCCTGATCGAGCGCACGGTCGGCCTCGAGGAGGCGGCCGCCCTGCTTCCCGGCTTCGACCGCGCCACCCTAGCCGGAATGACCATGATCGACCCGACACGCTGAGGGAGATCAGGAGATCAGCGTCAGCGCCGCGTCCACGATCGCCGACGTGTCGATGCCGTGCAGCCGATACGCGTCAGCAAGGCTCGACGACTGACCGAACTCGGTCACACCCAGGCACCGGATCCGATCACCCCGGGCCGCCGCCAGGAACGCCAGCGTATGCGGATGCCCGTCCTGAACCGTCACCAGCGGCGTCGCCCGGCCCGCCGGCAGCAGCTCCGCGAGGATGTCCCCGCCCACCCCGGCATCCCGGCTGCCCCGCTGCTGCAACGACCGGAACACCAGGTCAGGACTGGTCAGGCAGATGACACCGGCGTCGACGCCGTGCCCCGCGAGGGCGTCCGCCGCCGCGATCACCTCCGGCATGATCGCCCCGACGCCGACGAGCGTCACCTGGTCCGAGCCGGAACCCGAGATCCGGTACCCACCGGCGACCGCCTGCCGCCGGCGGCGCTCCCGCAGCGCCGGATCGCCGGGCACCCGTGCCAGCGCCGGATCGAGGGGCCGGGTGGAGAGCCGGAAGTACGCGGACGTGCCCCCGTCCACGCCGACCCGGCTCATCGCGTGCAGGAAGCACCACTCCAGATCCTGCGCGAATGCCGGCTCCCACGCCACGCATCCGGGCTGCTCGAGGCCGATCGACGGGGTGGTGATCGACTGATGGGCGCCGCCCTCCGGCGCGAGGGTCACCCCGGACGGCGTGCCGACCAGGATCGACTGCCCGCCGGCGTAGATCCCGTACGACCACGGTTCGAGCGCCCGGGAGACGAACGGGTCGTAGAGCGTGGCGATCGGGATGAGCCGCTCACCCCAGCGTGACCAGGTCGCCCCGAGCTCGCCGAGCAGCGAGACCAGGTTGACTTCGGCGATGCCGAGCTCGATGTGCTGGCCGGTGCTGTTCTCCTGCCAGCGCAGCACCCGTTCGGCGTCGTCGGCGAACCAGTCCCGCCGGTCCTCGGCCGACCACACACCCGTCTTGTTGATCCAGCCGCCGAGGTTGGTGGAGGACGCGACGTCGGGGGAGCAGGTGACGACCCGGGCGGCGGCCTCGGGCGCGTCCCGCGGCAGGTCGGCCAGGAGACGGCCGAGCGCGGCCTGGGTGCTGATCGGCTTGCGGTAGGGGTGACCGAGCTGGGCCGGCACCGCCACCGGCGCGGTCGGCGTCACGGGTTCGCGGCGCAGCGCCTCCCGCCGCCGCGCGCACAGCTGCCCGGCCGGGCCGGCCGGGTCGAAGGGCTGCCACGGCGCCGCGCGATCCATTCCGGACGCCGCGGCGAGGGCGTCCATCTGCGCGGCGGTGAGCAGCGCGGAGTGGTTGTTGGGGTGTCCCTCGGTCGGCAGGCCCCGGCCCTTGACGGTGTAGGCGAACACCACCGTCGGCCGGTCCGTGTCGACCCCGCGGAACGTGTCGACGAGCAGCTCCAGGTCGTGGCCGCCGAGGTCGCGCACGGCGGCGGCCAGCTCGGCCGGGTCGATGTCGTCCAGCAGCGGCTTGAGGTGCGGCGCGTCGGCGAGGATGCGCTCGACGGTCTGCGCCGGGCCGGCCCGCAGGATCCGCTGGTACTCCTCGTTCGGCATCGCCTCGAGCCGGGCGCGCAGCTCCGCGCCGCCGGGCCGTTCGAACAGCCGGGAGATCATCCGTCCCCACTTGAGGACGACCACCTGCCAGCCGGCGGCCGCGAACATGCCCTGCAGCTTGGCGATCTGGATGTCCGGGACGACCCGGTCCAGGGACTGCCGGTTGAGGTCGACGACCCAGAGGAGTTCGCCCATCCTGGCGACGGCCGGGTCCATCACCGCTTCCCAGATGGCGCCCTCGTCGAGTTCGGCGTCACCGAGAAGGCTGACGAATCGCCCGCCGCCGCGCGTACCGGGGAAGCGGGAGGCCAGGTAGCGGTGGGCCATCGCGGCCCAGAGCGCGGCCGTCGCGCCGATGCCGACCGAGCCGGTGGAGAAGTCGACGGTGTCCGGATCCTTCAGCCGTGACGGGTAGGACTGCAGCCCGCCCCTGTCGCGCAGCCGGGGCAGATAGGACTCGTCCAGGTCACCGAGCAGGTAGTTGATCGCGTGCAGCACGGGCGAGGCGTGCGGCTTCACCGACACCCGATCATCGGCGGTGAGCTCGGCGAACCAGAGCGCCACCATGATGTCGACCATCGAGGCGCTCGATGCCTGATGGCCGCCGACCTTCACCCCGGAGTCGTTGGGCCGCCCGGCGTTGGCGGCGTCCACGATCGACGCCGACAGCCACAGCACCCGCCGGGCGATCTCACGCAGGACACCGATGTCAATGCGATCACTCACCGGCAGAGCGTAACGGCAAACCCCCTTTCGGGTACGGGTGACCGCCGCGCGCTCGAGAGTCCGGCTGGTAACGTCATCCGATCGTCACCAAGTGCCGCAAAATATGGCAAACAATTCAAAGGAGTGCAGCAGTGCGGATCCTGCCCGAGATCTCCCGCACCTTCGGTGAATACCTGCTGGTCCCGAACCTCACCGACGAAACCTGCACCCCGGACAACGTCGACCTCTCCGCGCCCCTGGTCCGTCACCCGGTCGGTCAGGAATCGCCGATACGGATCGCCACCCCGCTGACCAGCGCGATCATGGGCGCCGTGTCGTCACCGCAGCTGGCGATCGCCCTGGCGCAGGTCGGCGGCCTGTCGTTCATCCACCAGAACCAGCCGATCGCCGAGCAGGCCGGCATGGTCTCCGCGGTCAAGAAACACAAGGCCGGCTTCCGGCACAACGACGTCAACATCAAACCGTCGGCGACCCTCGGCGAGGCCGACGAGCTGCTGCGATCCACCGGGCGCGACGCCGCGGTGGTCACCGACGACGGCAGCCCGAGCGGCGCGTTCCTCGGGCTGATCACCACCCAGGACTTCAACTTCCACCGCCACCACGTCGGCGACAGCGTGGAGAGCCGGATGCGGCGCGGCGCCGAACTGGTGACCGGCACGGCAGGGATGTCGCTGTCCACCGCCAACTCGCTGCTGTGGGACTCGCGCCAGGACGTGCTGCCGCTCGTCGGCGACGACGGCCGGGTCACCGCGCTGGTCCAGCGCCGCGACTACGAGCTGCACAAACAGTTCAGCAACGAGAGCGTCGACGCCGACAAACAGTTCCGGGTCGGCGCCGGTGTCAACACCCACGACTATCGTGAGCGGATTCCGGCCCTCGTCGAAGCCGGCGCGGACGTGCTCTGCCTGGACTCCTCGGACGGTTATTCGGCGTGGCAGAAGAACGTGCTGGAATTCGTCCGCACCGAGTACGGCGACGCGGTCCGGATCGGCGCCGGAAACGTCGTCGACGCCCGCGGATTCGAGTATCTCGCGGACGCCGGCGCCGATTTCGTGAAGGTCGGTATCGGCGGTGGATCGATCTGCATCACCCGCGACCAGAAAGGCATCGGCCGGGGCCAGGCGTCCGCGCTCGCCGAGATCGTCACGGCCCGCGACGCCTACGCCCAGCGGACCGGGCAGTACGTCCCGCTCTGCTCCGACGGCGGCGTCCTGCACGACTCGCACATGGCGATCGCCTTCGCGTTCGGCGCCGACTTCCTGATGCTGGGCCGCTACTTCGCCCGGTTCACCGAGAGCCCGGCGCCTCTGGTCAAGGTCCGGGGCCAGGCGCTGAAGGAGTACTGGGGCGAGGGCAGCGCGCGGGCCCGCAACGCGGCCCGGTACGGCCAGGGCACCGAGCTGCACTTCGAGGAGGGCGTCGACGGTTACGTCCCGTTCGCCGGCAGCCTGTACGACAACGTCAAGGTCACCCTCGCCAAGCTCCGCTCCACGATGATCAGCTGCGGCTCGACCACGCTGCGCCGCTTCCACGAGACGGCAACCCTGGTCCAGGTATCCCAGCAGACGTTCGTGCAGAACTCCGAGGACATCGAACGCAACGAACGTCCCACCGTGGGCTGATACTCACGTACCTCCGTGAGTCCTTCAACACAAAGTTACAGAAGGGCCTTATACAAATCGCCGGCCCGGGCGGATAGTGAAGTGGTTCGAGATCGACTGCGCTCGGTTCCCGCCCGAGCGCGGCGCGTTCCACCCCCGGGGAGGTCTGATGCCTACCACCACCCACACCGACAGCACCGCCGTCCGGCTGAAAAGCCTGCTCGAGACGCTGCTGCAGACCCCCATGCCGGTGCGCCTGCGCGCCTGGGACGGCTCCGAGGCCGGTCCCGCCGACGCCCCCGTCGTGGTCATCAAACACCGCCGTGCGCTGCGCCGACTGGTCTGGCAGCCCAACCAGCTCGGCCTGGCGCGCGCGTACGTCTCCGGCGAGATCGACGTCGAGGGCGACCTGTACGACGTGCTCTCCCGCCTTGCCGCGCTGCTCTGGACCACGTCCGACAGCAAGGGTGGCGGCAAGCACGTCCCGCTACGCTCAGTGATGGCCGAGGCGTTGCGGCTCGGTGTCATCGGCAGCCAGCCGAAGCCGCCGCCGGAGGAGATGGCGGTCTCCGGCGCCCGGCACAGCAAGAGCCGCGACCGGCAGGCGATCAGCCACCACTACGACGTCGGCAACGACTTCTACCGGCTGGTGCTCGGCGAGAGCATGGTCTACTCCTGCGCTTACTGGACGTCGGACGAGCCGGGCTACGGGCTGGCCGACGCGCAGCGCGACAAGCTCGACCTGATCTGCCGGAAGCTGGGCCTGCGCCCGGGCATGCGGCTGCTCGACGTCGGCTGCGGCTGGGGCAGCCTGGCGATCCACGCGGCCCGGGAGTACGGCGTGCAGGTCCTCGGCATCACGCTCTCCACCGAGCAGGCCGAGTTCGCCCGCAAGCAGGTCGCCGCGGCCGGGCTCAGCCACCAGGTGGAGATCCGGATCCAGGACTACCGGGACCTCGACGACGGACCGTTCGACGCGATCTCCAGCGTCGGCATGGCCGAGCACGTCGGCACCGGCCCGTACCGGGAGTACGCGGGCATCCTCTTCCGCCACCTGAAGCGCGGCGGCCGCCTGCTCAACCACCAGATCTCCGCCCTGCACCCGGCGCCCGCGTCGCCGGACCAGCAGCGCAGCTTCATCGACGCCTACGTCTTCCCGGACGGGGAGCTGGCGTCGATCGGCACCACCGTCGGCCTCCTCGAGGACGCCGGGTTCGAGGTCCGCGACGTGCACGCGTTGCGCGAGCACTACGGCCGTACCCTGCGCGCCTGGGTGGCGAACCTGGAGTCGGACTGGGCCACCGCCGTCCAGCTGACCACTCCCGGCCGGGCCCGGGTGTGGCGGCTCTACATGGCCGCGTCCGCCCTCGCGTTCGAGCAGGCCAACATCGGCGTCAACCAGGTGCTGGCGGTGAAGGCGCACCGGGACGGCGGCAGCGACATGCAGCCCACCCGTCGCGACTACCTGGCCTGACGTGACTTCTTGACGTGACGTGATCACCCGACCTGACGTGACGACTTAACGGGAGGACTTGACTACCTGACTTGACGCGACGACTGACCCTGCTGGTTGATTGAGGAACGCGTCTACCTACGGTTAGGTCTTCGTTGAGGTCCGATTTCCGCTACATCGAGGGCTCGGGGTGCCACCTCGCGATAGCCGGGTAGGCCGAGCTTGATCACATGCCTGAGCGACGGCCCGGCGGAGTCAGCCGTAGACCAGGGCGGTTACCCGGGCTTGATCACATGTGTGGGCTACGGCCGGGTGGCGCGAGCCGTAGGCCAGAGCGGCTATCCGGGCTTGATCACATGCGTGAGCTACGGCCGGGACGGCGGGTTCCAAGATCGTACGGGCACCGCCGCCTGATCCGGATCACCATGGTGATCGTCGCGATCGGGTCGGTCATCACCGCCACCGCCGGCAGCACGCGCTGCTCTGGTTCCCGGCGGCCTGCATCCTGCTTCATGGCCACCCCGTCCGAGCTGGGATTCGGTTTCGGGTACGGCCCGCTCGGCCTGGGGCTGATGGGCCTGCCCGCCAGCATCGGCGCGCTGGCCGACTCGATGGTCTCCGACCGCCTGGTCGGGGCGTGGGGCGCCCGTCCCGTGGTGATCGGCGGCATCGCCGCCCGATCCCCGGCATGAAGCTGGCCGACGAGACCGGATACCAGATCGTCTGGGCCGCGTGCGGCGTCGTGGCCCTGGCCGGCGTCGCGGTCGCCCTGAGCCTGCGCGCCAAGCCCCGCGCCACCGCCGAGCCGGAGCTGGCCCTGGCCGTGAGCTGACCCGCGCCGGCCCCGGCGGCGACCACCGCCGGGGCCGGTCACGCCGCACGGGGAAGTGACCCAGATCAACGGCCGCGCATGCGCGCGACGCAGTAGCGTGACGACGTGCCGTTGAAATCCGATCTGACCAGCGCAGACCTTACTGAGATCCGGGAGTCCGCCCTCGGCGCCGCCGACCCGCTCGGCGTCGCCGCCGAGCTGGCGAGCGCCGCGGAGGCCGGCCGGCTCGCCGACCCGGACGACGCGGGCGTCGCGTTCACGCTCGCCGCCGAGATCGCCGAGAGCCGGACCAAGCTCGACGCCGCCCTGCGATATGTGGAGCGGGCCCTCGACGCGTTCGGCAAACGGGAGGACAGCCAGGTCGCGACCGCCCGTGCGGTGCGCGCCCGGCTGCTGTTCCGGGCCGGCCGCGGCGACGAGGCGATGGCCGAGCTGGAGCCGCTGCGCCCGGCCCTCACCCAGTACCCGGACGCCGCGGCGTACGTCAGTGCCGCCCTCGCGGTCGGCGGCCGTGGCCGGGAGGCCGAGCAGTGGCTGACCGAGGCGGTGAAAGAAGCCCTGGCCGAGCGCGGCGGCGCGGCGGAACCGGCGAGCGCCGAGGACGCCGGGACGCTGTTCTTCCTGCTGCAGCAGCGGCACCGGGTCCGCCACATGCTCGGTCTGCAGCACGACGCGCACGACAACCTCGCCGAGCGGCTGGAGACGAGACTCGCCAACGCGTCCGCCCGCGCGTCCGCCGAACCCGCGAGTGACCTGGTGTTCTGGCCGCAGGCCGCGTTCGACGAGGTGCGTGCGCTGACCGAGGCCTACGGCGCGACCTGGGACGAGCACCGGGCCGGGCTGGAGCGCGAGCTGGTGCGGCTGGCCGGGACCGGCCGGGCCGACCTGGCGGTGCTGCCCGGCTCGGTCGCCGGGCTGACCGCCAACGCTGCCGGCGGCGACCCGGTCAGCGCCGAGAACCGGGTGGGGTACGCGCGTCAGCTCTCCACCGGAAGCGCGCGGATCAGCTGGCCGCCGGAGCGGAACGCGCCGTGCTGGTGCGGCTCCGGCCAGAAGTACAAGAAGTGCTGCCTGCCCCGTTCCCGGAGCTGAGCCCCCGAGGAGCCGCCGGTGTGACGGCCCCCCGGGTTACGATGTCGTTCAGCTAGATCAGAATTGCCCGGGAGGGTGTTCCAGCACCCTCTCGGGTTCATTCACAGAAGACCCGGACCTTGTTGTCCGGCTGGTCCACCTCGACGGTCACCTCGTCGAGATGCTCGATCAGCTCCTCCAGCTGCTCCGGCTTGAGCTGCGTCAGGTCGAACGGGATGCCCGACTTGCTGAGCTCCGTGTTGGCCTGGCTCAGCGCCTGCGGCGGGATCAGCGCGGCCAGCCGCACCCCGGCCCGCAGCAGCTGCAGCGGCACCCGGACGTTCACCCGGCCCGGCTCGCCGCCGTCGTTGGTGTCCACCTGCACGCGCAGGTATTTCGCGGCGCCTTTCGGCCGGGCCTCGGCGCTCGCGGCCACCGGCGGCTGGGTGCGCTCCAGCGCCGCGATCAGCTGCTCCGCCTCCGCTGCGGTGATCTTGCCCTCGGCCAGCATGTCGAGGATGTCCCTGCGTTGCTCGGTCACTGTGATCTCCCTTTTTCGGTTATCGGATGCTGACGAGCACGGCCGAGCGTCCCTCGTGGACGTCGACCCGGGTGCCGGGCAGCGCGCAGACGAGCCGCCAGCCGGCGACGAACGCGCGCACCACGTCGACGCGGAACACCACACAGGCGATCAGTGCCGCCAGCGCGGCCACGATCAGCAGCGGCGACAGCGCCAGCGCGACCGGGAGAACCGGGACCCAGGCGCGGATCGGCGCGCGCCCCGGCCGCTCCACCCGGACGGTCACCAGCTGCGGTATCACGCGTCACCGTCCAGCTCGGCCAGCGCCTGCTGGGTGGTGATCTCACCGCGCCGCAACCGGGCGATCACGTCCGCCCGGGACGGCGCCGGATCCGTCTCGACGAAGTCGAGCGTCTGAGCGATCCGGTTCAGCCGTGACTTGATCGTCGGATAGCTCACCCCGAAGATCCGCTCCATCTCCTTGATCGAGCCGTGGCACCGCACGAACGCCGTGACGAAGACCTGCTCCTCCACGCTGAGCTGGGCCAGCTGCGGCAGCTCGAACTCGCCCTCGATCGCGACGCCGCTGCCCTCCAGGCGGACCCGCTCCACGACGAACGGCCGGCCTCGGGTGAGGTCGGTGAGTGCCTGCCAATCCATCGCCCGCTCTGTCATGGATTAATTTCTACCTTAAAAAACTCAAGACTCCAAGGCGTACCGCATTAACTTCTTTAACTTGGCCTGGCCGTTCGGGATTCTGCGGGCGAGCCGGCGGGGCTTCGTCCTTGGATACCCATACCCCCTTGGGGTATGTTGGAGGCATGACGACTTCTCTCCGTACCCCCGCGTCCTGGCGTGCCGCGGCCCAGGCCACCCTGCACTGCCTGACCGGCTGCGCCATCGGTGAGGTCCTCGGCATGGTGATCGGCACCGCGCTCGGCTGGCATGCCGGACCCACCGTGGTCCTGGCCGTGGCCCTGGCCTTCGTGTTCGGCTACGCGCTGACCATGCGGCCGCTGCTGGCACACGGCCTTCCGCTGCGCACCGCCCTCAAGGTCGCCCTCGCCGCCGACACCGTGTCGATCGCCGTCATGGAGATCCTGGACAACGCGGTGATGCTCGTCGTTCCCGGCGCGATGGAGGCCGGGCTGGCGAGCGGCCTCTTCTGGGGCTCGCTGGCGTTCGCCCTGGCGGTCGCGTTCGTGCTGACCGTGCCGATCAACCGCTGGCTGATCTCGCGCGGCAAGGGTCACGCGGTCGTGCACCATTACCACCACGCGTAGCCCGGCAGGCGGGTCAGCGGCGAGGTGCCGCGTCCACCCGTGGCAGGACGACCGTGAAGGTGCTCCCACGGCCGACCCGGGACTCGACGGTGAGCGCGCCCCCCATACGTTCCGCCAGCAACCGCGCGTATGGCAGACCGAGACCGGTGCCGGTGGCAGTCGACCCGGGCAGCCGTTCGTACGGTTGGAAGATTCGCTCGATCTCGTCGGGGGCGATTCCGGGTCCGGTGTCGGCGACGTCCACGGCGACGTTCCCCGGCTGCACGTGCATGCGAACCTCGATGACGCCGTTCTCACGGTTGTACTTGATGGCGTTGGACAGCAGGTTGGTCAGGACTCGGTGCACATGAACCGGGTCGGCGCGTACCCGCGGCGCAGCGTCGGCAGGGGTGTCCACGGTGATGGTGAGGTTTCGGCGTTCGACGAGTGGGCGGACTGCCGAGACCGCGGAGTCGACCGCTTCTGCCGGGTCCATCACGGTGATGCGGTCGGGTAGATGGCCCGACTCGGCGCGGCTGTGATCGAGTAATTCGTTGACGAGGCCAAGCATTCGTTCGCCGCCCTTGGTGATGTGGTCCAGCAGCTCACCCTGTTCGGGATCGAGGCGCTCGGTGCGCATGAGCTCGGCGGAAGCCAGGACCGCCTGCAAAGGGGTGCAGAGTTCGTGGACGACATGGGCGACATGGAGCCGCATCATGCGGCGTTCGTCGGTAGCCTGCTGCCGCCTGGCCGTCAACCGGTTGATCCGGTCGAGCAGTTCTCGCTGAGGGGCCGGCACGGTGACGACCTCGTCGGCCGCGATCAGGACGCTCTCCGGCAGGCTGGGGCGGTCGGCGGCCCGGGTGAGCAGCATGATCGGGGGGCCGGACCAGGAGCCGGTGTCATCCGGCGCGGGGGCCGGAACGGTCTGGCCGGCGGCGGTGCGTGCCTGCAGCAGCGACCGAGGATCCGCCAGCAACAGATCGACGGGGCAGTCAGCCACCTCGGCGGTGTCCATCACCTCGACGTCGAAGTTGTTGTGAGTCAGGACCCGCTCGATGAGCTGCCGGTTACCTCCGGGGAGCATGAGCAGCCCGATGCGGCTCACCACGTTCCTCCTCCCCGTCGACGGGTTGCGATCCGGCCGGAGAATGGAGCCGGCGGCCGGTCATGGCGGTGCTCGAGCCTCAGATCACCGCGGCGGCGTATCCAGCAGGGTCGGTGTGCCGTGAAGGATTCCGCGCATGTTCGTCAGAGCGGTGCCCACCTTCACGCCGTACCGGGTGATCTCGAATTCGCGCATGGTCTTCTCGAAGTCACTCATCCGCTTCTTCAGCACACCGAGAACCTTGCGCAGTTCGCCGTGAATCTCGATGTAACGCAGATAGATGATATTGTCGGCCAGATAACTGATCGCGTTGTCGGTGGCGCGGAAATCCCCGGTGATGTTGGTGGTCTCGTTGATGAGGATCGTCGTGACACCCATGTTCCGCAGGTACTTGGCGACCGCGTGCAGGTACGTCTCGGGCTGCTCCTCATGCATGCACATCCCGAATCCCGAAATGCTGTCGAGCATGACGATACGGGCATCGGCCTGTTCCACCTGTTCGCGCACCATGCAGCCGAATTGGTCGGCGGTGTAGCGCAACGGCTCGATCTGCACCATGGACAGACTGCCGGTGGCCACCATGTTCGCAACGGGAATGTTGACTCCCTGTGCCCGATACGCGAGCACCTCGGCGTTCTCCTCGAACGTGTACACCACCGAGCGCTCACCGCGTCCGGCCGCCTCCTTCATGAACTGCAGACCCAACGTGGTCTTTCCCACGCCGCTGGGCCCCGACATGATCGTGACAGTGCCACGCTCGATACCGCCGCCCATCAACTCGTCGATCTCCGGGACGCCGGAGGAAAGGGTCTCGGCGACGAAGGGCTTGCCGTGTTCCTGGGGTGTCAGACGCGGATAGACGTGCATTCCATCAGCCTCGATACTCAGACTGTGACTGCCCGGCGCGAACGCCGAGCCGCGCAACTTCGACACCATGACGGTACGTAACCCGCCGTTGTTGCCCATGTGGATGACGCCGTCCGACATGAATTGCATGTCCGCGTCCTGGTCGGCGTGCTGGCTCTCCGAGGCGAACAGAACCGTCGAACCCTGCGCGACGAGAAACCGCAGCAGCGAGAACGCCTGCCGGCGGAAGTGCACCTCGTCGAGCGACAGGTAGCGCAGCTGGGTCATCGCATCGATGAACACCCGCGTGGGGCGGGTCCGCTTGACGGCTTCCATGATCGCTTGCGTCGTCGGTTCGCGTTCCACCTCAGCGGGATGGAAGATGTCGTACGTCTGCCCCTCGGTGAACAACGTCGCTGACGGGGTCAGATCGAGGAAGGTGACCCCCGCCAGATCGAGGCCGATCGACGCGGCGTTGGCGCGCACCTCCGCCTCCGGTTCACCCTGGTTGATGAACAACGTCGGTTCGCCCGCTGTGACGCCCCGGGTGAGGAAGTGCAAGCCCACCGTGGTCTTGCCGCTGCCCGGTCCGCCGCGCACCAGGTATGCCCGCTGTGCGAGCAAGCCGCCGCGGAGGATCTCGTCCAGTCCCTCGATGCCGGTAAGTAACCGGTCCACCACGAGTCACTCCTCACGGCAGGCGTTGATGCCTCCACGATGGCACAGGGCCGGACCGCTCTGGGCTGGTTTGCCCTAGTACGGCTAGGCTTGGCGCCATTCTCCAGGGAGCGGGGAGAATCAAGATCCGCTTGTGAACGTAATTCGGGTTGCGTTCGTCAATAACAGTGTGCGGATGTTCTGGAAGTTGTTGCCGATGGTCCTTGCGGCGCCGGTCGGCGCGGTCGTTGCGGCCGCCCCTGCCGAGGCGATCGCCAACGGGACGAGTGTGCCCGACGGGCGGTATCCCTTCGCGGTCAAACTGATCGACAACGGCATCCCGACCGCGGACGGCGGCCGCCGGGACAGCTCGTGCTCGGGCGGGCTGATCTCGCCGCACTGGGTGCTCACGGCCGGGCACTGCTTCAAGGACGCGAACGGCCGCCGGGTGTCCCGGCCGGTCGCCGAGGAGACCCTCGCCACTGTCGGGCGCACCGATCAGAGCGGCGACGACGGGCACCAGACCGAGGTCGTGGAGGTCCGCCAGCACGGCGAGGCGGACGTCGCGCTGGCCCGCCTGGATCGCGCGATCACGGACATCACCCCGCTGCGGCTGAGCCGCGAACGCCCGGCGGCGGGCCAGAAAGCCCGCTTGGTCGGGTACGGGCTGACGACCGCGACAGCCAAGCGGACTCCTGATCGTTTACGGACCGGCCAGTTCCGGGTGACAGGCGTGGAGCAGACCGAGATGGGTCTGTCCGGAGTGTCACCGAAACGCAGCACCAGCCCGTGCGAGCGCGACTCCGGCGGGCCGTACTTCACCGAGTCGAAGGACGGCGCGGCAGTGGTGGTCGGCGTGGTGAGCCGTGGCCCGGCCTGCCCGCACACCGGCCCGGACATCGCGACCCGGGTGGACGCGATCGCGCCCTGGATCCTCTCGATCATCAAGTCCGACCTGGCCGCGGCGAGCCCGTCGCCGAAGCCGTCCAAGACCACCAAGAAGTCGACCAAGCCCGGCACACCGTCTCGGACCGTAGCGGCCGCCCCGCCGTCCACCGACCCGGCCGCGCTGACCCTGCCACCGGCGGCCCTGCTGTCGGTCCCGATCGTCCTGGCCATCCTGATCGGCCTGCTCACGGCCGCCCGGGGCAGACGCCGGTACCGCGGCCGCCGGCGGAACCCAGCGCGCTGAGCCGGGAGTGAGGCGGCGGCTACCGAGCAAAACGCTCAAGCCGGGCGCCGGCGTGCCGAACGTAACCGTCATGCCGAAGTTCCAGCGAATGACGTACCCGCCGGTCCAGCCGGACGCCCGGCTCGTGCACACCATCGTCCCGACCGGGCGCATCACCCGCCGGCCCACCGAGGCGCCCCGGGACGAAGCCGCCACCGAGGATCAGGCGTAGTCCGTAGTCCGTAGCCCCGGTCCGGTCCGCGGGCCGGTGGTGGCCATGCTCACGTGTTCGCCCCGGTCCGACCGGGTACTCGCGCCGTCATGGCCGACCAAACCTTGATCCGGATCCGGGCGGCCGCCGAGGCCTACACCGAGGCGGTGCGGCAGACGCAGCGCTACTTCGACCGGATCGACGACACCACCGACCCCAGCGTGCTGATCGAATACGCGGAGCTGGTCCGCAACGAGGAAGCAGCCCTCGCCGACCGGCTCGACGCGCTCACCGCGGCCGGCCTGCGGGCGGAGAGCTTCGACGCGGGCTCCGAAATCTGACCTCCAAAACACGGCCATCGATGGCAGGATTACCCTGTTCTGGGCGTTTCCCTTGCGCCCATTCCCGGGTACGGCCGACCGGCGCCCGTCGCGCCGAAGGAGGATCAGTGGAACCCGCACAGTGGCCGCGCCCATCCCGACTCCGACGGCGCGGCCGATCGCGGTGCGGGGTCGCCCGCCGCCCGATCTGGGCCCCGCCGGACCGCCGTCCACGGCGTCGCCCGACGTAGCGAATCCCTGGGCAGATTGCCCAGCCGGGACCGCCCTACCAGCGGGTATCTGTGCATTCTGCTCGGCGGAAACTGGACGTGTTGCGCAGGCCACAGCTCTCTGAGCAGCCTGTCAGCATCACCGGTTTCCCGCCGAAGGGAGCACGATGTCCGTCAACGACACGCTGACCAACGAAGAGCGGCTCGCGGAGCTCGACCTCGACACCCTCAAGCAGCTGGTGGGTCTCGTCGAGTACGACTCCGCCGCCGATCCGTTCCCCGTCACCGGCTGGGACGCGATCGTCTGGGCGGTCGGCAACGCCACCCAGACCGCGCACTTCTTCCAGTCCGCGTTCGGGATGGAGCTGGTGGCCTACTCCGGTCCGGAGACCGGCAACCGCGACCACATGTCGTACGTGCTGAAGAGCGGCGCGATCCGGTTCGTCATCAACGGCGGAGTGGCGCCGGACAGCCCGATCATCGCCCACCACGCCCGGCACGGTGACGGCATCATCGACATCGCCCTGGCGGTGCCGGACGTCGACAAGTGCATCGAGCACGCCCGCGCGCAGGGCGCCACCGTCCTCGAGGAGCCGCACGACGTCTCCGACGAGTTCGGCACCGTGCGGATGGCCGCGATCGCGACCTACGGCGAGACACGGCACACTCTCGTCAACCGCACCCACTACACGGGTCCCTACCTGCCGGGATACGTGACGCGCACCTCGACCCGGCCGAAGAAGAAGCGCATCTTCCAGGCGCTGGACCACGTGGTCGGCAACGTCGAGCTCGGCGCCATGGACGAGTGGGTGGACTTCTACAACCGGGTGCTCGGCTTCACCAACATGGCCGAGTTCATCGGCGACGACATCGCCACCGACTACTCGGCGCTGATGTCCAAGGTCGTCGCGTCCGGCAACCACCGGGTGAAGTTCCCGCTCAACGAGCCCGCGGTCGGCAAGAAGAAGTCGCAGATCGACGAGTACCTGGAGTTCTACGGCGGTCCGGGCGCGCAACACCTGGCGCTCGCCACCAACGACATCCTGCGGGCCGTCGACGCGCTGACCGAGGAGGGCGTGGAGTTCCTCGCCACCCCGGACTCCTACTACTCCGACCCGGAGCTGCGGGCCCGGATCGGCCAGGTGCGGGTGCCGATCGACGAGCTGCAGAAGCGCGGCATCCTGGTGGACCGGGACGAGGACGGGTACCTGCTGCAGATCTTCACGAAGCCGATCGGCGACCGGCCCACGGTCTTCTTCGAGCTGATCGAGCGGCACGGCTCGCTCGGCTTCGGCAAGGGCAACTTCAAGGCGCTGTTCGAGGCCATCGAGCGCGAGCAGGCCAAACGCGGGAACTTCTAGTCATGGCCTACTACCAGCGAGCCGGCCATGTCCCACCGAAGCGGCACACCCAGCACCGCGATCCCGGCGGCCACCTCTACTACGAGGAGCTGATGGGGGAGGAGGGCTTCTCCTCGGACTCCTCGCTGCTCTACCACCGGCACGTCCCGTCGGCCGTTGTCGGCGCCCGGATCTGGCAGCTGCCCGACCAGTCCACCCAGTCCAACCAGCCGCTGCTGCCGCGCCACCTCAAGCTGCACGAGCTCTTCGGCGGCGAGGAGTGGAAGTCGTGCGACGCGGTCCGCGACCGGCGCCTGGTGCTCGGCAACGCCGACGTGCGGATCAACTACGTGGTGGCCGGCACCGCGTCGCCGCTGTACCGCAACGCCACCGGCGACGAGTGCGTCTACGTCGAGGCCGGGACCGGGACCGTGGAGACCGTCTTCGGTGACCTCGACGTGGGTCCCGGCGACTACGTGATCGTGCCGCGGGCGACCACCCACCGCTGGGTGCCGTCCGGGCACGAGCCGCTGCGCCTCTACCCGATCGAGGCGAACAGCCACATCGCCCCGCCGAAGCGCTACCTCTCCCGGTACGGCCAGTTCCTTGAGCACGCGCCGTACTGCGAGCGCGACCTGCGCCTGCCGTCAGGTGTGCGGCAGGTGGAGGAGGCCCAGGTCGAGGTCTACATCAAGCACCGCGGCGACGGCCCGGCCGGGCTGGCCGGCAGCGTGCACGTGCTGCCGCACCACCCGTTCGACGTGGTCGGCTGGGACGGGTGCCTCTATCCGTACGCGTTCAACATCGCCGACTACGAGCCGATCACCGGCCGGATCCACCAGCCGCCGCCGGTGCACCAGGTCTTCGAGGGCGCCAACTTCGTGATCTGCAACTTCGTGCCGCGCAAGGTCGACTACCACCCGCTCGCGGTGCCGGTGCCCTACTACCACTCCAACGTCGACAGCGACGAGGTGATGTTCTACGTCGGCGGCGACTACGAGGCCCGCAAGGGCTCCGGCATCGACGTCGGGTCGATCACCCTGCACCCGGGCGGCTACCCGCACGGGCCGCAGCCGGCCGCGATCGAGGCCAGCCTCGGCGCGGAACGATTCGACGAGACGGCCGTCATGGTGGACACGTTCCGGCCGCTCGGTCTCGGCGAGGCCGGCCGGATCAGCGACGACGGCGTCTACGCCTGGACCTGGGCGCGCACGCCGTGAACCCGATCTTCCTGCGGCTCTTCGACGACGCGGCGATCTTCCCGCCGGGTGATCTGCCGATCCCGGACGCGGTCAAGGCGTACCGGGAGCGGCAACTGTCGCCCCTGGAGCCGCTGCTCGGGCCGTTCGTCTGCTCGCTGGCCCGCCTCGACGAGCTGATCGCGGCGGCGGCGGCCGGCGGACGGCCCCTGCCGGTGTCACTCGTCCTGCCCGGGCCGGATCTGGCCGCCGTCCCGGCGGCGTCGACGGCGATCGACGTCGTGGCGATCGAGGCGCCGGGATTGATCGGTCGGGGCGGGACGCGTAGCGCGTACCGCGAAGTTGCCTGGGCGGAGATCACCGCGACGCGCGTCGCGGCCTTGCGCGACGCGGGCCTGCGATTGAAGATCAGGACCGGTGGGGTACGGGCCGAAGCGTTCCCGACCGAAAAGGATCTGGCTGAGGCGCTCTGCCGGGCGACCGAGGGCGGTGTGCCGTTCAAGCTCACCGCGGGACTGCACGACCCGATCCGCCACCGTGACCCGCTGACCGGTTTCGAGCATCACGGGTTCCTCAACGTGCTGGTCGCGACCGCGCACGCCGTGCAGGGTGGCGGTGCCGGCGAGATCGCGGCCGCGCTCGCCGACCAGGACGGCCACCGGGTCGCCGCGGCGATCACCACCATCGATGACGGGCTGGCGCGCGAGGTGCGGCGGCAGTTCGTCAGTTTCGGCACCTGCAGCATCAGCGAGCCTGTCGACGGCCTGCTGCAGCTCGGACTTCTCCCGGAGGGAATCCTGTGAGCCCGCTCGGCAGCCCGGCCACTCTGCCCTACGGCGTGTTCAGCACGGCGGCCGACGCGCATCCCCGGTCCGGCGTCGCGATCGGCGACCAGATCATCGATCTCCCGGCGGCCGTCCGGCGGCTCGCCCCGCAGCTGGCGGGCGCGGTCGCCGGGCCGTCCCTGGACGCCCTGCTGGCCGCCGGCCCGCGGGTCTGGGCCGACCTGCGAGCACAGCTGACCACCTGGGTCACCGACGAGATCTATCGCGATCTGCTCCAGCCGCATCTCGTGCCGGCCCGCGACGCGACGCTGCACCTGCCGTTCACGGTGGCCGACTACGTCGACTTCTACGCCTCCGAGCAGCACGCCACCAACCTCGGGCGGATCCTGCGCCCCGGCCAGGAGCCGCTCACCGCGAACTGGAAACACCTCCCGATCGGCTATCACGGCCGTGCCGGAACCGTCGTCGTGTCCGGAACCGACATCGTGCGGCCGAGCGGCCAGCGGACCAGTCCGGCCGGCCCGGTCTTCGGCGCTTCGCAACGGCTGGACATCGAGGCCGAACTGGGCTTCGTCGTCGGCGTCGGGTCCGCGCTCGGCAAGCCGGTCGAGCTCGGCGCGTTCGAGGAGCACGTCTTCGGGGTCTGCCTGGTCAACGACTGGTCGGCGCGGGACATCCAGGCCTTCGAGTACGTTCCGCTCGGCCCGTTCCTGGGCAAGAGCTTCGCCACCTCGATCAGCCCGTGGATCGTCCCGCTGTCCGCTCTCGACCATGCCCGCGTGGCGCCGCCGGAGCGAACCGTGCCGCTGCAGCCCTACCTCGACGACGAGAAGACGCCGGCGTGGGGCCTGGACGTGCGGCTCACGGTGACCCTGAACGGTCACGTGATCTCCGAGCCGCGCGCCGCCGACATGTACTGGACTGGCGCACAGATGCTCGCGCACCTGACCGTCAACGGCGCCTCCCTGCGCACCGGCGACCTCTACGCGTCCGGAACGATCAGCGGCGGCTCACCGGGTTCGCTGATCGAACTGTCCTGGAACGGTCAGCAGCCCCTGACGCTGCCGGACGGCTCGACCCGGGCGTTCCTGGCGGACGGCGACGAGGTGGTGATCAGCGCTGTCGCGCCGGGCCCGGGCGGCTCCACGATCAGCCTCGGCGAGGTCCGTGGCCGCATCGTCTAGGGTGTGACACGGCACGAACTTTGATGCGAGGTGCCCCGGCCCCCTGAAGGCCGGGGAGAATCTGGGAAGCCGGTGGAATTCCGGCACGGGCCCGCCGCGGTGACCGGGGAGCCGCCGCCCACGCGCGCGAGCGCAGCCACTGGCCGCTTCGGCTGGGAAGGCGGGCGGTGAGGTGACGATCCGGGAGTCCGAAGACCGGCCTCGCCGACTGTCGCCCGGGCCGTCCGTCCGGGCCGAACCGCAGCGGGAGCCTGCCCATGTCCAGTCAGCTGTACGACGTCATCCACCGCCGCCGGGACGTCCGCGGCCAGTTCACCGGCGCCCCGATCCCGCCGGCCGTCCTCGATCGCGTACTGGCGGCCGCCCACGCCGCGCCCAGCGTCGGCCTCTCCCAGCCCTGGGACTTCATCCTGGTCAGCGACGAGACGACCCGCGCCGCCTTCCACGATCACGTCCAGCAGGAGCGCGCGACGTTCGCGTCCACCCTCGACCCGGGTGCCGCCGCGACATTTTCCAAGATCAAAATTGAGGGGGTACGGGAGTCCACCCTCTCCGTGGTCGTCACCTACGACCCGGACCGGGGCAGCCCGGCGGTCCTCGGCCGGCACGCCATCGCCGACGCCGGGCTGTATTCGGTCTGCCTGGCGATCCAGAACCTCTGGCTGGCCGCCACCGCCGAGAACCTGGGCGTCGGCTGGGTCTCCTTCTACCGCGAGCCGTTCGTCCAGGACCTGCTCGGCATCCCGGCGACCATCCGCCCGGTCGCCTGGCTCTGCCTGGGCCCGGTCACCCACCTGGAACACACCCCCGACCTGGAACGCCACGGCTGGCGCCACCGAACCCCGTGGCAGTCAGCGGTCCACGAGAACAGGTGGTCCCCGCCCGTGGGCTGACCTCCGCTACCGCCCGCTCCGCCCGCCCCCGCCCGTGGGCTGACCTCCGCCCCCGTCCGCTCCGCCCGCCCCCGCCCCGCCCCGCCCGCTCTGCCAGCCGGTCCGGCTGGTCGTCAGTGCTGACCCCGCTGTGGTCCGCCGGGGTTCGCGACCGGGAACCGGCCGCCCGGCGGTGTGCCGCTTGCGTTGCGTGTCACGGTGGGTGGCCGGCGACGGTGAACCGCTGCGGGTTCGCGGGATTCTGTGGGGCGCGGGGCGTCTGCGGGTTTCCGGAAAGCGCGGCGTTTACCACGGATGCCGGCACGCAGGGTGACAAGGGTCCGCGCGGAGCGGCCCGGGTCTTCGGCTCGCCCAAGCGGCGACGCCGCGCTTCGACAACAGGGCCGGGGCCCGGGAGCACTGACGGCCAGCTGGACCAGCCGGTCCAGCTGGTCATCGTTGCTGTCCTCGGGGGATCGTGGGATGGGGCGGTCCGGCTGGCGCTCGATGCTGTCCACACGGTCCGCGAGAACGCTGACAGCCAGCCGAGCAAGACGAGCTGGCCACCAGTGCTGACCCGCCGCCCCAAGAACCTGCCTGAGCTACGGCTGACCGCCCCGAGCCGTAGCTGTGAGCTCCCGGCCCGACAAACCTGCCTGAACTACGGCTCACCGACCCGGGCCGTAGCCAACGCACGTTCCCGGCCCGAGAAACATGCCCGGGCTACGGCTCACCGGCCGATGCGGTCGCGCGTCACGGTCGGTCGCCGCCGACCGTGGAGCGCTGGGGGTTTTCGTCACCCTGTGGGGCCTGGGGCGTCCGCGGGTTTCCGCGCAGCGCGACGTTGACCGCGGATGTCGGCACGCTGGGTGACAACGGTTCGTGCTGACGGGCGGTCTGGCCCTGATTTTCGGCTGGCCCCGCAACGGTGATGCGTGCCTCGGGACCATTGCCGCGGCCGAGCGCCCTGACGACCAGCTGGTCCAGCTGGTCGTCAGTGCTGTCCTCGGCTGGTGGATCGTGGAAGCGCGCGGTCCGGCTGGCGCTCGGTGCTGTCCCGCCGGGCCGGCGAGAACACCGACGGCCAGCCGGGCCACACGAGCTGGTCACCAGTGCTGCCGGATGCCTGTTCCGAGAGCACTGCGCGCCAGCCCGCCTCACCGATCCACGATTGGACCCCGACACGCCGACGACCGCGAGACGCCAACCCCGACCGCGACCCCTCAGACCAGCCCCGCGTCGTGGGCGAGCAGCGCGATCTGCGTCCTGTTGTCCAGCCCCAGCTTCGTGAGCACGTGCGACACATGCGTCTTCACGGTCGCCAGCGTCATGTCCAGCTCCGCGCCGATCTCCGCGTTGCTCCGGCCCTGCCCGATCGCCACCACCACGTCCCGCTCCCGGGGGCTGAGCCCGGCCAGCACCCCGGTGGCCCGCGCATAGGCCCCGGCCTGCACGGCCACCCGGTCCATCAGCCGCCGGGTGATCCGCGGGGACAGGATCGGCTCGCCGGCCGCCACCTGGCGGATGGCCTCGGCGATCCGGGCGGGCGGCGTGTCCTTCAGCAGGAAGCCACTGGCCCCGGCGCGCAGCGCGTGCAGGATGTTCTCGTCGGTGTCGAACGTGGTCAGCACGATGACCTCGGGCGGCCGGGGCCGGGCCCGCAGCCGCCGGGTCGCGGTGATGCCGTCGACGCGGGGCATCCGGAGGTCCATCAGGACCACGTCGGGGTGGTGGGCGTCGGTGGCGGCGGGCACCTTGTCGCCGTCGTCGGCCTCACCGACGACGGCGAGGCCGGGCGCGCCGTCGAGCATCATGGTCAGCCCGGCGCGCACGAGGGCGTCGTCGTCCACCACGAGCACGCGCACCGGCGGAGTCATGGCGGCCATCGTAACGACGCGCGCTGCCGGCCCCCGCCCGCGAGCGCACCCGCCGGCGGAGTCATGGCGGCCACGGCAGCGACGCGTGCAACCGGAACTCGCCTCCGGTCGCCTGATGGTCGAGCCGGCCGCCGGCGAGGCTGACTCGTTCGGTGAGGCCGACCAGCCCGGCCCCTCCGGAGAACCCCGGCGGGGCGGCGGTCGTCAGCGGATTGACCAGCGAGATCTCCAGCCCGGCTCCGGGGCCGCCGCGCATCGCCACGGAGACCGGCTGGCCGGCCGCGTGTTTGCGGGCGTTGGTGAGTCCTTCCTGGATCACCCGGTACGCGGTCCGGGCCACCGCCGGCGGCGCCTCCTCGGCGCCCTCCACCGAGCAGCTCAGCCGCACCGCGGTGCCGGCGTCACGGGACTCCTCGACGAGGCGGGGCACGTCGGCGAGCACCGGCTGCGGGCGGCCCGGGTCGGCGTCGGCAACCTCGTCCTCGCGGAGCAGGGAGATCACTTCGCGGAGTTCCTCCAGGGCCTGGTGCACGCCGTCGCGGACCACTCCGGCGGCGCGGGACAGCTGTTCGGGCGGGGAGTCCGGCCGGTACTCCATCGCGCCGGCGAACGTGGCCAGCAGCGACAGCCGGTGGGCGAGCACGTCGTGCATCTCGTGGGCGATCCTGCGGCGTTCCAGCATCCGGGCTTCGGCGACGCGGCGGCCCTGTTCGGCCTCGGCGCGGCGGGCCCGGTCGTGCAGGGAGCTGATCAGCGCCTCGCGGGCCTGGGCCCAGGCTCCCCAGCCGAGCAGAGCACCGTACCCAATGGTGATCAATATCAGCCACCAGCCGTAGGACATGCCACCGGCGGATCGCCATGCCCCCTGGATCGCGTGCGCGGCGACGCCGGCGGCGGCCACGCCGATCGCGACCGGGAAGCGCCGCCGCCGGGCCACCTGCAACGCGCCCATCGTGGCCGGCGGGGTGACCGCGGGGGAGAGCGCGGCCAGGGCGGTGAGCAGCGCGGTCGCCGTCACCGGCCGGCGGAGCAGCAGTGGGGTGAGCAGCCAGCCGAGGCCGCCGGCCACCAGGTCGAGGGTGAGCAGCGGCCCGGCCGGCCGATCGCTCCACCAGGACACGATCGACACCGCGATCAGGCCGCCGGACGCGATCATGGTCCAGGCGACGGCGATGACGATTCTGCGACGATCGGTCACGCAGCGAGGCTAACCATCGACCACCGCCGGCCGACACCATCCAAAGTCGTAGGCCACCCCGTCCGCGGCCCGATGTGCGCGCCCGCCGATTCATCGATGCTTCCCGGCATGACGACGCATCAGACACACACCCCTTCCCCGGTACGACGGAACGGCCGCCCCGTCACGATCGGGGCGGGGGCCGCCGGCGCCCTGCTGCTGTGGGCCGTGAACGACCCGTGGGGCGGCCATGACCTGGTCGTCGACCAGGGCGCGATCGGCCCGGTGGCGGTCGTGGTGACCGCCCTGCTCGCCGGAGTCGCCGCCTGGGCTCTGCTCGTGATCCTGGAGCGCCGCAGCCGCCGCCCGGCCCGGACCTTCCGGGTCATCGCCTCGATCGTGCTGCTGCTGTCGCTGGCCGGCCCGCTCGGCGCCGGCGGCGACCTGACCACCACGCTGGCGCTGATCGGCATGCATCTCACGGTCGGCCTGGCCCTGATCCTCGGCCTGCCGGGCCGGCGACAGTGCCGGTAACCGTGTTCTTCGATCTTCGGTTAAGGTCCAGGACGTGACGAAGGCTCTGGTTCTCGGCGGCGGTGGCGTGACCGGCATCGCCTGGCATCTCGGCGTCCTCTGCGGCCTGCAGCGCGCCGGTTCCCCGCTCGGCGGCGCCGACACGATCGTCGGCACCTCGGCGGGTTCGGTGGTCGGCACGCTGCTGGCGGCGGGCGTCGACCTGGAGGAGGCGGTGGCCGGGCAGCGGCGTGTGGTGGCGCCCCGCCCGAGCGGTGGCGGCGGCCGCAACACCGGGCAGTTCCTCGCCGCGCTGGCGGTCCTCGCCGACCCGTCGGTGCCGGCGCAGCAGGCGAGGGCGCAGGTCGGCGCGATGGCCCTGACCGCGCCCACCACGGACGAGGCCACGTATCTGTCCCGGATGGAGCCGCTGATCCCGGTGCGCGACTGGCCGGACCGTGATCTGCGGCTGGTGGTCGTCGACGCGGCCGACGGCCGGGACCTGGTGCTGGATCGGGCCTCCGGCGCCACCCTGCTGCAGGCGGTGTCGGCGAGCTGCGCGGTGCCCGGCCTGATGCCGCCGGTCACGATCGGCGACGCCCGCTACATGGACGGGGGAGTGCGGCTGGGCGCCGGAGCGGACCTGGCCGCCGGCGCCGACCACCTCGTGGTGATCGCCCCGATGGCCGCGCTGAGCCGGGACCGGATCATTGCCGAGATGGCGTCCACCGGCGCCGGCAAGACCCTGCTGATCGAGCCGGACGAGGCCGCGCGGGAAGCGTTCGGGCCGAACTTCATGGACCCGTCGCGCCGGGCCGCCGCGGCCGAGGCCGGGCTGCGCCAGGGCGCGACGCTGGCCGAGGCGGTCCGGGCGGTCTGGCCCGCTTGAGAGAACGGCGTGAACACGTTGCCCTCGTGCGGCGCCACCGTCTCGGCGGACAGTCCGCGGCGCCGCATGAGGGGTCCCACCAGCAGGTCGTACAGCGGCGGGGTGGCGACGAACCCGAACTGGATGATCCGGTTCGCCAGCCCGACGGTCACCACGCCGCGAGGCCGCCGGGCGCAGCGGACGATCGCCGCCGCCACCTTCTCCGGCGAGTCCACCGGCGGCGGGGGCTGCCCGTACCGTCCCGCGAAGTTGGCCGCGGTCCGATAGATGGGCGTGTCCACCGAGCCGGGCGCGACCAGGCAGACGTGGATGCCGGGGGCGTCCCGGGTCTCCAGGCGTAACGCCCGCACCAGCGCTCGCAGGCCCCACTTGCTGGTGACATAGGAGCTGGTGTACGGGGTGACGACCGTCCCCAGCAACGACCCGCCGTAGATCAGCACCCCGCGTCCCTGAGCCCGGAACCGCTTCAGCGCGACGCGCGCCACGTTCGCCGCGCCGATCAGATCCGTCTCGACGACCTGGTTGAACACGTCGGCGGGCACGTCCTCGAACCGTCCGTACGCCATCACCGCGGCCGTGTGCACCCACACGTCGACCCGGCCGAACGCGTCCGCGACCGGGTCCAGGGCCGGCGGGTCGGTCACGTCGGCGACCACGACGCGTACCTCGGCGCCGAGGTCCCGGCAGACCTCGGCGACCGGTTCCAGCGACGACGCGGACCGGGCGGCCAGGACCAGTCGCGCGCCCGCGCGGGCGAACGCGATCGCGGCGGCCCGCCCGACGCCGCTGGATGCTCCGGTGATGACCACGACCACGCACCGTGCTGTACCCCGCGGTCCCCGGGGTAAGCGTGAATCGGGATCAGGCCTGCGCCGCGGCCTCCCGGCGGATCTGGTCGAACTGGGCGCCCATCGCCTCGGCCAGCGCGTTCGCTCCGGAGAGCGGCCGGACCATGACCATCACCTCGTCGATCAGCCCGTCCTCGTCGAGGTGCAGGAAGTCGCAGCCGGTCACCTGCTTGCCGCCGACCGTGGCTTCGAAGACCAGCGCGTGGTCGCGCTCGCCGGCGATCTCCCGGACGTACCGGAAGTCCTCGAAGACCCGCAGCGCGGCGCGCAGGATCGCCGCGGTGATCGCCTTGCCCGGATAGGGCGGGAACGCGACGGGGCTGACGAACACGACGTCGTCGGCGAGCAGGGACTCGAGCGCGGCGGCGTCACGGGCCTCCACCGCGGTACGGAACGGATGCATAGCAGCCACCTCCGGATAGTCAATTCGTTGACTATCCAACAGGGTGACGACTCACGCTGTCCATAGCCGCCCCGTCACGGGCGCCCAGCCGGTACGGATAACCTCGGCACGCGACCGGGACGCCGAGAGGAACGAACGGGTTTGGGGACTGCTGACGACCTGCGGCTGCTGCGCGCCTACGAGCCGGTGGCCAAGTTCACCGAGGGGGAGTACTTCTACCCGATCTCGGTCGAGCGGTTCGTGCGGCAGGCCGGCCTGTGGCGCGCCGAGCCGGGCGCGAACCCGGTGCAGATCCTGGAACCGGGCGGGCTGACCCTCGACACCCTCGCCGAGGCGGGCGGCGCCCAGCACGGTCTGGGCTATTCGATTTCGGGCATCGGCAGCGAACGACTCACCCACATCCCGCTCCGCGAACGCCCGCCGCACCTGGCCCGGGCCAGCCGGCTCGCCTCGGTCGGGCTCACCGCCCGGCTCGTCGACACGGTCAACCGTTTCTCGCTGCTGTTCCGCGGCAGCGTCCCGGGCGGCAGCGCGGCGCACTCGTTCCTGCTGCAACGCGACCACCTGGAGCCGATGCGGCCGATGTACTACGGCCGGGTGCTGCGCGACGACCCGTGGATCGTTCTGCAGTACTGGTACTTCTACTCGTTCAACAACTGGCGCTCGGCGTTCGGCGGGGTCAACGAGCACGAGGGGGACTGGGAGCAGGTCACCGTCTTCCTCGATGCGACAGGCTCACTCGAAGGCGCCGCGGAGCCGCGGCCCGCGTGGGTGGTCTTCTCGGCGCATGACGAGACCGGCGACGACCTGCGGCGACGCTGGGACGACCCGGACCTGAGCCTGGTCGGCGGCACCCACCCGGTGGTGTTCGTCGGCGCCGGGTCGCACTCCGGCGCGTACCTGCCCGGCGACTACCTGATCACGGTACGGCCGCCGCGGCTGCGTGGTCTGGTCACCGCGCTGCGCTGGTCGGCGCGGCTGCTCGCGCCCTGGTCACCGGAGGACCAGCGGACCGTCGGCATCCCGTACGTCGACTACGCCCGCGGCGACGGGCGGGCGATCGGTCCCGGACAGCGCGAGGCCTGGCATCCCGTGGTGATCAGCGACGACACCCCGTGGGTGCGGGACTTCCGGGGTCTGTGGGGACGCGACACCCGCGACCGGCTCGGCGGCGAACGCGGGCCGGCCGGTCCGCGGTACACCCGGGACGGCACCGTGCGGGCCTGCTGGGCCGATCCGGTCAGCTGGGCGGGACTCGCCAAGGTGGTGCCCGATCCGGCCGAGGAACGGCGGTACGCGGAGATCCGTACCCAGAAGGACCGTGACCGGCTCGCCGAGCTGGACCAGGAGATCGCCGCCCTGCGCCACGAGCTCGCGGTGGCGGGGGCGGGCCTGCCGGCCGCCGATCCGGAGGTACGCGCCCTGGCTGCCCGGGAGCAGCGGCTGCTCGGGCTGCGGATGGAACACACCCGTCTCGCCGACGAGCTGCACCGGGCCACCGTCACACCCGGACCGGTCCCCGACGACCCGCACGCCCACCTGCAGCACCGGAGGCTGCCGATGGAGCAGGCGACGGGCTTCCTCGGCCGGTCCCGGTCCTGGTGGGCGGTGCTGAGCACGCCGCTGATCCTGTGGGCGATCGGTGCGGTCGCCTCACCCCTGGCGGCGATCCAGGGGCAGGAGACAGCGCTCGTGCTGCTGCTCCTGCTTCTCGGCGTGGAGGGCCTGGTACGCGGCAAGTTCTTCGCCGTCATGCTGCGCCTCCTGGTCGCGGCCGCCGTGGTCTTCCTGATCTCGGTGCTCGTGGTGGACGGCCGCTATGTGATCACTTTCGGCTTCTTCGCGGCGGCCCTGCTGGTGTTGCTCGTGAACATCAGGGAGGCCTGGCGGCGCTGACCGGCTGCCGGTCGGCGATTCGCCGGGAGAGCTGTGACGGTGGGGTTCCGCCTTCTCGAACCGCAAGGACCGAAGGCTGCTCGTAACTTCCGGGCGGCCTTTCGGTTGTTCGCAGGCGGGCGAGGATGGTTGACGACATAGACTCGTAACTATATGTTGCGGACGTCCTCGCGAAACGAATCCGAAACTTTCGGAGGCGTACCCATGCGAAACCGTCCCCTAGTCCTCCTTACCGCCCTCGCGCTGGCCGTGACCGCCGCCCCCGCTGTCGCGTCAGCGAGCGCCCCCGCTGTCGTGTCAGCGAGCGTCCCCGCTGTCGTGTCAGCGAGCGTCCCCGCTGTTGCGTCATCGCAAGCGGGCGCCCTCACGGTCGCGTCAGCGCAAGCGGGCGCCTCGACTGTCGCAGCGCCGCGGGCGGCCGCCGTCGCCCGAGCCGGCGGCGGTTACATCTCCACCAAGCCCGGTCCGGGCCGCTTCCCGCTCGTCGCCGGCGGCCGGGCCGCGCCCATCGTCGTGGACAGCGGCGACTTCCCGGGCGTGGTCCGGGTGGCCGGCGACCTCCGCACCGACCTCCGCTCGGCAACCGGCGTCAGCGCCGACCTGCGCGCCGTTGCGCTGGGCGCTGACGCTGCGGGCTCACCTGCGTCCGGTGCTGCGGGCTCGCCTGCGTCCGGCGCCCGTGGCGAGCTGGGCTCGGCTGGGTCCGGGGTCCGGCCCGATGCCGGCGCCTCCCTTGCCGGTGGGCGCGATCCGATCATTCTCGGCACGCTCGGACGCAGCGCGCTGATCGACCGTCTCGCGGCCGCTGGGAAGATCGACACGCGGGGGATCGCGGGCAAGTGGGAGACCTCGCTGCAGCAGGTCGTCGAGAACCCGCTGCCCGGTGTCCGGCGCGCCTTCGTGATCGCCGGCAGCGACCAGCGCGGCACGATCTTCGGCGCCTACGACGTGTCGAAACGCCTCGGCGTCTCGCCGTGGCACTTCTGGGACGACGTCCCGGTGCCGCATGCCGACGCCCTCTACGCGCTGCCCGGCCGGCACACCCAGGGCACCCCGAAGGTCAAGTACCGCGGGTTCTTCATCAACGACGAGAACCCGGCGACCGGGACCTGGGCGCCGAACTATTTCGGCCCCGGAAAGGCGCCCGGCTATTCCGGTGGACTGAACGCCGCCTATTACGCGAAGGTCTTCGAAACCATGCTGCGGCTCAAGGCGAACTACCTGTGGCCGGCGGTGTGGGGACGCGCGTTCGCCGAGGACGACCCGGCCAACCACGAGACCGCCAGCCGTTACGGCGTGGTCATGGGCACCTCGCACGAAGCGCCGATGATGCGCGGCATCGAGGAGTGGAACCGGCACGCGAAGCCGGCCGTCCGCGACGCCGGCGGCGCGATCGTGACACCCGGCAGCGACCCGTACGGCGGCACCGGGGAATGGAGTTTCCGCCGCAACCGGGACGCGATCGTCGCCTATTGGCGCGACGGCGCGCGGCGGATGAAGGAGCAGGGATTCGAGGGTGTCATCACGCTGGGAATGCGCGGCAACGGTGACGTGAGCCTGCCCGACGGTGACGGCATCGACCTGATGAGCAGCATCATCGACACGCAGCGCGCCATCCTCGCCGAATTCGGGCTCCAGGAGGCGCCGCAGGTGCAGACCCTCTACAAGGAGGTGCAGCGGTACTGGGACAAGGGGTATCAGCCGCCGGAGGACGTGACCGTCGTCTTCTGCGACGACAACTGGGGAAACATGCGGAAGCTCCCGCACGCCGGTCTGCCTCCGCGCAGCGGAGGGTACGGGCTGTATTACCACTTCGACTACGTCGGCGACGGGCGCAATTACAAGTGGGTGGACACCACCAATCTGGTCAACGCCTGGGAGCAGCTGCATCTGTCGTACTCGAAAGGGGTTGATCGTCTTTGGGTCGTCAACGTCGGTGATCTGAAGAACGAGGAGCTGCCCACCCAGTTCTTCCTGGATTACGCGTGGAACCCGGACGCCCTGCCGCTGTCGGAGCTCGGGGCGTGGGAGCGGAAGTACGCGGCCGAGAACTTCGGGCCGGAGCTGGCGCCGCGCATCGCCGGGGTGCTTTCCGAGTACGGCCGTCTGCAGTCCCGCCGCAAGCCGGAACTGCTGAACCGCCGGATCACCGGGGACGCCACGAACGTCGTCTACAACGATCAGGAGAACCCGTACACGCCGGAGGAAATGGACGCCGTCGTCGCCGAATGGCAGGCTCTCGCCGCGGAGGCCACGCGCATCAAACGCCGGATTCCGGCCGCCGCGCAGGACGCCTATTTCCAGCTCGTCGACTATCAGGTGCAGGCCGGCGCCAATCTGTACGAGCTGCGGCGTGCCCAGTTCACGAACATCCGATACGCCGCGCAGGGTCGCGCCGCCACCAACGATCTCGCGGCCGAGGCGGAGGCCCGTTTCGCCGAGGACCAGGCACTCAGCGAGCACTACAACACCCGGCTCGCCGGCGGTAAGTGGGCCGGATGGCAGACTCAGCCGAAGATCGGGTACGGGAACGCGGCGCGGTACAACAACGCGTCCTGGCAGCAGCCGCAGACCGACGACCACGTCGCGCTGCCGGACGAGATCTACCCGCACCTGAAACGGATCGAGGTCCCCGCGGCGGCGTCGATGGGTGTCGAGTCGCTGCTGCCCGAGCTGAGCCCGTGGCAGCCCGGGGCACGGCGGTACATCGAGATCTACAACAAGGGCACGACCGCATTCGATTACCGGATCACCACGGGACAGCCGTGGCTGCGCGTCACCCCGGCTGCCGGCCGGGTGGACGAGCAGGTCCGGGTGGCCGTGACCGTCGACTGGCGGAAGGCTCCGAGCGGGCTGACGACCGTACCCATCACGATCGCCGGGCCGGGAGGCACGCAGGTCGTGCAGGCCGCCGTGCGCAACCCGGCAATCCGGCCGGCGGGCTTCGCCGAGGCCGGCGGATACGTGGCGATCAACGCCGACCATTACGACCGGCGTGTCGGTGACTGGCAGTTGCTGCCGGACATCGGCAAGGTCGGCAACGGGATGGCCGCCGTCACCGGAAATGGCCGCCTGGAGTACCGGATGACGCTGACCACGACCGGACCGGTGAAGATCTCCGCGCACCTGTCCCCGCGCAACAACGTGCTGCCCGGAACCGGCCTGAAGTACGCGATCTCCGTCGATGACCAGCCGCCGCAGACGGTCGACGTCATCGCCGCGACGGGCGCCGACGACACCACCATGAACCGGCAGTGGGCCCGCAACACCAGCGACAACGTCAACGTGACCACCACGACGCACGTGATCGACCGGCCGGGGACGCACACGCTGACCTTCCACGCCGTCGACCCGACCGTGATCCTGCAACGGCTCGTGGTCGACACCGGCGGCGTGCGCTACAGCTACCTCGGCCCGACCGAGAGCCGGAGGTTCTGACCCATGCGTCGGCGCACACTGCTCGCCTCGTTCGGCTTCGCCGCCTCCGGACTGTTCCTCACCAGGGGCAGAGATCAACTCTCTCGCTGGACGCACACCTGGACGGCGATGCCGCAGCTCACCGAGCCGCACAACATGCCGCCCGCGCCCTTCGAACGTCTCGCCGACACCACGCTGCGGCAGACCGTGCGGGTCACCGCCGGTGGACGCCGGCTGCGGGTGCGGTACTCCAACGCGTTCGGCACCGCCGATCTGCCGATCACCGCGGCGGGCGTCGCGCTGCCCGTCGGCAACCAGGCCGGCACGTCTGCGATCCGGCCTGGCAGCGGCCGGCCGCTCACCTTCGGCGGAAGCCCGTCGGTGGTGGTGCCGGTCGGCGCGCAGATCGTCTCCGACCCGGTCGACCTGCCCGTTCTCGCCGCCGCCAACCTCACCCTCACCACGTATCTGCGCGACGGCATCAGCACCGCCGAGCTGACCTCGCATCCCGGCTCGCGCACCACGTCGTGGCTGGTCAAGGGCGACCAGCACACCGCCAACGACCTCACCGGCGCCACCGGGTCCGACCACTGGTACCTGATCAGCGGGGTCGAGATCCTTGCCGGAGCGTCCGGCCTCGTGCTGCTCGGCGACTCGCTGACCGACGGCCGGGGCTCCACCACCAACGGCAACAACCGATGGCCGGACCAGCTCTTCGACCGGCTGCGCGATCCGGAACTGGCCGTGCTCAACCAGGCTGCCGGCGGCAACCGGGTGCTGCGGGACGGGCTCGGGCCCAACGCGCTCGCCCGGCTCGACCGGGACGTCCTCGCGACCAGCGGCGCGCGGTGGTTGCTGGTCTTCGAGGGCGTCAACGACATCGGCGTCGCCCCGGCCACCGTGACTGATCAGCAGCGGATCGCCGTGGAGCTGATCGGGGCGTACCGGCAGATCGTGCTGCGCGCCCAGGCGGCAGGACTGCGTGTGTACGGCGCGACGCTCACCCCGTTCGGCGGCAACATCTACGACGACGCCGAAGGTTTGCGGGAGCGGTCCCGGCAGACGGTCAACGCGGCGATCCGGGGTGGACTGTTCGACGCGGTGGTGGACTTCGACGCGGCCGTGCGGGACCCGGCCGCGCCGTCCCGCCTTGCTGCTCCTTATGACACCGGAGATCACTTGCATCTCAACCCCTCGGGGTACGGGGCACTGGCTGCCGCAGTGCCTCGGCGGCTGTTTCGCTGAGCCCGGCTCTGCCTCGTTTCGCACGTGCTGGTCGCCGTCCCGACGGTGGCCAGCACGGTGCGGTGCGGTGCGGTGCTGGGCTGCGGTGCGCCCCGGTGCGGCGATCAGCGCACTGCGGTAATAGTTGCGCTGCGGTGACCGGTGTACTGGTGACCGGTGCCTTGCGGTGGTCGGCGCCCTGCGGTCGCCGGTGCACTGCGGTGGCCAGCGGTTGCCGCCGCGACTCCGGTGAGCGGGGCCCGCGTCACATCGGCTGCCTCAGTCCTGCGGGCGCAGCTTCAGTTCGGCTGCGACGGCACGCAGGGCGGGCACGATGTCGCCGCGTTGCGGCTGAACCTGCACGCAGACGTGATCAGCGCCGGCATCCCGATGCTCCCGGACCGCTGCGGTGATCACGGCCGCATCGCCATGGACGACGAGGCGATCGATGAGTGTGTCGCTGCCCTCTCCGGCGATGTCGTCGTCGGTGAAGCCGGCACGCCGCATCGTGGTCGTGTAGTTCGACAAGCCCAGGTAAAGCTGGAGGAACTTGCGGGCCGAGCGTCGCGCCGACTCGACGTCGGTGTCGAGGACTACGGTCTGCTCGGGAGCGACGAGCGCGTCCGGGCCGAGCACGGCGCGCGCTTCCCCGCTCTGCGACGGCACAGTGAGGTAGGGATGAGTGCCCGCGCTGCGCTCGCTCGCCATGGCGAGCATGCGAGGCCCCAGCGCGGACAGGACGCGCGACTGGACGGGCACCCCGCGTGCGTCGAGAACGTCGAGGTAGCGGGCCATCGCGTCGACGGGACGAACCCGCTCCGGGTTGGCCTCACGGTGCCCGGAACCGATGCCGAGCAACAAGCGCCCCGGATGCGCCGCCTGGATGCGGTGATAGGAGTCGGCCAGCTCGGCGGCGTCGGACGCCCAGATGTTCACGATGCCGGTGGCGACCTGAAGCGACGTGGTGGCGTCGAGCAATTCCTCTGCCTGACGAAGGTCGGACGTGGGAGAACCGCCGATCCACAGAGTGCCGAACCCGAGGTCCTCAACAGCCGTGGCGAGGTCTCGATGCAGGAAAGGGCCTGGACGCCAGACACCGACGCCGCCCAGTCGTTGACTCCAGCTCATCGGCTCATGCTCCCACGGATCTCACGGCCGTCGATGATTGTCGCGGCGCGCGGTCTGTGCTGTGCCGGTGGCAATTTCCGGGCCGGTGGCTCCGACCGGGGCCGGCTCCGGCTGGTCGTCGACTTCGATGGCATTGCGATCCCCTTTCCGTGCACACAGCATCGCGCGCCGGGGATGACAGGGGCGTAACAGCGGCCGTTCTGCTCCTGTTATGGCGGGCCTGGTTCACTTCGAACGAAACCGCAGGAGGGCGCGCTCACACGGCGCTCAGCACCGCGTCGAGCGGCCGGGGCAGAGCGTTCCCGGCGACCGCCGCTTCGACGAGCAGTCGGGCATATCGCAGATTGCGCCGTGAGCTGCTGCGCACGAAGCGGTGCACTTGAGCTCGCGTGTCCTGTCCACGCCACGCGGGCTGCTTCTGGAACGAGTGGAAGGAACGGAGGTCTCCCTGAGACATGAAAAGCGCTGTGACACCCGAGACGCCGACCGCGCGGATGAGTTCATCTTCGAGGTCGTCGATGCAGACGTGGAACCCGAGGCCCTCCATCTCGGCGCGCGTCCGGGGTAAGCCCACGCCGGCCGCCTCCAGGCCGCGTCGGAAGATGTCCTCCTCGCGCACGTCGCACAGGCCGGCGAGGCGAGTCCTTGCCGCCAAGGGGAGCACGCCGGGGGAGCCGGTGGGGCTACCTGGCCGCGGGGCCATCGGGCCGGGCGGGTGTGGGGCATCCGGGCCGGGCGGGTGCGGGGCATCCGGGCCGGGCGGGTGCGGGGCATCCGGACTGGACAGAGCGGTCAGGGCGGACAGGCCGGACAGAGCCCGGCTGATCGCGTGCGCCCCACCGATTGGCACGATGACGACCTGCTCCGCCTCGAGATCTCGTCCACGGAGAGCCGCAGCGGTCTCCAGCGCGATCTGGTCGGTGAGGCCCTCGACGAGGAGCACGGCGGCAGCGGATCCGGCCTTCGCCATCGCCCGCGCCGTCGCCCGGATCGATGCGGCGTTGCCGGCCGCCGGGCGGCCATCGACAGTGTCCATGACCATGCCGCCCATCATCAGCGGTCGGCGAGCGGGCAGGCAAACGATTTCTGGTGAACGGCACGGCGGTCGAGGAGGTGGGTTGACGTCCGGGTTGATGATGGAGGGATGGGTGCTGGAAGCTGGGTAATCCTTGATGTGGGCGCTTTCGCCGCCACGGCGCTGACGGTCGCCGCGTGGCTGTTCGGAATGCAGGGTGTGGAGTTCGCGAGTTGGTTCGCCGCTGTCTCGGGTGTGCTGGTCGTGCTCGGCACCTTCCTCTTCTCGCACAGCACCGTGCCTCCGGAGGATCCGCCGCAGGTCGGCCCGCCGCCGAGCGGACCGAAGTGGGGTGCGATCACGCCGGGCGACCCGGAGCGGCCGGTGTCCGCGCCGCCCGCCCCGGCACACTAGACATCCGCAAACAGACCGACCTAGCGGTCGGATTGTGACCGCAATGTGCGGCACGATGAATCCATGACAGCCACATGGAAGATCGAGCTGATCCCCGTCCCCGTGACCGACGTCGACCGGGCCAAAGCGTTCTACGAGAGGCTGGGCTTCAACGTCGACCACGACCACAAAGTCAACGACAATCTCCGATTCGTCCAGCTCACACCGCCCGGTTCGGCCTGCTCCATCGTGATCGGTGACGGGATCACCGAGAAGGCGCCGGGCACCCAGGAGATCCAAGTAGTGGTGCCCGACGCCGAGGCCGCCCGCACCCAGCTGCTGGACGCCGGCATCAAGACCGGTGATGTGGACGTTCAGCCGTGGGGCACGTTCGTCTACTTCCAGGACCCGGACGGCAACAGCTGGTCCCTGCAAGCCATCGAGACCCGCCCCAACGGCTGACTCAGGCGTCCTTGACGAACACGATGCCGTCGACGTCGCCGAGATGCGACGGGTCGAGCGGGGCATACCCGAACCACGGGGACACCCGCGCGGCCCCAGGCGCCTCGGTCACTCGTCCGACGAATCGGCCGTCCGGAAGCGGGAGTGCGTAGAGCGAGCCTTCCACGGTGCCCGCAGGCGGCACACCCACGCCGTGTTCCCGGATCGTTCCCGCGGCACCGGCGAGGAACCCGTAATCCGTACCCAGGTGGACGCCGGCGATCGCGCCGGCGCTCCACCATTCCACCGGCTCGCCGCCCATCCGCATCGAGCTCTTGTGCCGCTGGAAGTGCGCGTTCTGGCCGTTCGCCAGCGTCGGGCCGTGGTCGGCGAGGGCGAGCAGGTTGGCGGCCATCATCGAGTCGCGTACACCGAGCATCCGCTCGATCCGGTTCGGTGAGGTGTCGGCCATCGCGTAGTGGTAGCGCAGCAGCCCGATGGCGGTCCGAGCGTACAGTCGCGCTCGTTCCAGATCGGCTCCCAGCTGCGGCGTCCATGCCTCGACCAGGCCCGCCATCTCGTCGGCGAGTACCCGCAGCCGGATGGCGTCGCCGGTCCGCCCGACGGACTGTGACGGGTCCATCATGGCGGCCGGGTTCGTCCACCGCTCGTCCTCGCCGAGCAGCTCGTCGAGCCTCTCCGCCGAGGCCGAGGCCGAGGCCGACGCGGACGACGCCCCCGACGACGCCGACGACGGAGAGGAGGACGACGGGAGGATTGAAGAGCAGGACGAGAGAAGACCCATCATCGCCGCCCGTGGGCTGGCCCCGGCGGTGATCTCCAGCGGCCCGTCGAAGCCCGCGAACCGGACCCGGGAGCCGGCGTCCCGGCCGGCGTTGTGCTCGCGCATCCACTGCACCAGCTCACGATTGCCCGCGAAGGCGCCCCACTCGTGGCTGAACCCGCGCTTCATCACATCGTCGAGCGAGCCGTCGCCCTCGGCGACGTACTCGTCCACGACCAGCCCCATCAGGCAGTCGCTCTCGATCGCGATGGTGCGGTACCCGTCCCGCTCGACGAGCGACCGGAACAGGTCGTTGCGCTGCCGGAGCAGAGGCTCCGAGCTGTGGGTGGGCTCGCCGATGGCGAGCAGCCGGGGCAGGCGCGCGAAAAGAACGTTGACGTCGGTCATACCCCTGAACCGTATCGTTGAACTCTCGGTTGAGACTTCGCTGATACCGTCGCCCCATGGCCGAACTGATCGATGCGACACCCGCGCTGGAAGCCGCCGCGCGGTTCGGTCCTTACTGCACATGGGAAACCCAGCACCGCACATGGGAAACCCAGCACCGCACATGGGAAACCCAGCACCGCGCACGGGAAACACGGCGCTGCACCTCCGAAACACAGCACCGCACGCCGGAAACCCAGCGCCCGATCGACGGAACCTGGCCGCTGACCGACCTGCAGGACCCCGGCGTCCTCGCCGATCGCGTCGACAGCGCCAGCCACCTGCTCGCCGCGATGGCCGGCCTCACCCCCGATGAGCTGCCGAAACGAGCGGTGGCGTCGACAGTCTTCCTGGGACTGGCGGCCCGCCTGGTCTCCCCGCCGCTGGCCGCCGCGGTGACCAGCGGCGCGGTCCCGATCCCGGATCCGGCCCGGATGCGCTGGCGACCCGTGGCGAGTGGGCCGATCCCGATCTTCTGCGACGGTCTGCCGGCCACCACCGATGACCTTGTCACAGCCCTCAACACGGTGATCGAGATCCTGGTCGAGCCGGTGCTGGACGTCTTCCGTACCCAATTTGTCTTGTCTCCCCGGGTCTTGTGGGGAAACGTGGCGTCCGCGTTGGGCGGCGCCGGCACCATGATGGCCGCGAACGGGGCGAATGCCACCGATCTGATCGCGGCGCTGCTGTCCCGGAAACCACTGATCGGGACGGCCGTCCTGCACCGCCCCGATCGTCACCACCGGAGAAAGCTGATCCGCAACAACTGCTGCCTCTACTACCGGATTCCCGGCGGCGGCACCTGCGGCGACTGCGTCCTGAACGTCAAACAGCGGCAGCGGCAGCCGGTTCCGGGGCGGTGACTCGCGGCGTCACCAGGGCGGCGAACGCCAGGCCGAGCACTGTCCACAGCACCGCCTGCACGCCGAGCGACGTGATCCGGAACTCCCAGAGCAGCGTCGCCGGGAACGACTCCGGCACCTCCTGGATGCCGGGCAGCAGCAGGTACGCCACGGACACCACCACGACGAACGCGAGCGTGGCGGCCACCGCACGGCGCCACTCCACGGTCTGCGTGCGGGCGGCGATCACCGCGGCCCAGACGGCGACCAGACCCAGCACCAGCACCGCCAGGTAACTCCAGGTCCGCTGGTTGATGGTGGCCGGGTCACCGACGGCGGGCGGGTTCGGCGGGTACTTCACCCACGGCACCAGCACGGCCCCGACCAGCGCGGATCCGGCCAGCACGAGCGCCACACGGCTGTCGGCGGCGATCCGGAACCGGCGGCGCAGCAGCGTGTAGGCGGTGGCGAGCAGCCCACCCATCGCGATGCCGTAGAGGGTGGTGGCGAGAACCAGGCCGGCTTTCTGCCCGTTGCGGCTGA
The DNA here is from genome assembly GCF_040639325.1 of Actinoplanes sp. NPDC023936. Taxonomy (NCBI): domain Bacteria; kingdom Bacillati; phylum Actinomycetota; class Actinomycetes; order Micromonosporales; family Micromonosporaceae; genus Actinoplanes; species Actinoplanes sp. NPDC023936. Next base: position 126,686 of record NZ_JBEZZR010000014.1, on the reverse strand, counting down.
CCAGCGGTTCCTCAGCCGAAGCCGAAGCCGAAGCCGAAGCCGAAGCCGAAGTCGCGGCGGCGTCCGGAGAGGAGGCGGCCGCGGCGGCGTCCTCGATGGCGATCGCGGCATCGACGTGCGGCTCACCGAACGCGAAGGCGAAACCACCGGCCAGCAGCCCGGCGATCAGCCCGGCGAGCAGGCCCCGCAGGAGCAACGACACAAAACGGGGCTGAGCTGACATGAAAGATCGAACCTCCAACGGGATGACGCGTCCCGATCGTGGGGCTGCGGCGGGCGAGTTCCCTGACTCCCGGCCCATCGCTGGACCGGTCACAGTGGCGCGACCGCGCCGGACTCCCACCGGCTTCCCTCGCGTCGCCGCAGTTGGCACCCTCAACCTAGTGGTGCCCCGACCAGCGGCACAACTTCCCGTCACGCCCTCGGCAGGCGCACCCGCACGATCGTCCCGGCCGGCTCGTTGCCGTCCAGGCGGATGGTCCCGCCGTGCAGGTGCACGATCGTCCGGGCCAGGCTGAGCCCCAGCCCGCTGCCCGGAATCCCCTGGTGCCGCACGTTGCTGCCGCGGAAGAACCTGTCGAACACCCGCGCCCGTTCGTCGGCGGGCGTGCCGATCCCGCTGTCGGCGATGCTCAGCTCGGCGGTCTCCGCGCCGGCGGTCAGCGTGACGACGACGTGGCCGCCCGGCGGGCTGTACGTCGCCGCGTTCGACAGCAGGTCGGTGACCACCTGGCGCAGCCGCTCCGCGTCGCCGCGCACCGGGACAGCCGGCGGCACCCACAGGTCGATGTCGAGGGCCGTGTTCGCCCGGGCGGCCTCCACCGCGCCGGTGACCAGCGCGGCCAGGTCCAGTTCGGTGACACGCAGGCCGAGGTGCCCGGAATCCAGGCCGGCCAGGTCCAGCAACGTGTCGATGATCCGTTGCAGCTCGGCGCTGTTCCGGCTGATCGACTGGATCATCTGCTGTTGTTCGTCGTCCAGCCCGCCGGCCTCCTCGGCCAGCACACCGGCGTTCGTGGTGATCGAGGTGAGCGGGGTGCGCATCTCGTGGCCGACCAGGTCGATGAAGTCGTTCTGCGCCCGGCTGAGCTGCCGGGCCAGCTGCTCGGCGCGCCGCAGCGCCACGTAGACGCCGATCTGGGCCGCGACACCGTCGAGCAGCACGGTCAGCAGGTCCTCCTGGACCTCCGGGGTGCCGGCGTAACAGGTCAGCACGCCGAGCAGGGTGCCGCCGTCGCGGACCGGGACGGCCAGGACCGTACGGATGCCGCGCCGCAGGCAGATCTCGATGCGCGACCGTTCCGCGGGCTTCGGCACGTAGGCGGCGGTGTCCGCGATGTCCGGCACCCACAGCGGCTGCCCGGTCTCCCACACCCGGCCGGTGATCCCGTGCCCGTACGCCGGCACGTGCCCGAACAACCCGTCGTCGCTGTTCGCCCCGGTGGCGTCGTAGTGCCCGACCGAGCGCAGGTCACCCTCCGCCTCGTCGATCAGGAACAGCTCCGCGCAGGGCCAGCCCAGCGTCGTGACCACGGGTTCCAGGATCTCCGGCGCCACCTCCTCGGCCGACTCCGCGGTCCGCAGCACCGCCTCGACCCGGCGGTGGCAGTCCCGGAACTTCTCGGCCCGGCGCAGCGCGGTGACCTCGTGCGCCACCGACAACGCCCCGAGCCGCCGGCCTCCGGCGCCCAGGATCGGGTTCGCGGTGGCGGCGAAGGTGCGGATCCGGTGACCCGGTCGCACGGTGAGCACGTCGGAGGTGCCGACGTGCTCACCGCCGAGGGCCCGCATCAGCGGGGTCTGCTCCCAGCGCAGCGGCGTCAGGTCCGGTCGGCGCAGCATCCCGCCGACGACGCCGGCGAGGTGCTCCGGCAGCGGCGCGTGCGGCGACAGGCCGACCACCTCGCGCAGCGCCCGGTTCATCACCACGACCCGCCCGCGCTCGTCGGCGACGACCACCCCGACGGAGAGGGTGTCGAGCAGGACCGTGAGCAGGGCAGCGGCGTCGAGCTGGGCCGGGGCCACCGGCCGCACCAGCGACGCGATCTCGGTGAGAGTGTCCACCTGATCGTCGGTCCACTGACGTGGCACCACGTCGAAAACGGTCAGCGACCCCACCGGCCGGCCCTCGGCGTCGCGCACCGGCACGCCCGCGAACGCCCGTACCCCGTACTCGGTCACCAGCGGGTGCCCGCGCAGCTCGGGCGCGGAGCCGGTGATCATGTCTCCGGCGTGGACCGGCTGGTCGGCGCTGACGATGTACTTGCACACCGAGTACGACAGTGAGGCCTGCCCGGTGCCGGCGAGCGACAAGGGCATATCGTGCACGCCCGCGAAATGCTCCTCCTCCGCGCTGACGAGCGTCACCGCCGCCATCGGCGTGTTCAGCAGCCGGGCCGCGAGCCGGGCGACCCCGTCGGTCGGCATCGGCGAGACGGGCAGCAGTAATCGCGCCTGTTCCACCGCGGCCAGCCGCACCGGGTCGCGGAGCACCGCGTCGTTCTCCGTCACCATCGTCACTGTCCTGTTCGTCGGGCCTACCTATGCCCTTGGGCAACGACCGACCCCGCCGCGGACAACGTGGAAAAGCCACAAGTCGGATCTCCGACCGGAGATCCATCGCCGCGCCGCATACATTACCGATCAGTAGCGCGGATCCGGAGAAGTGCGTAAGTTCCCCCGGATGAGCAAGGGTGTCGTTCTGATCACCGGCGCGAGCGCCGGCCTGGGTGCGGAGATGGCGCGGCAGTTCGCCGCGCTCGGCTACGACCTCGCGCTGTGCGCGCGGCGCACGGAACCCCTGGAACGGTTGCGCGAGGCGATTCCCGAGCGCCACGTTTCGGTACGGGCATTGGACGTCACCGATGACGACGCCGTTTTCCGGGTCTTCGGCGAATTCGCCGCCGAGTTCGGCCGCATCGACCGGATCGTCGTGAACGCCGGGCTCGGCAAGGGCGCGCCGCTCGGCACCGGACGGTGGGACGCCAACCGGGAGACCGCGATGGTCAACTTCGTCGGGGCGCTCGCGCAGACCGAGGCCGCCCTGCGGATCTTCCGGGAGCAGGGGCGGGGTCACCTGGTGCTGATCTCGTCGATGTCCGCGCTGCGCGGCATGCGCAAGTCGATGACGACCTACGCCGCCACGAAGGCCGGTGTCGCAGCGATCGCCGAGGGGGTGCGGTCCGAGCGGATCCCCGGCGTCGACGTCTCGGTGATCTTCCCGGGGTACATCAGGTCCGAGATGAACGCCCGCGTCCAGCAGCGGACCCGGTTCATGGTCGACACCCCGGCCGGCGTGCGGTCCATGGTCGAGGCGATCGAGAAACGGCGTGCCAAGGCCTATGTGCCGGCGTGGCCCTGGGTGCCGATCGGCGCGGCCATGCGGGTGCTTCCGCTCTCCGTCGTACGAAAGATGGTGTGATCGTCCGTGGCTCGTCTTCTCATGATCCGGCACGGTCAGGCGTCGTTCGGCGCTGACGACTACGACGCGCTCTCCGACGCGGGGCACGAGCAGGCGCGGGTGCTCGGCCGGTCGCTGGCCGCCCGGGGGATCCGGCCGGGCCTGGTGCTGCGCGGAACCCTGCGCCGGCATGCGGAAACCGTGGCAGGCTTGGACCTGCCGGCCGAGGTGGCGGTCGATCCGGGCTGGGACGAGTTCGACTTCCAGCACGTCGTCGAGGTGCACCGGCCGCTCTACCGGGACCGGGCCGCCATGATGGCCGAACTCGGTCAGCACGCCCGGCCGGACCGCGCGTTCCAGGAGGTCTTCGAGGCGGCCACCGGGCGCTGGTCGTCGGGCGGCAACGACCACGAGTACGCCGAGTCGTTCCCCGGCTTCCGCGACCGGGTCGCCGGTGTCCTCGATCGGGCCGGCGAACTGGTGCGCGAGCACCGGGACATCGTCGCGGTCAGCTCCGGCGGGCCGATCGCGATGGCCGTCGCGCTGCTCACCTGCGGCCCGAAGGCGGACCTGGCGCAGCTCGCGGCGGTGTGGACCGCGCTGAACCGGGTGGCGGTCAACACCGGCGTCACGAAACTGATCGCCGGGCGGCGAGGGCTGTCGATGTCGACCTACAACGAGCACACTCACCTCGAAGCGGACGCGGGGTTGCTGACGTACCGCTGATCTTGTTTCTGTGTCCCGCCGATCCCGTTCTGTGTCCCGCCGATCTTGGAGATTGTCATGGCTCGTCGCCTGATCAGCCCTCGCCGGTGGACGCCGCCCCGGTTCGCCGATCCGGGACCGACCGCGCCGCTGCGCATCGGCCGCCGGCTCCCGACCGGCGGACACGGTCCCGAGGACGTCCGCTTCGACGACGCCGGGCGGATCCTGACCGGCCTCGCCGGCGGCAACGTCGTGCGCCTCGATCCGGTGACCGGCGAGAACACGGTGCTGGCGTCGACCGGCGGGCGCCCGCTCGGGCTGTGGCCGCTCGCCGGCGGGGGAGCGCTGGTCTGCGATCATGATCGGGGACTGCTGTCGATGAGCCGGGGCGGGGAGATCTCCGCCCTGGTCAGCCCCGGATACCGGTTCGCCAGCAACGTCGTGGCCGGCAGCGACGGGACGATCTGGTTCACCACGTCGACCAGCCGCTGGACCCTCGAGGAGCACACCGGCGACATCCTCGAGCACAGCTGCACCGGCCGCCTGGTCCGCCGCGCTCCGGACGGGACAGTCACCACGCTGCTGACCGACCTGAAATTCGCGAACGGGGTCGTCCTCGCCCCCGACGAGTCACACCTGCTGATCGCCGAGACCGCCGGCTACCGGATCCGCCGCCACTGGCTGACCGGCCCGGACGCCGGCCGCACCGACAAGCTCGTGGCGAACCTGCCCGGCTTCCCGGACAACATGTCACTCGGCAGCGACGGCCTGCTCTGGGTGGCGATCGCCGCGCCCCGGAATCCGCTCGTCGACCGCTTGCTGCCGCTGCCCGGTCTGCTGCGGGTCCTGGTCTGGAACCTGCCCGAGCGGGTACGACCGGCGGCCACCCCGATCGCCTGGGTGATGGCGTTCACGCTGGACGGCCGCCGGGTCCACGACTTGCGCAGCTCGGACGGCTCCTACGGCTTCGTGACGTCGGTGGTCGAACGCGACGGGACAGTGGTCGTCGGCAGCCTGACCGAAAACGACATAGCAATCCTGGACACCACTCACCTGAGAAGCTGACCTGCGCCGGCGGGCGGCCGGCGCGGTCCCCGGCCTCCGGCGGCGGTGCTCGCCGCGGGCGACGCGGGCCGCGAGCCGTAGCTCAGGCATGTCATCCGCCGGCGGTTCAACCTGCGTCAGCTACGGCTGGGGAGCGCCGGCCGTAGTGGGCGCAGGTAAAACGCGGCGTTGATCTGCGTGGACTACGGCTGGGGAGCGCCGGCCGTAGTGGGCGCAGGTAAAACGCGGCGTTGATCTGCGTGGACTACGGCTGGGGAGCGCCG
>NZ_JBEZZR010000014.1:0-121155 GCF_040639325.1 Actinoplanes sp. NPDC023936 | reverse complement strand
CGGCCGTAGTGGGGGCAGGTAAAACGCGGCGTTTGGCTGCGTGGACTACGGCTCGGGTGGGCCGGCCGTAGTGGGGGCAGGTAAAACGCGGCGTTTGGCTGCGTGGACTACGGCTCGGGTGGGCCGGCCGTAGTGGGGGCAGGTAAAACGCGGCGTTGATCTGCGTGGACTACGGCTCGGGTGGGCCGGCCGTAGTGGGGGCAGGTAAAACGCGGCGTTGATCTGCGTGGACTACGGCTGGGGAGCGCCAGCCGTAGCGGGTGCAGGTAAAACGCGGCGTTTGGCTGCATGGGCTACGGCTCGCCGCCCCCCGGCCGTCGCTCACGCGAGGCAGCCGCGGGCTTTACCTGCGTGGGCTACGGCTCGCGCCCCGGCCAGCCGTAGCCCGCCCGCGCATGTCACGCGGAGCAGCGACCGGCCCACCTGCTGATAGCCGAAGGCCACGCCGAACTACTGATTGCTGAAGGCCGCGTCAAAGGCCGCCCCCGGCAACGGCCACAACAACTCCCGCACCCGCCGCACAGCCTCGGCCGCCCCGTGTAGACGGTCCATCCCGGCGTCCTCCCACTCGATCGAGATCGGACCCTCGTACCCGATCGCCGCGAGCGCGCGGAACGCGTCCTCCCACGGCACGTCCCCATGACCGGTGGACACGAAGTCCCAGCCCCGCCGCGGGTCGCCCCACGGGAGGTGGGAGCCGAGCACCCCGGCCCGCCCGGACGCCGGGCGGATCCGGGTGTCCTTGCAGTCCACGTGGTAGATCCGATCCGCGAAGTCGGTGATGAACCCGACCGTGTCCACCCCCTGCCACAGCATGTGCGACGGGTCCCAGTTGAAGCCGAACGCCGGCCGCCGCCCGATCGCCTCCAGGGTCCGCACCGAGGTCCAGTAGTCGTACGCGATCTCCGACGGGTGCACCTCGTGGGCGAACCGGACACCCTCGGCGTCGAACACGTCGAGGATCGGGGTCCAGCGGCGGGCGAAGTCCTCGTACCCTGCCTCGATCACGGACGCCGGGACGGGCGGGAACATCGCCACGTATTTCCAGATCGACGACCCGGTGAAGCCGACGACGACGTCCGCCCCGAGCCGCCGGGCGACCCGGGCGGCGCGTTTCATGTCCTCGGCGGCACGGAGCCGTACCCCCGATGGCTCCCCGTCCGCCCAGATGGACTGACGCAGGATGCCTTGGTGGCGGAAATCGATCGGATCGTCGCAGACCGCCTGGCCGGTGAGGTGATTCGAGATCGCCCAGCAGCGCAGGCCGTATCTGTCCAGGATCTCGACACGCGACAGCAGGTAGGACGGATCCTCCTCGGCCCGCGCCAGATCCAGATGATCACCGGAGGCGGCGATCTCCAGGCCGTCGTATCCCCATGACGCGGCGAGCCGGGCCACCTCCTCGAACGGCAGATCGGCCCACTGACCGGTGAAAAGGGTGACCGGTTGACGCGCGCTCATGAGACCTCCACCCAGCTGCCCGACGACGCGGACGCGAGAACGGCAGCGGTGATCCGGGTCGCCCGCCAGCCGTCGGCGAACGTCGGCAGCCCCGATGACGGCGCCGAACCCTGGATCGCGGCATATGTGTCCGCCACGAAGTCGGCGAAGCACTCGTAGTACCCCTGCGGATGCCCGGCCGGCAACCCTGCCGGAGCTCCCGTCCGAGACGGATCACGCAGGACGACCTCGTTGGAGGCGAGCCCGCCGATCCACAGCGACTCCGGCGTCTCCTGGCAGAACGCGTACGAGGCCGACGCGCTGTCGAAGGAGAACGACAGGGCGTTCTTACGCCCCGGCGAGGCCTGGCTGACCACCACGCTGCCGAGCGCTCCATGATCGGTCTCGAAGCCGACGACCGCGCCGTCCTCTGTCGCACGCCCGGCACGCGACGAGCCGAACCGCGCCGACACCCGGGTGATCCGCTGCCCGGTCACGAACTCGGCCAGATCGCACCAGTGCACGCCGATGTCCGCGAACGCCCGGCTCGGACCGCCCGCGGCGGCGTCCACCCGCCAGTTCGTTGCGGCCGGGTCGGCCAGCCAATCCTGCAGGTAACTCCCGTGCAGCAGCCACGGCACGTCCGCGCCGGGCACCCGCAGCCGGTTCCGGGCCTCCCGCACCGACGCGTAGTACCGATAGACGAACGGCACCGTCGCGACGAGACCGCGCCCGGCGGCCAGCGACGTCAGCTCCGCCGCCTCGTCCGGCGCGATCGCGAGGGGTTTCTCGCAGACGACGGCGACACCGGCTTCGACGATCTTCTTCGCGTACGGGTAATGGCTCGCGTTGGGGGTGCAGACGTGCACGACATCGACTCCCGCGTCGAGCGCGGCGTCGAGCGAATCCGTCCCGGACGACGCCCCGAACTCCTCGGCCGCCGACCTGCCCTGCTCCGCCGACCTGCCGACGACCGCGACGAGCGTGCCCCCGGCCGCCCGGATCGACCGGGAGTGCACAGCGCCCATGAACCCGGTCCCGATCACCGCGGCGCGCACCGGTTTCACCGGCCGGCCTCCAGCGACCGCAGCAGCGCGTGCTGCCGCCGGACCTGCTCGACGCCGCGGTAGGGGTCGCGGTCGCCCTCGTACTCACTGGACAGGTAGCCCGCGTACCCGTTGTCGAGAAGCGTCGACACGATCTCCGCCCAGGGGATCTGCGGGTCGGTCAGATCCTCGGTGACGTCGAAGAACTTCGCCTGGATGAAATGCACGAACGGCAGAACATCCACGAGATCCGACATGGGTACGGCGAGAGGCCTGCGCCACCCCTCCTCCTGCGCCTCCTCGCTGAGCCCGGCGTGCTTGGCGAACGTCGCGGACCGCTGGAAGATCCCGGTGTCGATGAGCAGCCGGAAGTTCGGGCTGCCGGTCCGCTCGATGAACGCGAGGTACGCGTCCACCACCTCGTGCTTGATCGGGGTGGGCGCGTGGATCTCCGGGCAGATGACGATGCCGAGATCGGCGGCCAGGTCGAGGGAGCGTTCGACCACCCGGTCCCAGATCGGGTGCGGCTTCAGGTCCAGGGACACCACGCCGGTCTTGGGACGTACCGACGTGAAGCCCAGCGTGGCGGCGAGCCGCAGGTCGCGCTGGAGGATCGTCACGCCCTCGTCGACGGTGAGGTCGCGGTGCTGCCACATCCGTGAGTCGATCCACGAGCCGTAGTTCGTGGGGGTCAGCCCGTGGCGTTCGAGCAGCCGGTGCCACGAGTCGATCCACGCGGTGTCCGGCCGGGGATAGCCGGGGACGTTGCCCTCACCGAGGATCTCGATGCCGGTGGCGCCGAGGTCGGCGATCTCCGCCATCGCGTCGTCGAGGGTGAGCAGCGTGTACATGTCGCCGGTGTAGCTGTAGAGCGAGACGCCGTACTGGAGGCTCATGGCAGGAGGGTGACCTTTCGCTCGGCGTCGAAGATCGACGGCTGGAACTCGGCGGGGATGTACGGCGCCTGCAGCGCGATGCCGACCGCGAGGTGGTGGACGCCGGCCGTCAGCCCGCCCGGATGCGGCACGGTGATGACGGCCGCCTCGTCGAGCTGCCACCGCACGTCGGTGGAGACGGCCAGTTCGGCGAGGGTGAAGTCCCGGCCCTGCAGCGTCCAGCGCGGCACCGTCCGGTCGAAGCGCAGCGTGCCGTCGACGGTCACCGTGACGCCCTCGATGAGGCTGCCCGGCACGCCGCGGTAGTTGGGCATGCGCAGCCGGAACTGGAAGCCGCCGGGCACGTTGCGGAACCCGCGGTTCTGGATGATGTCGCGGTCGAGCATCAGTACTCCTTGGCGATCGAGAGCGCGCCGCCGACGGCGAGGGCGACAGCGGTCAGGGTGGGATTGCAGGCGGTGGCGGTCGGGATCACGCCGTTGCCGGCCACGTAGAGGCCGCGCACGCCCCAGACCTGGCTGTCCGGCCCGCACACCGAGGTGCCGTCGTCGGCCTGCCCCATCCGGACACTGCCCTGGTAGTGCAGGGACGCGCCGTTGGGGAACCGCAGCGGCGGCTGGTCGTCGAGGGGGTCGCCGAGCGCCTCGGCGGCCTGCCGGATCTCCTTCTCGGCGGTCTCCAGGTTCGCCAGGTCCCGCTCGGTCAGGCGGTAGTGGATCCGGATGGCGGGCATGCCGTAGTCGTCGACCTCGTCGTCGCTGAACGCGACCCGGTCGGACTCCTGCAGATCCTTGGCGCAGAACCAGCCCAGGCCCACGATCGAGCCGGGCACGATCTCGCCGGCGAACGGCACCGGTGACGCGTCGAGCTGCATGACCTGGCCGTGGAACGGGTGCGCGTCGGTGAACGGGACCCAGCTGACGCCACTGATCCCGGTGTGCGCGGCGGAGGGCGGGATGTCGCGCAGGCGTACCGCGTACACGATCTGGGGTTGATCGTTGAGATACCGGCCCAGCGCGCGGGGGCGCACACCGGAGGCGTGCAACACCTGGGGGGTACGGAGACTGTCGGCCGCCACCACGACGACGCGTGCCCGCACGTCGTGCTCGGCGCCGCCGGCCCGGACGCGCACGCCGCTCACCGTGTCACCGTTCCCCGTGTCACCGTTCCCCGTGTCACCGTTCCCCGTGTCACCGTCGAGCAGCACCCGGGTGACGAGCGCGTCCGGGTGGATGTCGCGGAACCCGCCGAACACCACGTCGGCTCCGGCCCAGCGCAGGTGGCCGTCCGGCTCCCGGCGGACCGCGAGGGGCATCGGCCGTACCCGCCGATCCGCGGACCGATCGGCGTCCAGCGCGGCAGCGAGCCGGCGCCGCACCTCGCCGGCGAGCGGCGCCCCGGCGAGAGCCTCGGCGGAGACGCCGAGCAGCCGTTCCGCCTCGGTGAGCCAGGCGTCCAGGTCCGGCAGGAAGTCGATGATCTCGCTCTCGCCGGGGCGGGGGCAGGCGCCGGTCCAGTGCGCGCCCATGCCGCCGACGTTCGTCGACATCGCCGCGGCCGGGAACTCCTCCCAGCCGGAGTCCAGCAGGAACGTGCCGGGGCGCTGCAGCCGGTTCGCGCTTCTGGCGTAGTCGTCCATCGTGTCGGTGGACGCCGGGCGGCTGGGACGCGGCCCCTCGCAGCGGCGCTGGGCCTCGGCGCGTGCCTCGGCGTCGCGGATGTTCCTGACGTGCGTGCCGGGCGGGTCGCTGATCAGCGGTCCGGCCTCGAAGACGGCGACGCGCAGGTGCGGAGCGTGTTCGCTGAGGACGCGGGCGTAGGTGGCGCCGGCCGGGCCGCTGCCCACGATCGCGACGTCCACCTCGGTGGGGAAGCGGGTCATGGCGAGGAACTTACGTTCGTCAGGAACAAAAGACAAGCCCCGGCAAAGATAGGGCAAGGACGACATTCATCGGAAACATGCCGTTGACTTATGTGCGACAGGGGCACAAGATGGGCCCACTCCACGTGGCTATGACCCCCATCACCCTGCGACAAGGACTCCCTGATGAGCATCAGTCCCGCCATGAGCCAGGAGATCGTTGAGGTGGCCGACGACCCGCGAGCGGTCCGCCGCCGGGAGCGCGCCGCCTTCGCCCTCGGCGACATCGCGTCCAACCTGACCTGGACCACGATCTCCAGCTACCTGCTGTTCTTCTACACCGACGTCGCCTCGATCGCGGCCGCCACCGCCGGCACGCTGATGCTCGTCGCCCGCCTGCTGGACGCGTTCTTCGACCCGGCCGTCGGGATGGTGCTCGACCGGACCACCACCCGCTGGGGCCGGGCCCGCCCGTACCTGCTGTTCGGCGCGCCGCTGCTCAGCGTGCTGACCGTGCTGACGTTCGTCACGCCGGGCGGCGGGACGCTCGGCGCGATCTCCTGGGCGTACGTCACGTTCATCCTCGTCGGACTCGCGTACTCGCTGGTCAACGTCCCCTACGGCGCGCTCATGGCGATGACCACCCGGGACTCCGGGATGCGGATGAAGCTGGCCGGCTTCCGGGCGTTCGGCATCGGCCTCGGGCTGATCATCGTGTCCACGGCCACCCAGCCGCTGATCGCCCTCTTCGGCGGGTCCACGACGTCCCGGACCGGTTTCGCCTGGACCGTCGGCATCTACGCGGTCGTCGGCATGGCGCTGTTCTGGGTCGTCTTCGCCTCGGTCAAGGAACGCGTGCCGCACACCCCGGCCGCTCGTGGCAAGGCCTCACTACGAACGTTGGTCGGCAACCGCCCGTGGCTCACCGTCGTCGTGTTCTCGGTGCTCTCGTTCGCCCGGCTCGGCATCATCACCGGTGGCGCCGTCTACTTCGCCCTGCACACGCTGCACAACCCCGGCGCGATCTCGCTGATCCTGCTCGCGTTCTCGCTCTCCGCCGTGATCGGCTCCCTGGTCACCGCGCCAGTCCTGCGCCGGTTCGGCCACCGGCGCGGCATCCTGTACGGCCTGCTCGCCTCGATCGCCCTGACCGTGCCGCTCTTCTACCTGCAGGACGACCTGCTCGCCTTCACTGTCGTCTTCTTCCTGCTCAACATCGTCGGCGGCTTCGGGTTCGTCGCCGCTCCCGCGCTGATCGCCGACACCGTGGAGTGGCAGGAGTGGCGCAGCGGCCACCGCAACGAAGGGCTGCTCTTCTCCGCCTACAGCATGAGCACCAAGATCGGCGCCGCGCTCGGATCCGCGCTTCTCGCCTGGGGCCTGGCCGCCGCCGGGTACACGCCGGACAATGTCACGGCACGAGCCAGCGACGGCATCATGCTGTTGTTCCTCGTGCTGCCAGCTATCATCGCCGCGCTGCAGGCCGTGTGCATCGCGCGTTACAAGCTCGAGGCGCAGCTGCCGCAGATCAAACTGGAGATCGCTCAGCGTCGCCGCTGAGCCGTTGCCGCTGAGTCAGGGAGAGGGGCGTCGTGACGCTGCCGGCCAGCCTGGAATCGGCCCCGCTTGCCGTGATCATCGACCTGGTCCGCTCCGGCCGGGCCGCCACCCGGCCCGAGCTCGGCGTCGTCACCGGCCTCGGCCGCAAGGTCGTCACCCAGCGTGTCGACCAGGCGATCAGTCTCGGTCTGCTGGAGGACGGCGAACTGGCACCGTCCTCCGGCGGGCGGCAGGCGCGGACCCTGCGGTTCCGGGCCCGCGCCGGGTACGTCTACGGCGCCCTGGTCGGCGCGTCCGAGTTCACCGCCGCGGTCCTCGACCTCGACGGGGCGCTGATCACCTCACATCACGAGGACTGGAACGTCGACCGGGGACCCGAGCCGACGATGAGCCGGCTGGAGGCCGCGTTCGCCGGGCTGGCCCGGGCCACCGGCCTGACCCGGCCGTGGGGGATCGGCATCGGCATGCCCGGCCCGGTCGAGTTCGCCACCGGCCGCCTGGTCGCGCCGCCGATCATGCCGGGCTGGGACGGGTTCAGCGTCCGCTCCTGGTTCCGCGACCACTACGACGCCCCGGTCTGGGTGGACAACGACGTCAACCTGATGGCCCTCGGCGAGTGGACCGCCGGCAAACCGCACGACGGCCGCGACATGCTGTTCGTCAAGGCCGGCACCGGCATCGGCGCCGGCCTGATCAACCGGGGCCGGCTGCTGCGCGGCGACCGCGGCGCGGCCGGCGACATCGGCCACGTGCACGTCTCGTCCGACCCGGCGGCCCTCTGCCGCTGCGGGCGGACCGGCTGCCTGGAGGCGGTGGCCAGCGGCTGGTCCCTGCTGGAGGAGGCAACCCGCCGGATCGCCGAGAGCCCCCGCCTGTCCCTCCCGCTCACCCTTGGCAAGATCGGCGCGGCCGCCGCGGCCGGTGATCCCCTCGCTGTCGAGCTGGTGGAGACGCGGGTCCAGGCGCTCGCCGAAGTGGTCGCCCACCTGGTCAACTTCACCAACCCCGGCGTGCTGGTGCTCGGCGGCGGCGCGCTGCGCACCGGCCCGCGCTTCATCGAGATGATCGCCGAGGCGGTCCTGGCCCGCTGCACCGACCTGGTCACCCGCGATCTGGTGATCCGCCCGGCCTCACTGGACCAGATGGAGGGCGTGATCGGCGCGGGCTTGCTGGCCGGCGCGGGCTTGCTGAACCCGTCGTCGCTGACGCAGTGGGCGGAGTCGGGGAGTCCGCTCGGCCACGCGGCCGACCTGCAGCGCCTCTCCGCCGAGTTGACCTAGTCCGTTGACCGGGGAACGTTCACCGGGTAGAGGCCGGCAGTGGATCGTTGCCGCCGATAGCCGGCGCGGTTGAGCGCGCGTGGCAGGTTTGGTTGGGGCTGCGCCAGCACAGCGTGGCTGTCCCGGCGCCCGCGTTTAGCGGATCTTGGAGCGCTTGGTGCCAGCCCGATGTCGCTGTTTACGGATCTTGGAGCGCTTGGGGCCGGCTGGTTCTCAGCGCGGACAAAACGGACGCTCGGGAGCGCTGGCAGCCAGCCGGGCGAGGTGAGCTGGTCGTCAGTGCTCCCGATGAGCTGCCGAAACAGCACTGAGCACCAGCCGGACCAGCTGGTTCCCAGTGCACAGCACTGACCCTGCTGGTTATTTGAGGCGACTCCGCCGGAGCGCTGCTGACCGGCTGGTCCGGCTGGTGCTCAGTCATCGATTGCCCCGTTCAAGATCGACTGGGCCGTCGCGTACGGCTGAGGCATCCGGCGTGGCAGGGATCGACCGGGGGCGTCAGGTGTTCGGCAGGTGGGGGACCACCTCGTCGGGATGGGGCATTGCCGCCATTTCGGCGCTCACCTCCCGTGCCGCCTCCGCCAGCGACGCGTCGCTGAGCAGGCGGCTGATCACTTCCGGACCGATCGAGCGCTCGTCCACCGCGATGCCGGCGCCTCGGGCCGCCACCAGCTCGGCGTTGTGCCTGCGGTCTCCGGCCCCGCGGACCACCAGCTGCGGGATCCCGGCGTGCAGGGCGGCCAGCACGGTCCCCGCGCCGCCGTGGTGAATGATCGCGGTGCTGACGGTCATGGCCCGGGCCAGCGGGAGCCATGCGGTCACCCGTACGTTGGGGGGAAGGGTCTGAGCCGCAGCCCGCGCGCCTGGCCTGACCAGCACGAAATCCGCGTCGATCGACGTGGCCGCGGCGATCACCCGGCTCGCCAGCCGGTCCGGTCCGGGCTGGGACACCGTGCTGCGGCTGACCAGGATGCGGGGGCGCCGCGGCGGCTCGGTGAGCCAGTCGGGCAGAGCGTCGTCGAGACCGTGCGGAACCGCCCGCATCGGCAGCCCGGTGCGGGCGCCGACGACGCTAGGCGGGGCAATCGTGATCGTGGCGATCGGCGGAGGCACGTCGCCGACCGTCGCCTCGACCAGCGGTGGGCCGGCGAACAGGGAGTTCTCGTGCAGGATCGCGGGGACGCCGAGTGTCGCCGCGGCGGCCGCCAGCGGTTCGTGGATGACCACGTCGGGGCGCCACTCCCGGACCGCCGTCCGGAGGCCGGGGAGGAGCTTCCGGTTCACCGCGCCGAACAGCGGGCCCACCATCTTGGTGCCGGCGGTGCCGGACAGTTCGGCGCGGAGAAGCAGCGGGCGGCGGAGCAGGGCGCCGGCGGCGACCGGGCCGAACCGGAAACCCGGTGAGATGTCGTAGGTGGGCAGCGGGACCTTCAGCGCCTCGGCGGCCGTGGCCACCAGCACCTCGTGCCCCGCCTTCCGCAGGGATTCGGCGATGGGTACGAGCGGGAACACGTGCCCTAGCAGCGGCGCCGCGACGAGAAGAACGCGTCTAGAAGTCAATGGCCGTCAACCAATCCCCGCCGCTGACCGGGCGGTATCCGAGCCGGCCGGCCAGAGCCCGCACCACCGCCGGCATGTGCGCCGCGCCCCACACCACGGCCACCTCGATCGGGTCCGCGCCGCGCTCGGCGTGCACCCGTTCCAGTTCCGCGACGAGCATCTCGTCGCGGTCGTGCAGGAACATCCGGTTCAGCCACCCGGCGCGGAAGGCGCGCGGCTCGCTGTCGTCGCTGATCTCGAAGTTGCGCCGCAGCAGCCAGTCCCGGCCGCCGACGGTCATCGTGACGGTCAGGTACGGCACCATCATCACCACGTCGGCCCAGCCCGTCGCCGGGATCCGGTCGCGCCGGACGGCGAGCGGATCGCCGTCCGGGAAGACCGCGGGGACACCCAGCGACCGGTAGTCGATGTCCTGATGCACCAGCTCACCGGCCCGGCGCTGGAGGCTGAGCCGCATGGCTGTGACATAGGCGAGCCCGGTCGAGCTGGGCCCGTCGTAGGTCTCGGCGACCACCATCGCGCAGGCGGCGACCCGCCGGGCGATGCGCCGGTAGTAGTCGGCCCGGCCGAAGTGGATGGTCGGGATGAGGGTGAAGCGCAACGGCGTGCCGGGGTGCCGGAACGTGATGACGGACGTGCGCACGCCCAGCATGCTCACTTCGGTCAGCTGCACGGTCGCCCTCCCCCGTGTCCCCGGTTCGCCGTGAAGGTGACCTCAGGGTAGGAGATCAGCGCCAGCCGCTCGACCGGCGCAGGACCCGTGGTGCGGTCAGGGGCGCAGCAGCTTCACGTCGAGGCGTTCGCTCAGCTGCTCGAACGTGATGCCGAACGTCTCTCGCACCACCACCCCCTCCGGCGTGATCAGGAACGTCGCCAGGTCCGTGTAGACCCGGTCGACGCACGCCAGGCCGGTCAGCGGGTACGTGCACGACGGCACCAGCTTCGGCGAGCCGTTCTTGGCGAACAGCGTCATCATCACGTAGACGCTCTTCGCCCCGATCGCCAGGTCCATCGCCCCGCCGACGGCCGGGATCGCGTCCGCGTCGCCGGTGTGCCAGTTCGCCAGGTCGCCGCCGGCCGACACCTGGAAGGCGCCCATCACGCAGACGTCCAGGTGCCCGCCGCGCATCATCGCGAACGAGTCCGCGTGGTGGAAGTAGGACGACCCGGGCAGCTCGGTCACCGGGATCTTGCCGGCGTTGGTGAGGTCCGGGTCGATGGCGTCGCCGGTGGCGGCCGGGCCCATGTTGAGCATGCCGTTCTCGGTGTGCAGCACAATCCCGGCGCCGGGCGGCAGGTGGTCGGCGACCAGGGTGGGCTGGCCGATCCCGAGGTTCACGTAGGAACCGGGTTCGATGTCGCGTGCCACCAGAGCGGCCATCGCGTGCTTGTCGAGGGAACTCATACCGCCACCACCCGGTCCACGTAGATGCTCGGTGTCACGATCGCTTCGGGGTCCAGGTCACCGGTCGGCACGATCTCGTCGACCTGGGCGATCACCAGCGAGGCGGCGGTCGCCATCACCGGCCCGAAGTTGCGGGCGGTCTTGCGGTAGACCAGGTTGCCCATCCGGTCCGCGCGGTGGGCGCCGATCAGCGCCACGTCACCCTTGATCGGAAATTCCAGGACATAGGTACGGCCGTCGATCTCGCGCGTCTCCTTGCCCTCGGCGAGGGGAGTGCCGACCCCGGTACGGCCGTAGAACGCCCCGATGCCGGCCCCGGCCGCCCGCATCCGTTCGGCGAGGTTGCCCTGGGGCACAACCTCCAGCTCGATCTTGCCGGCCCGGTACAGGCCGTCGAAGACCCAGGAGTCGGTCTGCCGGGGGAACGAGCAGATGACCTTGCGGACGCGGCCCTTGGCGAGCAGCGCGGCCAGGCCGGTGTCGCCGTTGCCGGCGTTGTTGGAGACCACTGTCAGGTCGGTGGCGCCCTGCTCGATCAGCGCGTCGATGAGCCGCACCGGCATGCCCGCCATGCCGAACCCGCCGACCAGGACGGTGGAGCCGTCCCGGATGCCGGCGACGGCGTCGAGCGCGGTGTCGCAGAACGAGGCCGTCACGCCACGTTCTCCAGGACCACGGCGAGGGCCTGGCCCACGCCGATGCAGATCGCGGCGACGCCCCACCGGCCGCCGGTCTCGCGCAGCCGCGCGGCCAGGGTGCCGAGGATCCGGGCGCCGGACGCGCCGAGCGGGTGCCCGATGGCGATCGCGCCGCCCCGGGCGTTGACGATCGACGGGTCGATGCCCCAGGCGTCGACGCAGGCGATCGACTGCACCGCGAAGGCCTCGTTGAGCTCGACCGCGCTGACGTCGGACCAGGTGATGCCGGCGCGCTTCAGGGCCTTCGCCGCGGCCTCGACCGGGGCGAACCCGAAGTCCTGCGGGTCGAGCGCGTGCACGCCGCGCCCGGCGATCCGTGCGATCGGCTGAGATCCGATCAGACCCGCGACCTCGGAGGATCCCAGGAGTACGGCGGAAGCCCCGTCGTTGAGCGGCGACGCGTTCCCGGCCGTGATCGTCCCGTCCGGACGGAACGACGGCTTCAGCCCGGCGAGCTTCTCCGGCGTCGACCCGGCGCGGATGCTCTCGTCACGGGCCAGGTCCACCCCGGGGACCGGGACCGTCAGGCCGGCGTAGAACCCCTCGTCCCACGCCTTCGCGGCGAGTTCGTGGGATCGGGCGGCGAACTCGTCCTGCCGTACCCTATCGATCTTGAATTTGTCCCCGAGCATCTCGTTGGCCTCGCCCAGCGACACCGTCCACTCGGCCGGCATCCGCTCGTTGACCAGCCGCCAGCCGAGCGTCGTCGACACCGCCGTCACGTTGCCGGCCGGGAACGCGCGGGACGGCTTGGGCAGCACCCACGGCGCGCGGGTCATCGACTCGACGCCACCGGCCACGACGACGTCGGCGTCACCGGACTCGATGGCCCGGGACGCGATGATCGCCGCGTCCAGCGACGACCCGCAGAGCCGGTTGACGGTGGTGGCCGGGACCGAGGTGGGCAGCCCGGCGAGCAGGACCGCCATCCGGCCGACGTTGCGGTTGTCCTCGCCGGCCTGGTTGGCGCAGCCCCACACGACGTCGCCGATCGCGGCCGGGTCGAGGGCGGGCGCCTTGGCGAGCACACCGGTGAGAGCGGTCGCGGCGAGGTCGTCGGGGCGGACCTCGGCGAGGGCGCCACCGAAGCGGCCGAACGGCGTGCGGGCCGCGGCATAGAGGTACGCGGAGTTCATGTGTCCAACCTATGTCCCGGTGACCGATTGAATCCAATACTCAATCCGAACCAATTGATAATCTGCCGTTATGGAACTGCGGCACCTCCGCTCGTTCGTGGCCCTCGCCGAGGAACGGCACTTCGGCCGGGCCGCGGATCGGCTGCACATCGCCCAGCCCGCCCTGTCCCAGCAGATCAAGCAGCTGGAGCGGGAGTTCGGCGTCGATCTGGTCACCCGCACCACCCGGCGCGTCGAGCTGACCGAAGCCGGTCACCGGTTCGCCGAGCACGCGCGCACCGTGCTCGGGTCGGTGAGCCGGGCGTCGGCCGACATGTCGCTGGTCGCCTCCGGGCAGGCCGGCCGGGTGTCGGCCGGTTTCATCGGCACCGCGACCTACGACCTGTTGCCGGCCGCGGCCCGCCAGATCCGGCGACAACTGCCCGGGGTACGCCTCGAACTGCACGGGGAGCTGTTGAGTCCGGCCCTGCTCACCGGCTTGATCGACGGCACCTACGACCTGGTGGTGCTCCGCCCCGACGGGGTGGCACGCCCGGACGTGACGGTCGAGGTCCTGCGCACCGAACGCCTCGTCGCCGTCCTGCCCGACCGGCACCCGCTCGCCCGGCGGGAGCGGATCAGTCTCGCCGAGCTGAGCGCCGAGCCGTTCGTCATGCACTTCTCCGGGCACCGCTCGTCGATGCACGAACACGTCCTCGCCGCCTGCGCCGCCGCCGGCTTCCGTCCGGAACCGATCACCGAGGTGGGCGAGACGGCGACCCTTGTCGTCTTCGTGGCGGCCGGCCTCGGTGTCGCGCTGGTCCCCGAGCCGGTCCGCAGCCTCACCCTGGACGGGGTCGTCTACGCCGAACTGGCGGATCCGCCCACGGTGGACCTGGCGATCGCGACCCGCGCCGGAGACACCGCGCCGGCGATCCGCCAGGTGGCCGAGATCGTTACCGCGATGAGCCGGCGCCGCGCCGGCGATTGAGCTGGTGCCGCGATCAATCGGGCTCGGCTATCAGTCCGCGGCCGGCGACCCGGGTCAGGGTTATCCGGTCGATCTCGGTGAACGGCTGCTTGCTGCCCGGCAGGGCGTCGGCCAGGCTGCGGACCGTCATCGTGGTGCGGGCGCCCTTCGCCGCCGGCGTCACGTCGACCGCGAGGAACGCGTAAGCGTCGTAGCGGACCTGGGACCAGTCGACGGTTTCCGGGACGCGGGTGCCGGTCGGGTGACCGGCTGGCCGGATCTTGCGGTCCGCCGACCAGACGTAGCTGTTCACGATGTTCTCGGTGTTGTTCTCGGCCGTGTTCGGGCCGCCCGGCGGCCGATATCCGCGATAGCGCTGCCCGGCCGGCAACAACTGCGGGCCGGACGGTTTCACGCCTTTCGGCGGGGGTGCGGCCGTGGACGGCGCGACCCGGAACGGATAGCGCGGCCGGCCGCCGGAGCCGACGCAGAGATAGGTGACGCCGTCGGTCACCGGGGAAATGGTGGAGCCGTCCGGCGCGTGGCGGGTGCGTCTGCCGTACCGGATCGGGTCGGTGCGTTCGAGCAGATGGTTGTGTCCCTGCACGACCAGGTCCACCTGATATTTGCTGAACAACGGGTCGATCACGTCCCGGACGCCGCCGTCGGAGGCGTGGCTGTTCGTCGTCGAGTACGCGCAGTGGTGCAGGAACGCGACGACGAAGTCGATGTCGGTGCGGCTGGTGCGCCATTCGCGCAGGCTGCGTTTCAGCCATTTCGCCTGCACCCCGCCGGAATAGCCGGTGTTCGTCTGCAGCTCGGACGACAGTTCGTTGGCGTCGACCGAGATGAAGCCGACGTTGGCGTAGACGAAGCGGTAGACCGACGGGCAGGTGTGCGGCCCGTTGGACGGAAAATCGAGCCGTTCCACCAGACCCCCGTACCCGTGGGTGGGGCTGTCGCCGAGGAATCGGGTCTTTCCGTAGAGCGGTTCCATGTCGTGGTTGCCGGTGGTGAACATCCACGGCGTGCTGGATGCCAGTGGTTCGATCTGATTCAGGAACACATCCCAGACGTACGGGTTGTAGAGGTTCTTGTTCTTCGGGGCGATCCTGGTCAGTGCCGTGGTGTCGTCGGCGGGCAGCCCGGAACCGGACGGATTGGCGTAACAGATGTCGCCGGCCAGCAGCGTGAAAACGGGCCGCTGGGTGGCGAGCAGCATGGTCTGGGTGAGCGCCGGCCGTTTGTCGGTGCCGTGCGCCCCGGCCACCGGATCGTCCGGCAGATAGGAGTTGTTGTCGAAGACCCCGGGCGGCCAGGTGCCGTTCTTCGCGGTCACCGACGGCGGATTCTGTCCCCAGGCGAATCGCGGGTCGGTCGGCGCGGTGTTCGTGCCGACGTCGGCGAACGCGGTGAACGTGAACGGGGCCGGAACGGTCGTGCCGCGGGCCGGCGCGGTGGAGAACGGCGAGTCGCCGCTGACGGTTCCGTCGGAGAGCCGGATCCGATAGTGATGGACGGTTCCGGGCCGTAATCCGCTGACCGTCGCCTTCAGGTAGAACTGGCTGCCGATCGGTCCGCCGGGAATGGCGTACTGGCCGGTCAGGTGCCGGATGTCGGCCTCGAAATGGGTTCCGTACTGGCCGGGCGCCGACCCCACGTCGACGTACGCGCGCATCTTCGCCGGCAGCGAACCGGTTTTGCTGACGAGTTGCGCGGTGATCGCCATGGCCGGTCGCAGGGTGCCGTCGGCAGCCGGCACGAACGACAGGTGTCGACCGGAAACGACCACCCCGGCGGGTCCCGCCGTGCCGCCGCCGGCCGCGAACGCCGCGTTGGCGAGGTGGAACTGTGCGTACGCGTAGCCGCCCGCCCCGGCCATCACGGCCCGTAACAGCGATCGCCGGCTCACCTGCTCGCGGGCGAGGATCCGGGCGTTCCACTCGCCGTAGTCGTCAGCTTTCACGTTTGCCATCGTGTCCCGCGCGCGGCGGCACCGCGCCGAAAACCGGCAACGTGCCCGAAATGCCGGAATTCCGTTTGATCGCCGCGGTGGCCGGGTAGGTGTGGATCTCCGCGAACCGACCACGAGTAGGGAGTGCCGCATGTCGACCAACCCGGATAAATACCCGCCGCTGGACCCGGGCGCGCCGATTCCCGACGACCCAGGCGAACTGTCACCGGACAACCCTGATCCGCTGCCGCCCCCTCCGCCCGAGGAGGTCCCCGAGCCCGCCGAGCCGGACGCCGTCCCGGAACCCGCCTGACCGGGTGATCCCGGCCCTCCTGTGCGGCGTTTCAGCGAGCGCCGCGCAGGACCTACCCCGACCCCGCTCTAGGACGCCATCCGGATCAGCGCGTTGCCGCCGAGCAGCAGCACGTCGGCGCCGGCGACCAGGGCCATGCTCAGGTTCAGCCGCCGCGCCGCCAGCTCCGGCTCCGAGCCGGCCATGCCGCGCACCGCGAACACGACGGCGGCCAGCACCAGCGGGATCCCGCCGATCAGCAGGAAACCGACCGGCGACGGCGTGTTCCCCCGGATCACCAGCACCGTCACCATCGTCGCGGGGAGCAGGCCGAAGAAGACCACGGCCAGCCCCGCGTACCACCTCAGCGGCACCAACGCGTTCGTCATCCGGCAGATCCTAACCGGGCCCGCTTCCGGTCCCGGCGGGCGGGACATGTCTAGTACAGCCAGCGATCCAGCACGGCCGGCCAGAAGTGCTTATCGTGGCTGCCGTCACCGACCGCCGGCGGGTCCAGGGCGCGGATCTGCTCCAGCAGCGCCGCGATCTCCGCGAACGTCTGCTCCTCCGCCTCCGGGTCCTCGTCCCACCGGGCCAGCGCCGCCGACCCTTTCACCCAGCTGCCGACCAGATGCAATGACCAGAGCCAATGCACGATGGACGAGTTGACGAATCGCATCCCGGCCTCCGGGGAATGTTCCACCACCGCGCCGGTGGCCGTGGCGGCGCCGAAGATCCGGTCCAGGCCGCGCGCGTGCGCGAGCTGGTACATCGTCGGTTTGGCCTGGAACGACACGACGTCCACCAGCCCGTCGATCATTGGCACACCGCTGGACGTGAGGGCGGTTTTCTGCTGGTCAGGCAGTTGCCACGCGGCCACCTCCGGCCCGGCCGCGCGGATCACCCGCCCGGCACCCGCCCAGTTCTCGACCGCTTCGAAGGGGGGAGGTGTGGGAAGAGCATCGGTAGGCACGGCAGCGAGAATAGTAGGACTGTTCGGTCGATGCTCGCCGATATCAGCACGCAGATCTCATTGTTATCGACATGTGGTTCCACGGCGCAAAACCACTGCCGTTTCAGACGTCAAGATCAGGCGTTCAGATGTCGAGGATCAGGGCCCGGTGGTCGGAGACCTCCGGTGTGGACAGCACCGCGAAGTGCTTGACCGCCGCCACGTCGGAGACGAGCAGGTGACTGGCATGCCGTACCGGCTTGGGGTAACTCGACGTGCGGGTGTCGGCCGTGCCGACCAGGTCGGTCAGCCCGGCCTCGGCCAGCACGGCGAACGTCTCGCTGGACGGCAGCACGTTGAGGTCGCCGCAGAGCACCACGAGATCCCGCGGCCCCCGGATCCGGTTCACCAGCTCGGCCAGCCGGGTGGCCTGCCGCAGCCGGGCCGGGGTGTCGCCCTTGCCGGCCGGATCCCGCAACCCGTGCACCTGAACCACCCACACCTGCCGCCCGCCGTCCGGGGTGGACCGGTCGACGGTCCGGATCGCGAGCGCGGCCCGCGGCCGGTCGGCGATCGTCCACTCCGCGTGGTCGGTGAACGAACCGTGCACGAACGCCGAGTCCAGCCCGGTGACCGGCCACCGTTCGCCGACGAAGGTGGCCAGGCCGAAGTCCTGCCGGTGCCGGCCGCCGTCCTCGTCGTGCACCGGGCCGGAGTCGCCGGCCACGAAGATTCCCTGGTGGCGGGGGAGCGCGCCGCGGACGTCGTCGAAGAGGCCGGCCCGCTGCGGCAGCTGTCGCTCGCCGTCGTCGAACCGGGTCCAGCCGGTCAGCCCAGGAGTCCGGGTCACCTCCTGCAGGCAGGCGACGTCCGCCCCGCTTCCGGGCAACCAGGCGAGGAGCTCGTCGGCCCGGGCGCCGCCCCAGGCGTTCACACTCATGATCCGCATTCCCGGATTATCCGGCCCGGTACGGGGTAGTCCGCGCGCCATGTCCACGGCTGCGCGCAACTACCTCGACGACCATCGTGACGATCTTGTCCAGCAACTCGCCGACTGGGTGGCCGTACCCTCGGTCGCCGGTGTTCCGGAGCACGAGGCGGACCTGCTGCGCTCGGCGAACTGGCTGGCCGGAGCGCTGCGCGAGACCGGCTTCCCGACCGTGGAGGTGTGGAAGGCGGACGGCGCCCCGGCCGTCTACGCGGAGTGGCGCACGGATCCCGGGGCCCCGACCGTGCTGATCTACAGCCACCACGACGTGCGGGCCGCCATGGAACAGGAGTGGCAGGAGACCACGCCGTTCCAGGCGGTGGTCCGGGACGGGTACGTCTACGGCCGCGGCGCCTCCGACGCCAAGGGCCAGGTGATCGCGCACGTGTGGGGTATGCGGGCGTATCTGGCGGAGGCGGGCGCACCGGCCGTGAACATCGCGATGCTCGTCGAGGGAGAGGAGGAGACCGGGTCCGGGCAGCTGCGCACGCTGCTGGAGGAGCACGGCGTCACCGCCGACCTGATCCTCTTCTCGGACACGCTCCTCTGGCACGCCGAGCACCCGGCGATCTGCACCAGCATGCGCGGCATGATCCTGGCCCAGCTGCGGGTCTTCGGCCCGCTGCGGGACATGCACAGCGGCGCGGTCTCCGGCCCCGCGCCGAACCCGGTCCTGGAGCTGTCCCGGCTGCTCGGGAAGCTGCACGACGACAAGGGCCGGATCGCGCTGCCCGGCTTCTACGACGACGTCGACGAGCCGTCCGAGCGGCGGCGCGCCGAACTTGCCGCGCTGCCGTTCACCGAGGACGACTGGCTGGCCCGGTCGGACACCCGCAGCATCGGCGGGGAGGCGGGGTACACCGTGCTGGAGCGGCTCTGGCTGCGCCCCGCGGCCGAGGTGATCAGCGTCCTCGGCGGTGACCCGGTGGGGCCGTCGCGGGGAGCGGTGCCGGCCGCCGCCGAGGCGACGATCAGCATCCGCATCGTGCCCGATCAGACCGCTGCCGCGGTCGGCGACCAGCTGCGCCGCTGGGTGGCCGAGGAGATCAGCGACCGATTCGGGTACGAGCTGACCGTCTCCGAGGAGAGCGGGCAGGACCCGTACCGGACACCTCCGGACCACCCGGCGCTGGACGTGCTGGCCGAGGCCATGGAGGAAGCCTGGGGCGTCCCGGCCGGGCGGATGGGCAACGCCGGCGGCGGCCCGGCGGACCTGCTGAACCGGATGACCGGGGCGCCGGTGCTGTTCTTCGGGACCGGCCTGCCGGAGGACCGCTGGCACGACAGCGACGAACGCGCGTCGATCGAGGTGCTGCTCAAGGGCGCGACCACCCTGGCGGGGTTCTGGCAGCGGTTCAGGCGGTCCTGACCAGCGCCGGGGCGACGTCACCGGGCACGGTGGGGGCGGCGACCGGCTCGGCGGGGATCGAGGCGATGCCGGCCAGGATCAGCGCGCCGCCGGCCATCTGCAACGGGGTGAGCGCCTCACCGACGACGACCCAGGCGAACACCGACGCGAACACCACCTCCAGCAGCCCGACGAACGACGCGAGCCGGGAGCCGAGCCGGCTGGAGCCGAAGATGCCCGTCGCGTAGGCGATCGCTGTCGCGAAGACGGCCACGACGGCGAGCGGAACCCACCACGGTGCGATCGTGCCGAGCAGCGTGACGTGGGTGTTCGTGGCGGTCATCGGCACGATCCCGGCCAGGCCGGTGAGCCCGAGCACCGCGCCGCCGAGCAGCAGCCCGGCGCCGGCCAGGGCGACCGGCGGCAGCCCGTCGGCGGGGCGGGCCGCGACCACGAAGTACACCGCGCAGCCGATCGCGGCAGCGAACGCGAGCAGGATGCCGACCGGGTCGACGGCCTGCAGCGCGCCCGGCCCGATGACCAGCACCAGGCCGCCGATCGCCAGGGCCGAGCCGAGCAGCACGGCCGGACGCGGCATCCGCCGGGTGGTGGCCCAGGCCCAGAGGACGAGCAGCAGCGGCGCCAGGTACTCCACCAGCAGCGCGGTGGACACCGGGATCCGGCTGATCGCGGCGAAGTAGGTGAGCTGGGTGAACGCGACAGCGATGGCGCCCATGCCGGCGATCCGCCAGCGGGCCCGCCACAGCGCGTCCCAGCGCCCGCGCAGCGCGACGAGCACGAAGGGGAGCAGCAGCAGGCCGGCGATCAGCGCGCGGGCGGTGACCGCGGCCGCCGGGGACCAGCCGGCTTCCAGGAGCGGTTTGATGAACGCGCCGGAGGTGCCGAAGGTGGCGGCCGAGGTCACGGCGGCGAGAAGTCCGGCGGAGCGCGGCGAGAGGTGCACGGCGGGTCCCCTGTCATGGGCTAAATTAGGTTCGTCCCTGACGCTAGGCCGGGTTTAGTAGGGAGTCAAATTGCTTTTTGCCCCTGACACCGAGGAGTCGCTGGAGTTCGTCGTCACGCTCGTCAACACCAGCCCCGGCGCCTCTCGCTCCGGGGCCGACGAGATCACCACCGTCGAGCAGCTGCGCGAGCTGCTGAGCAGGTACGTCTACTCCGGACGCATCGACCACGACGAGGCCGAGCTGGCGGCGGTGCGGGAGACCCGGGCGCTGCTGCGGGAGGTGTGGACGCTGGACCGGGACGCCGCCGTGGAGGCCGTCAACCGGATGCTGCGGGAGGCGCACGCACTGCCGTACCTCACCCGCCACGACGGCTCGGACTGGCACATCCACGCCACCGAGCCGACGTCGCCGCTCGCCGAGCGGATCCGGGTGGAGGCCGCCCTCGCGCTGATCGACGTGATCCGCACCGGCGAGACGAACCGGCTGCGGGTCTGCGGCGCCGACGACTGCACGGGCATCTTCATCGACCTGTCGAAGAACGGATCGAAGCGGTTCTGCAGCGTGCGCTGCGGGAACCGGGTCAACATGGTCAACTATCGGGCGCGCCGATTCGACGGTCAGTGATCTGCCGGCCACCGAGCCGGTGGCTCCGGTCCTGCGCCCGGCGCGCCGGGCCTCAGGCGCGCGGCCGGAGCACGTACCCGGTGTAGCCGTAGTCCGCGCCGTGCGCGGCCCGCACCCCGATCTCGGCGCCGACCTGGTCCAGCAGATCGCCGGGGACGCCCTCGCGGCGCAGCCGCTCGATGCTCGCCGCGAGGGGCCGGTAATACTCGTCCCAGTCGCTGTCCGGCAGCACGTACGCCGCCCGCACCGTCCACCCGGCACGCTGGGCGGCCTCGACGTTGCCGGCGGTGGTGCGCATCGCCGGATAGCCCGGATCCCAGAACTCCCGGGCGCCCGCCGCCGGCGTGGGGGTCAGCCACTCCGCCTCGGTGAGCACCAGCACGCCGCCCGGCGCCAGCAGCGGTTTCCACGCGGCGAGCGCGGCGTCGAAATCCATGATGTAGGCCGAGCCCTCGGCCCAGATCAGGTCGGCCGACCCGGGCGCGACGTCGAGGTCGTCCATCGAGGCGAGACGTGTCTCGATCCGGTCGCCGACGCCGGCCGCCCGGGCGTTCGCGGTGAGGCGCTCCAGGAAGGGCTCGTGCAGGTCGACGGCGGTGACGTGCCCGCCGGTGAGCCGGGCCAGGGCGATCGTGGCCGGTCCGGTGCCGCAGCCCAGATCGAGCACGCGCGGCTCGGCGGGCAGGGCGCCGGCCAGGCGCAGCAGCAGCTCGGTGGTGGCGGCCGAGCCGGGGGCCTCGCGGGGCAGGTCGTGGTGGGCGCGCCAGAACGCGGCGGTGAGATCAGTCATCGGCGGGCAGCATCGCACGCGCGGCCGCGCGGCGCACCGGATTTCCCGTTGTCCCGACGCTCCGCCGTGGACGGCCCGCCGTCGTGCTCGGCGCGGCCGCGCGGCCGCGTGGACGGCCCGCCGTCGTGCTCATCGCGACGGTGAGATCGACGTCGTGCCGGCTCGATCGGGCCCGCTGGACGCCGGTGTGGATCGTGGAGCGGCGGGCGGCCGGCGCACAGTGCTGACCCGGTTGGCTGATACCCGCCACCCCTGTTGGCTGATATCCGCCGCCGGTAGTGCGCCGATGCGGCCGTGTGTCACGGTCGGTTGCCGGTGTCGGTGGAGCGCTGTGGGGTCTGCGTCATTCTGCGGGGCCTGGGGCGTCCGCGGGTTTCCGGAAAGCGCGACGTTGACCGCGGATGCCGGCACGCTGGGTGGCAACGGTTCGTGCTGACGCGGTGGCCCGGCCCGGGTCGTCGGCTGGCCCGCGCAGCGGCGATGATCCCGCCCCCGGGGGAACGTTGCCGCGTCCGGGAGCACTGACCACCAGCCGGACCAGCTGGTCGTGAGTGCTGTCCTCGGCTGGCGTGGATCATGGAAAGGCGTGGCCCGGCTGGCGCTCAGCGCTGCCCCGGGCAGCAGGCGAGAACACTGAGCGCCAGCCGGGCACGACGAGCTGGTCACGAGTGCTGCCGGATACCTGTCTCGAGAGCACTGAGCACCAGCCCGCCCGGACCGCTCCACGATCGACAACCGGCGGCGCCCGTCTCACATCCGACGAGTCGACGGCTCGTCGATCAGCCAGCAAGGTCAGTGCTCCTTGGAGCGGGTGCGGGAGAGCACTGGGCGCCAGCCGGACCAGCTGGCGCGGCGCGGCGGCAGACTGCGATCCATCCCGGCCGGTCGCACCGCGCCCACTCCGGATCCAGCTCCCCGTCAGCCGCCGCCTCCGCATGCGCCCATCGTCACCGACATGTCAAACACTGCCAACGTACGGGGGCAGACCCGTCAGCACCTCGTCGAGCGACATGTCGGCCGCACTGGACAGCAGCACCTCGGCCGCGGCGAACCGTGCGTGGTCGGCGTGCGGGTTGGGGACGGCCACGCAGCGCAACCCGGCCGCGTGGGCGGCCGCGACCCCGTGGGCGGTGTCCTCGAAGGCGGCCGCCGCGGCGGCCGGCAGCCCGAGGCGTTCCAGGGCCAGCAGGTAGACGGCGGGATCCGGCTTGTGCGCGGCCACCTCCTCGCCGGTGGCCAGCACCTCGAAGCGGGACCGCAGCCCGGCCTGGTCCAGCATCGCACCGACGTGCCAGAGCGGTGAGCTGCTCGCCACCGCCAGCCGCAGCCCCAGGTCGGCGGCCCGGTCCAGCCAGCCGGTGATGCCCGGCGCCGGCTTCAGCGCGGCGTTGAGCTCGGCCCGGTACGCGGTCCGCAGCGCATGACTGGTCTCCCGGTCGTATCCCGCTCCGGCCGCGGCGGCCAGGGCGGCGTACCGCGACTCGTTGATGTCGCCGCCGTGGTCGGCGAAGAAGCCCGCCGGGTCGAGTTCCAGGCCGTGTCGCCGCCATTCCCACCGCCAGCTGTTCAGCAGCGTGGTCTCGGTGTCCATCAGCAGCCCGTCGAAGTCGAAGATCAGCGCCTTGATCGTCACGTTGCTAGTATCGCCGGAGGATTCAAACCGTACGTACGTCTTGTAAAAGAGGTGACATGATCCATCACATCCAACTGGCCTGCCCGCGTGGTTCCGAGGATGTCTCCCGGGCGTTCTACGCCGGTGTGCTCGGGCTCGCCGAGAAGCCCAAACCGCCCGCTCTCGCGGCCCGTGGCGGGTGCTGGTTCGCCGGTCACGGCATCGAGCTGCACCTCGGCGTGGAGGACGACTTCCGGCCGGCCCGCAAGGCGCACCCCGGCCTGCTCTGGCCGGACCTGGACGAGCTCGCCGCGCGCCTCGCCGCCGCCGGTCACCCCGTCGTCTGGGGCGACGACGAGCTGCCCGGCATGCGCCGCTTCCACACCGAGGACACCCACGGCAACCGCCTGGAGTTCCTCGCCGAGACGGCGGCGTTAGGGTGAGCGGCGATGACCGGGATCGAGCAAGCCTATGAGAACGTCGCCGGCCTCTACATCGAACTGTTCGGGTCGGCGGAGAGCATGCACGCCGACGACCTGGCGCTGATCGGCCGCCATCTGGCCGGCCGGGTGGTCGACGCCGGATGCGGGCCCGGGCACCTGAGCGGTCACCTGCACGCGCTCGGCGCCGACGTGACCGGGATCGACCTGGTGCCGTCGTTCGTCGCGCACGCCCGGGCCACCCATCCGGGCATCGACTTCCGGGTGGGGTCGATGGACGACCTCGACGTCACCGGGCTGGACGGGATCCTCGCCTGGTACTCCACGATCCACCGGCGCCCGGACGAGATCGACGCCGTGCTCGCGCGGTTCCGCCGGGCCGTGAGGCCGGGCGGGAGCCTGGTGATCGGGTTCTTCGTCGGCGACGAGGTGGCGGCTTTCGATCACAAGGTGACGACCGCCTACCGGTGGCCGCCGGACGCGATGGCCGCGCGGCTGGCCGGAGCCGGCTTCGCGGAGGTCGAGCGGCTGGTCCGCCCGGCCGGGGACGGCCACCGGCCGCACGCAGCGATGGCGGCGCGAGCCACGCCCTGATCAGAAAAGCCCGAGCCACGCGCTGATCAGAAAAGCCCGAGCCACGCAGTGATCACAAAAGACCGTCAGAGCTGTTTCTTGAGCAGGGCGATCAGCTGCGGGCGGATCTCGGCGTACCCGAGGTCCCGCTCGAACCGCCGCTCCTCGGCGCGGGCCGCCGTCAGCGCCTCGGCGCCCTTCTCGCTGATCGCCACGACGGTCCGGCGCCGGTCCCGCGGGTCCAGCGTGCGGTCGGCGTGGCCGGTGCGGGCAAGGCGTTCCAGGGTACGGCTCATCGTCTGATCCGTAACCCGGCAGAGGCGGGCCAGTTCGCGCTGCGAGAGCGGCCCGCCCGCCAGGTGATGCAGGACGATCATCCCGGCGTGGGTCAGGTCCAGATCGGTCAGGAAGCTGTCGAACCGGCTCTCCACCATGCGTGCGGCGGCCGAGAGCAGGCGGCCGGTCGGCCACGATTCGACGTCTTCCACGACGATCAACCTACTCCGATGCCGTACGGCATCCCCTCCACCGGGGCGCCGGCGGCGGCGAGGGCCGAGGCGATCGCGGCGGCCGCGGGTGGGTACGCGAGTTCGCCGAGCCCGCCGATCGGGGCGTCCGACGGCACCAGGATCACGTCGATCTCGGGACAGTCACCGATGCGGGCCCAGGCGTAGTCCCGGAACGAGGACTGGACGACCGCGCCGTCGCGGACCGTGATCTGCGCGCCGAGGACCGTGGACACCGCGTCCATCACCCCGCCCTCGACCTGCGCCGTCACGCCGGACGGGTGCACCGGGACGCCGACGTCGACCGCCGCTGTCACCCGCATCCTCGGGCCGGTCGAGACCAGGATCGCGATCGCCGAGCCGTAGTCCAGGTGACACGCGGCCCCGCCGGCCGGACCGTGGCGCTCGGCGGCCGCGTCGAGCACCCGCCGCAGCCGGGAATCGGCCGGCAGCAGCCGCCGGCGGAACGCGACCGGATCGTGGCCGCCACGGCGCGCGATCTCACTGAGGAAGCACTCCTCGGCGTACCCGAACTGTCCGGCGTAGACGGCCCGCCAGAACCCGGTCCGCAGCGGCGCGGGGCGCAGGGTCACCGAGACGTCGCCGGGGACCGCGTACGGGAAGTGGTCGCCGCTCGCCCGCACCAGGGCCGGGTTGCTGAAGATCGGAACGACGGTCAGCGGCCACGTCGCCACCTGGTGGAACCGGCTCGTCGGCACCCCGTCGGCCCCGAGGGTGACGCCGAGCCGATGCACCGACATCGGGCGGTACGAGTCGTGCCGGGTGTCGTCGTCCCGGGTCCACCGCACCGTGACCGGCTGCCGCACCGCCGCCGAGCAGGCGACCGCTTCGAAGACCGCGTCCGGCTCGATGCGCCGCCCGAACCCGCCGCCGGCCAGGGTGGGGCGCACGGTGATCTGGGTGTCGGGCCGGGCCAGGATCCGGGACAGCTGGGTGCGCAGGCCGCCGGGGTCCTGGGTCGGTGCCCACACCGTCACCCCGGACTCGCCGGCATCGGCTGTCGCGTTCATCGGTTCCATCGGCGCGTGCGCGAGCAGCGGCAGCCGGAAGACGCGCTGCATGTCCGGGCTGCCGGTGACCGGGGGCAGCGCGGCCTCCAGGTCGGCGATCCAGGCGCGGCTGTCGGCCTGCGGCGTGCCGCCGGTCCACGTCACCCGCAGCGCCGCCCGGCCGCTGAGCGCCGCCGCCGTGCGCCGGGCGATCACCGCGACGCCGCCCTGACCCGCTGCCGGCGACGGCAGCCGGACCACCGCTACCACACCGGGCACGGCCAGCGTGGCGCTGTCGTCGACGGTGTCCGCCTGCGCGCCGATCCAGGGCGGGCGCGCGACCACGGCGACCAGGGCGCCGGGCGGCGCGGATTCCGCGCCGTACCGGGCGCGGCCGGTGACGATCTCCCACGCGTCCGTCCGGCTGACGCGGGTACGCCCGATCAGCCGCCACCGCTCCGGCGGCGTCAGCGTGACCGGCACGCTCGCCGGGTCCAGTGTCGCGGCGTCGCCGACCAGGTCACGGTAGGGCAGTGGCCGGTGCCGGGGATGCTCGACGCGGCCCCGGCGGGCGGTGCACTCGGCGGCCGGCACCTGCCAGCGCTGCGCGGCCGCCGTGACGAGCAGGCAGCGGGCGGTCGCCGCGGCGGTGCGCAGCGGCCCGGCGAGTTGCCGGCTCGACGTCGAGTTCTGCACGGCCTGCGGTCCGAACCGGGCCGTGTCGCCGGGCGCCTGCTCCAGTGTCACGTCGGCGACCTCGACCGCGAGCTCCTCGGCGACCAGGACGGCGGCCATCGTGCGGACGCCCTGGCCGGTGTCGGGCTTGGGCACGGTGGCGATCACGCGTCCCCGGCCGTCGACGCGCACGAAGACACTCGGCGTGAGCTCGGATCCGTACCCTCGCAAGCCCTGTCCCAGGGGTGCGCCGACGACCAGCGCTCCGGTCGCGCTCAGCAGGCCCCGCCGTGTGATCATTTCCGGCCTCGCGCCAGCGCAGCGGCGCGGCGCACGGCCGCCCGGATCCGGGGATAGGTGCCGCAGCGGCAGACGTTGTCCCGCAGCGCCTCGTCGATCTGGGCGTCGCTCGGATCGGGGTGGCGGGCGAGAAGCGCGACGGTCGTCATGATCTGGCCGGGCTGGCAGTAGCCGCACTGGGCGACGTCGAGCTCGACCCACGCCTGCTGGACCGGATGGCGGTTCAGGCCCTCGATCGTCGTGATGCTGTCATTCTCGGACTCGTCCACCCTCTGTACGCACGGCCGCCCCGCCCGGCCGTTGATCAGCGAGACGCACGCGCCGCACGCGCCCACCCCGCAGCCGTACCGTGGCCCGGTCAGGCCGAGCTCCTCCCGCAGCGCCCAGAGCAGCGGCGTGTCACCGGGGACGTCGACCGCCCGGCGTTTGCCGTTGACGTGCAATCGGTACCGGCTCATCGCCAGCCTCCATTGATGTCCGCCCATTGTTCAGCTTGCTGAGCATCCGCCATACTGCCCGCGTGGTCAACGAGAGCGCCCCGATTCGCAGTGAACGCGCGCTGATCTACGGCGTGCCCGCGGTCGCCCTGCTCACCGGCCTGGTGTGGCTGGTCGGGCAGACGCTGCACGACGTTCCGCTCCGGCCCGACCAGGGCGCGAGCTGGTATTACTGGAAGCTCCCCGACCCGACCGTGTGGACCCGGCTCTCCGCGTGGCTGGGCTATGCGGCCCACCAGATCGTGGCATGGGGATTGATTTGGTACGCGCAAACGCGCGTCCACCGGTACACGCGTCATCTGAAGCGGCTCAACGTGCTCGCGATCGGCGTCAATCTCGGATTCATCCTGCTGCATGCCGTGCAGACCCGGGTCTTCTACGACGGGCTCGCCCAGGACGTGTCCATCTTCAGCTCACAGGGCTCGGTCGTGCTGCTCCTGGTCGTCGTCCTGCTGATGGAGAACCGCCGCCGTGGCCTGGTCGCCGGGAAGAAGGCGCCCATTCCGGTTTCGGTCCTGGATTTCGCCCGGCGTTATCACGGATATCTGTTCAGCTGGGCCGCGATCTACACATTCTGGTACCACCCGATGGAGGGCACCAGCGGCCACCTGATCGGTTTCTTCTACATGTTCCTGCTGTTGTTGCAGAGCTGCCTGATCTTCACGACCGCGCACACGAACCGCTGGTGGACTTTGTCGCTGGAACTGCTCGTCGTCGTGCACGGAACACTCGTCGCGGTGATGAACTCGGGACTCGACGGCGCCTGGCCGAAATTCCTCTTCGGATTCCTGGCGGTCTTCGTCATCACCCAGATGCACGGGCTCGGATGGGGCGCGGGCACCCGATGGGCCATTTTCGCGGCGTATCTGGGGTCGGCGACGGCGGTCTATTCGTGGAAGGGCCTGAGCCACCTCCACGAGATCCTGCGCGTCCCGATGGCCGAATACCTGGTGCTCGCGGTCCTCGTCCTGCTGCTGTGGCCGATCGCGGCCGTGACCAGCCGTTTCCGGCGCGGTGACTCGGCTCAGCCGGCCGAGGCCCCCGCCGTCTCAGCCAGCCGGTCGGGGGACAGGGTCTGAACGGCGATCGCGGTCGCCGGCGTCGACGCTGACGTCCTTCCTCTCGTCGCAGGAGATCAGAGCGGACGCCGCCGGGTGCCTCGGGTTCATCCGGCAGCGGTCAGGTAGCGCTGGACGGTAGGTGCGAGCCAGGCGATCGCCTCCTCGCGGTCCATGTCGGCCACGGGCGGCAGCCGCAGGACGAAGCGGCACAGCGCGAAACCGAGGATCTGGGTGGCGACCAGCCCCGCGCGTCGCGCCGCCTGCTCCGGATCCGGGGCTACCCGGGCGGCGACCGGCCCCAGCTGCGCTGCGAAGATCGTGCGCATCCGCTCGGCCGCGGCGTCCTGGGTGACTGCCGCGCGCAGCAGCGCCAGCAGCGTCTCGTCACCGGACCAGCGTTCGAAGAAGTGCGTCACCAGAGTACGTCCCACATCATCTAGCGAAATATGGGACATGTCCGGTAGGCGCAGGTCAAACTCCGCGGCGGCCGCGAACAGGCCCTCCTTGTTGCCGTAATAGCGCATCACCATCGACGGGTCGATGTTGGCGTCGGCGGCGATCGCCCGGATCGTGGCGCGCTCGAAGCCGTCGGCGGCGAACCGCTCGCGGGCGGCGGCCAGGATCGCGGCCCGGGTGGTGTCGGAGCGTCGTGGCATGCCCGTCAGCATATGCCAACAAGCGTTTGCCAACACCTGTTGACTTGACCATGTATCGACTCCTACCGTTGCCAACAAGCGTTGACTTTCAGAGGGGGAGGCATGGTAGCGATCATCGGAGCCGGGCCCACCGGGCTGCTGCTCGCCGGCGACCTCGCGCGGGCCGGAGTGCCCGTCACCGTCTACGAGCGCCGCACCGGCACCTCGAATCTCACCCGCGCCTTCGGCGTGCACGCCCGCACGCTGGAGCTGCTCGACGCCCGCGGGCTCGCCGACGAGATCGTGGCCGGCGGCGCCCGGATCGACAGCCTCCGCCTGTTCGACCGGATCCGGCTCGACCTCTCCACCCTGCCGTCCCGGTTCCCCTACCTGCTGATCACCCCGCAGTACCGGGTCGAGCAGGCGCTGGAACGGCGGGCGATCGAGCTCGGCGCCCGGATCGTGCGCGGCGCCGAGCTGACCGGCCTGCGCCAGGACGGCGGCGCTGTCACGCTGGAGTTCGCCGACCGGACCGAGCAGGCCGACTACGTCGTGGGCACCGACGGCGTGCACAGCGCCGTTCGCACGGCGCTGCGGCTGCCCTTCCCGGGCCGGGCCGTGCTGACCTCGATCATGCTGGCGGACGTGCGCCTGACGAACCCGCCGGAGGACGTGCTCGCGGTCAACGCTGTCGGTGACGCGTTCGCGATGGTCGCGCCGTTCGGCGACGGCTGGTACCGGATCTTCGCCTGGGATCGCCGCCACCAGGTCAGCGACGACACGCCGGTCACCCTCGAGGAGATCCGGGAGGTGACCCGCCGCGTCCACGGCACCGACTTCGGCCTGACCGAGTCACGCTGGCTGTCCCGTTTCCACAGTGACGAGCGGCAGGCCCCGCGGTACCGGATCGGCCGCGTCTTCCTCGCCGGCGACGCCGCCCACGTGCACTCGCCGGCCGGTGGGCAGGGCATGAACACCGGCCTCCAGGACGCCGCGAACCTTTCCTGGAAACTGGCGGCCACCGTGCGGGGGAAGGCGCCGGCCGGCCTGCTCGACACGTACCAGAAGGAACGTCACCCGGTCGGCACGCTGGTGCTGCGCAGCAGCGGCGCCCTGATCCGGATGGCGATGCTGCGATCGCGCCCGGCGCGTCTCACGCGCAACGCCGTCGGCGCCGCCCTGCTCGCGGTGCCCGCGGTGACCCGGCGCGCCGCCGGCGTGATCTCCGGCATCGGCATCGGCTATCCCGGCGTGCCGCGCGCCGCCGATCAGCCGTTGCGCTCCGGGCAGCGCCTCTACGAGGCGCTGCGCGAGGGCAAGCACGTGCTGATCGCCGCCGGCGACTTCCCCGGGTACCGGGACCGCCTGCGCGTGGCAGCCCCGGTGACCGACACCGATCAGGCGGTCCTGGTCCGTCCCGACGGTTACGTCGCCTGGCGCGGCCCGGCCGCCTCGGTCAGCACCATGACGGCCTGGACCGTGGCGTAACCGCGCCACTCCAGGGCGGCCGCCGGGCTGAACGTCTGGAACGTGACGTCCCAGCCGCCGTCCGCCCGCTGCTGACCGGCGAGGCGTTCCCGGTCGGCGGCGATCGCCTCGGCGCTGAACCGGGCCCGTGACGGCGAGTCCGCGTGCGGCGTGAAGTCGAGCGGGTGGAGCACCTCGCCCTCGGCGCCACCGGCGACCGGCGTCGGGCCGTCCAGGTGGACGAAACCGGTCCACCGGTCCAGCAGCGTCCGTGCCCGGGGGTCGTCGCCGGCGATCGCGTCCAGGAAGTACATCGTGAACATCAGTTCGATCGCGTGCGGCTCCTCGGTGATCCCCTCCATGGTGTCCAGGCAGTACGCCGTGGCGGCGGCCAGCCACGGGTGCCGCGCGACTTTGCGGTTGCGGCGCGCCAGCCGGTGCGCCTGCGCCGCGAGCTGTGCGGTCATCGTCAGCGACGAGTCCGGGCCGGCGGCCACCCAGTGCGGTGCGCATCCCTCGGTGTCCGCGAACGGCAGGCTGAACGGGATCCCGCCGTCGTCGTTCGACTGCTCGGCGAGCCAGTCCAGCAGCCGGGGCACCCGCTCCGGGCCGGTGTCGCCGATCTCCGCGCAGACCTCCAGGGCGTGCATCGCGCCGACCGGCTGACTCGTCACCGAACGCAGGTCGGGTTCGAGCGCCCAGCCGTATCCGCCGTCGGGGTTGCGGTATCCGTCCAGCGCGGCGAGGACGGCCTCCGGCTCCCCGCGGCCGAGCAGGTGGGCGAGGCGGCGCCGTTCCAGCGCACGGGCGTGGGTGGCGACGAACGAGACCGCGGCGTCGAGATCCAAGTCCATCCCACCATCCTGTCAGGACCCTCGCCACTCCGCTCGGACATAGGCTGGGGCGCATGACTATCGATGGGAACCCGCTGCGGCGTCTCTCCTTAGATCAACTTCGCCGGCGTACGAGTGAGAAGTGGCGCACCTATCCTCCGGATGTGCTGCCCGTGTTCGTGGCGGAGATGGACGCGCCGCTGGCCGACCCCGTCGTGCGGGCGATCACCGACGCGGTGCGGCTCGGTGACACCGGCTACCCGGCCGGGAGCGCCTATGCGGAAGCGCTGGACGGCTTCGCCCGTACCCGATGGGGGTGGAAAGGGGTCGAACCGGCGCGGACCAGGGTGGTCGCGGACGTGATGGCCGGCATCCTGGAGGTGCTCGGGGTGATCAGTGAGCCGGGGCGGGCGGTCGTGGTGAGCAGCCCGACATATCCGCCCTATTACATCTATGTACGGCGGACGGGGCGACCCGTGGAGGAGGCGCCGCTCGGCGCGGACGGGCGGCTGGATCCCGCGTCGCTCGACGCGGCGTTCCGGCGGGCCGGTCCGGGCGCGACCTATCTGCTGTGCAACCCGCAGAACCCGACCGCGACCGTGCACACGGCGGCCGAGCTGTCCGAACTGGCCGCCCTCGCCGACCGGCACGGGCTGCGCGTGGTGTCCGACGAGATCTTCGCGCCGCTGGTGCTGCCGGGGACGACGTTCGTGCCGTACCTGAGTGTGCCGGGCGCCTCGCGCGGGTTCGCGGTGCTCTCCGCGACGAAGGGCTGGAACCTGGCCGGGCTGAAGGCGGCCCTGGTGGTCGCCGGTCCGGACGCCGCCGATGATCTCGCCGGCATCCCGGAATGGGTGCGGGAAGGGGCCAGCCACGTCGGGGTGATCGCGCACACCGCCGCGTTCCGGGACGGCGGGGAGTGGCTCGACGCGGTGCTGGCCGGCATCGACGAGAACCGGCGGCTGCTGGCGTCGCTGCTCGCCACGGAACTGCCCAAGGTCGGGTACCGGCCGGGCGAGTCGACGTATCTTGCCTGGCTGGACTGCCGGGAGCTGGGGCTCGGCGACGATCCGGCGGCGGTGTTCCTGGAGCGGGGGCGGGTGGCGTTCGTGCCCGGCCCGACCT
The DNA here is from genome assembly GCF_040639325.1 of Actinoplanes sp. NPDC023936. Classification (NCBI taxonomy): domain Bacteria; kingdom Bacillati; phylum Actinomycetota; class Actinomycetes; order Micromonosporales; family Micromonosporaceae; genus Actinoplanes; species Actinoplanes sp. NPDC023936. Next base: position 88,677 of record NZ_JBEZZR010000014.1, on the reverse strand, counting down.
TCGGGGCCGGTGGGGCGGGGCACGTGCGCTTCAACATCGGCACGTCGCCGGAGGTGGTCACCGAGGCGGTACGCCGGATGGCCGCCGCCCTTCCTGGCTGATCAGGGGCGCGGCGCGGTGCGGGTCCAGGAACGCTCGCCGCGCCTGCTCGTGGCGGCGACGCAGCGCGGGCAGACGTACCGCACCTCGTCCTCGGCGGTGACCACGTCGGTGGCCCGGAAGTCGAACCTGACGTGCGGGAATGTCCGCAGCCGGGTCCGGCTCAGGGCCAGCCCGCACAGGGTCTGGTTCATCCCCGGCGTCCACGCGTGCACCTCTCCGGCCGGCTGCCGGATCCCGTCGTCGCCGGTGAACTGACTCGATGCCGCCACGGAGGCGGCGCGTGCCTTCGCCATGCGGGGTGGCGTTCCCGCTCCGCGCCGGGATACACCTGTCAGCCGGCCGGTGCGGGGCCGCTCAGTATCAGCCGGCCGGGACGGGGTGGCTCAGGTAGTGGACGCCGGTCGCCTGCTCGGAGACGGTCCACAGCCGGGCGGCGAGAGCCCTGTCGCTCGCCGGTGGAGCGATCGGGTCGGCGTGCACCCGGAGATCCGTTTTCCGGCGGCCCGGGCCCAGGGCGACGCCGGGCCGGGCATCGGGGCTGGTCACCGCGTACGCGAGGGGCAGGGTGCCCTGCTCGGCGGTACGCGCCAGCAGTCGCGTGCCGACCGCGAGGAACGCCCGCTGGGCCAGCCCGCGCGCGGTGTCGTGCATCGGGGTGGTCGCCATCCCCGGGTGGGCGACGAGGCTGCGCACCGGGCTGCCGGAACTGCGCAGGCGGCGGTCCAGCTCCACGCCGAACACGATGTTGGCGAGTTTGCTCTCGGTGTACGCCCGGGACGGCGACCAGCGGCCGGCGCCGGTCAGATCGGTGAACGGGTCACGGACCTTGATGGTCTTGTAGAAGTTGGACGTGACGGACACGATCCGGGGGTCGTGATCGGGGCGGAACAGGTCGAGCAGCAGCCCGGTGAGGGCGAACGCGCCCAGGTGGTTGGTGGCGAAGGTCCGCTCGAACCCTTGCGGGCTCAGCGTCCGCTCCTGCGGGCCGATGCCGGCGTTGTTGACCAGCACGTCAAGGGTGCGGCCGTCGGCGTGCATCCGGTCGGCGAAGCGGCGCACCGAGTCCAGGTCGGCGAGGTCGACGAGGCGCACCTCGATGTCGCCGGGCAGCCCGGCCCGTACCCGATCGGCTTTTCCGGTATCGCGCACCGCCATGATCACGGAGGCTCCGCGCCGGGCGAGTTGTCCGGTCAGGATCTGGCCCAGGCCGCTGCTTGCGCCGGTCACCAGCACGGTGCGGCCGGTCTGGTCCGGGATGTCGTCGAATGCCCAGGTCGTTGCCATGGCAGCCCTCTCTGCACCTGCGGATAATTTATCCGCTGCGGTGTCGACCGTAGCACGGAGCGGATGACTTATCCTCTGGGTGTGACTCTTCGTGCGGACTCGGCCCGCGTACGCGCCCGGATGCTCGCCGCCGCCCGCGCCCGCCTCGAAGCGGGTGATCTGGAGCTGCCGATGAACGCCGTCGCCAAGGACGCGGGCGTCGGGGTCGGGACCATGTACCGGCACTTCGCCGGCCGGCAGGCGCTGCTGGAGGCGCTCGCCGAGGAGAGCTTCCGGGACCTCGTCGGGGAAGCACGCGCCGCGGCGGTGGAGCCGGACATCGGGGCGGGACTGAGCAGGCTGATCCGGGCGACGCTGCGCCGGCAGCTCACCGATCCGGCGCTGGCCGGGGTGCTCGCGTCCGGAGAGGTGGAGTATGCGGAGCTCGGGGGCCTGCTGTCCGCGTTGATGGGGGCGGCGCGGGAGGTGCTGGCGCGGGCGCGGGCCGAGGGGGTCGTCCGGGCGGATGTCACGCCTGACGATCTGCGCAGGCTCACGTGTGGGATCCGGTACGCGGTGGTCAGCGGCGGGGACGCGGGGGAGGCCGCACTCGACCGTTACCTGGAGATCCTGATGCGGGGCATCCGGCCGGTCGGCTGAAGCGCCGCCGCCGGAACGGCGCCGGTCGCCCCATGGTCACCCGCCGCGGGCTCAGCGGCTCTGGCGTTCGATGGCCCGGCGGACCAGGTCGCGGACTCCGGGCAGGGTGATCGCTCGCATCATCAGGTCGCTCGCGGCGACGTGGAAGCGGGTCGGCGGAGCGTACTGCATCATTCCCCGCTTGGCGGTGGCCTGCCGTTTCGCCACCTCCGGGCGCAGGTCCGCCTCCCAGGCGGCGAGCGCGTCCGGAATCGAGCCGTGCTGCTGGAGGCACTGCCCGAGCCGGTCGGCGCCGGTCAGGGCGAGCGTCGCCCCGTGGCCGGCGAACAGGGTGACGCACCAGGCCGCGTCGCCGACGAGCACGATGCGGCCGTCGCTCCATCGGGGCATGACGACCTGGCTGACCCGGTCGAAGTAGGCGTCGTCCGGCACGGTGGCCGGCAGCCCGATCGTCACGTCGCCGAACGCGCCGGCCAGGGCCGCGGTGGGGCCCTCGCTCAGTTCGGCGCCGGGGTCGGCGCACCGGTAGGTGACGAACGCCGAGGAGCGTTCCGGGCCGAGGTTGACGACCGCTGCCGTGCGGCCTGGTCCGATGTGGGTGATCGCCGAGCCGGACGCGTCGCCGGGCACCGGGAACGCCATCACCACGTAGGGGAAGTCGACCCGGAAGTCCGGACCGAAGAACATCCTCCGGGTACGGGAATGGACACCGTCCGCCCCGACGAGCAGGTCCGCCTCTTCCGTGGTGCCGTCGGAGAGCGTCACCCGTACCCCATCGGGGTGTTGATCGACGGCCGTGACGGTCGTCCCGAAGCGGATGTCCGTCGCGACCTCGCGGTAGAGCGCGACCTCCCGGAAGAGCGCCGCTTCCAGGTCGCCGCGGAAGACGGTCATGGCGCGCGGCCCGACCGCCGCCTCGGCCACCGCCGCGGGAACCGTGAACTTCGGGCTGCCGTCGGCGCGGACCAGCACCGTGGTGAGGACGCCGAGATCTTTTTCGGTCAGCGCGGACAGCAGGCCGAGGCGTTCGGCGGCGTCGAACCCGGCACCGATCAGGTTGACCATGTAACCGCTGCGGCGTCGCGCCGGCGCCCGCTCGACGATCAGGGTGTCCCACCCGTCGCGCCCGAGCCGCACCGCCGTGGCCAGGCCCGCGATCCCCGCGCCGATGATCACCGCTCGTCTCGCCATGTGTCCTCCTCAGGTATGAGCATCTGCTCAAACCACTATGAGCGTTTGCTCATCACGGCGCAACGCCTAAAATCTCGGCATGCCCCGTGGAATCGCCGTGCCGGAAGCCCGCCAGCAGCTGTTCGCCGCGGTGGAGCGGGTGATCGCCGCCGAGGGCGCGCTGACCAGCCGGGCGGTGACCCAGGAGGCGGGGGTGGCGACCGGCCTGCTGTTCACGCACTTCCGGAATTTCGACAATTTCCTGATCGGGTACGGGGTGGATCGCAGTTTCCAGATCGCCGCGTCCCTGGCCGCCCTGCCGGAGCGGCTCGGCAGCGGCACCGTGGACGGCAACCTCAGCGAGGCGATCCTCACCCTGCCGCTGGACGTGGTGCTGACGCTGACCCGGTTGACGGCTTTCCGCCCGGCGCTGACCGCCGAGGTGGAGCGGGTGCTGGGCCCGGGGACTGCGGGGCTGCGGGTGGTCGCCGGGTCGGCGGCGCGCTATCTGGCCGCCGAGCAGGAACTGGGCCGGGTGCCGTCCGGGGTGGACACGGCGGCGCTGGCGCTGGCCCTGGCCGGGGTGCTGCAGCATGTCGCGCTGACCGAGGGGGCGGGGCCGGAGGCGCGGGCCCGGATCGGCCGGGCGGTGGCCGCGATCTGCGCACCGGCGCCGGCGACCCGTCCGGGCCGCTGAGCGCGACACCTCCCATGAGCCGCACGACCGCAGGGGCGTTCGCCGACGCTCACGTCTAGCCCATCGTGCTCAGCCAGGCGGCGGAGCCGGCGGTGAGCAGGAGGCCGATCAGGCCGAACCAGAGCGCCAGCCGGCCGCCCGTGCCGATCGCGTCGCGCCTGGCCGCGATCACCTCGGCGCGGGAATCCGTGGTGAGCAGGGTGAGGCCGGCGCGGTTCGGCAGCAGGCCGGTCGGTGTGGCGCGGCCCAGGGCGAAGACCTTCGCGCCGCGCGGGACACGGACCTCGGTGAGCCGGAGGTGTTCGCTGCGGCGCAGGTCGCGGACCACGTCCGGGGGGACGATGCGGGGCAGGCGGGCCCGCTGGGCCGGGCGGTGCTCGATCTCCGTGGTGATCGAGACGGAGGGCTCGTTCTGGCCGGGATCGCGCAGGGTGCGCGGGTGGTCCAGGAGGCGGGGATCGACGGGTACGCGTCCGGAAGCGTCCTCGAGAGCCGCCCACGACGGTGACGTGATCTCCAGGAGCACGTCATGATCGGCTCCGGCATCGCCGCGGCTCGGCTCGCGGAGCAGGGTGACCCGGTACCAGGCGCAGTCCGCACCGGTCACCGGCGCGAGCTGCGGGCCGGCCGTGCCGTACTCGGTGACGCCCTCCACCGCGACCCGGCCCCGCGCGGTGACCGGTGTGACGGAGGTCCGGCGCAGCGTCCACAGCGCTCGGAGGTCGCCGAGGGCGAGCAGCAGGAAGATGCCGGCGCCACCTGCCAGGATGCCGCCCAGGCAGAACATCGTCGTCGCGACCACCATCACCCGAGTCACCGTAGGCGACCACGGCCCGTTTCGATGTCCCGGTCAGTGGCCAGTGGCCAGGGGTCAGCGGTCGGCGTCGGTGATCGGACGGACCACCCGGCAGGGCACACCCATCGCGACGGTCATCGGCGGGATGTCGTGGGTGACGACGCTGCCGGCGCCGATGACCGAGCCGTACCCGATGCGCACGCCGGGAAGCACGACCACGTGGCTGCCGATCCAGACCTTGTCCTCGATCACGATCGGCCGGGAGAAGCGGCGGAAGTCCTCCCGCAGGTCCGGGTGGATCGGGTGCCCGGTGGTGGTCAGCGTGACGCCCGGCGCGATCATGACGCCGTCGCCGATCCGGATCTCCACGTCGTCGACGAACGTGAGGTTGACGTTGCCGAAGAAGTCGTCGCCGATGTGCACGTTGCTGCCGAAGCCGGCATGGAACGGCGACAGCAGCACCGTGCGGGCGCCCACCGACCCGAGGATGCGTTCGAGCAGCTTCCGGCGCTGGTCCGGGTCGCCGGGCCGGGTGTTGTTGTATTCGAAGATCAAATCGGCGCGCCGCCGCGGGTTCTGGAACGCGGCCTCCGACTCGGTGTAGAGAAGTCCCCGCCCGATCCGATCCAGCACCTCGGCCTCACGATCATCCATGGCGATCACTCTACGAAAGGATCGTCGATGGCTCGCCCCTGGTGCTGCCCGATCGTGCGTGCGCTGTCAGCGGACCTCAGGGCCGGGACGTGACCGGGCCGGGTGGCGCCGGCCGCAGCAGCACCTCGGAACCGATCGGGGTGAAGCCGCTGGCCAGGAACGATCGCAGGGACCGGGCGTTGCCGGGGGAGACCGCCGCGAAGACCGGCTCGCCCTCCGGGACCAGGGTCAGCGCGTCGGCGATCAGCGACCGCCCGAAACCCCGGCCGCCCTGCTGGGGCTGGTGCAGCTCGATGCTGAGCTCGGTGCGCCCGGCCAGGCCGGCGGCGACGGCGACCAGGCCCCGTTCGTCACCGAAGACTTGTACGCCGGTGCGCATCTCACGGGCGTACTGCACGCGGGGGTGCTCGTCGGCCCCGGTCAGCGGGGCGAGTCGAGGGCTGCCGCCCGCGCCGCGGCTGACCAGTGTCACGTCGATGACGCCGATCCAGCCGTCCGGCCCGGCCAGGAAGCGGAGGAAGTCCGGCGCCATCGACCCGCCGAAACCGTCCGGTTTGCGGGCGTGCACCTCGGCGGCGGGCAGCGCGGTGGCGACCACGGCGTGCCCGGTGAAGGCCACCGAGCAGGCGAGGCCGCCGGGCAGTTCGGGCAGCACCGTGACGGCGCCGTCGACCGGCGGGAACCGGCCGTCGGCGGCGTCGAGGAAGTATTGGAGCAGGGACACGCCGCCGAGTCTGGCATCACAGCAGGTACTGGATGCGGGCGGCCAGCCCCTCCGGGTCGGACAGCGGCGTGAACCGGGGCAGCTCCGGGTCGTCGCCGGCGCGGTGGGCGTGCGGGACCGGCTGCCGGCTCGACGGCTGGTCCAGCCACGACCGGTACGCGGCGACCAGCCCCGGATCCCGGCGCGGCTCCGCGAACGACCGGAACTGCTCGGGCACCCGGTCCACGCCGGTCGCCGCCACCACGGCGTCGGTTCCGGCGCCGACCACGCCGGCCGGCTCGTCGACCGTGAGCATGCCGTGCACCGCGAACTGGCGGGCGAACGCGGTGGCCAGCGGCGCGGACGTGGCGTGGCCGACGACGATCGGTGCGCGCCGCAGCCCGAAGCTCTCCACGAGCCGGGCGAGCACCCCGGCCACCTGGTCCGGGGTGAGACCGGCCGGCAGCGCCGTCTCGCCGTGGCCGGGCAGATCGGGGGCGACGACAGTGCAGGACCCGGCGAGGTCGGCGGCGAGCGGCCACCACTCGGTGCGGTCGAACAGCAGGGCGTGCAGCAGCAGGACGGGACGGGCGGCGCCGTCCCAGCGGTCGTAGACGAGGTGGCTTCCGGCGGCGGGGAAGGTGTGCGTGCTCCGGCACGGTGGGCGGGGGTGCATGGCGGGGGGCTTCCTGCGAGGCGCGCTCGCCGGCGAGGGCGGCGAACGCGGCGGGGACCGGGGGAGGGCGGCGCGCATCGAGGTGCGCGCGGCCCTCTCACACCCGCAGGACCAGCGGCGGTGACGGGTCGGTCAGCGGTGCGGCAGGCATGGCCGGCTCGGGAACGACGTGCCGGCCGGCGCGGACGGTGACGAGGACCGGGCGGGGCCGCTGCACCGGCCGGCGGACGGCGGCGCTCTCCGGCGCCGACGTCTCGGCGCGATCGTCCGCGGTGGCGCCGGCGGTGGCGGTGGCGGTGTGCTCGACGCCCGGCGAGGCGAACAGCCCGGCGGTCAGCAGGAGCAGGAGGAGGGCGACCACGGCGATCGGCGGCCTGCGGCGCCGGCGCGTGGTCATGCGACGACGTTAGCGGATGTCCCCGCCGCGCAGTAGCACGGTCGCCGACGCGGAGAACTCGCGGGCCGCCTGGATGGCCTCCTCGACGGCGGAGAGCCGCTCGCCGGGCAGCACCCGGCGGGCGGCCGCGAGCTCGTCGCGAACCAGCGTCAGCCGGTTCAGGTAGTCGTCGAAAAGGTCGAGAATGTCGTTGTGCATGACGGCGTCACCCCTTCGGCGCCGGGCCGGCCCGGCAAGCTCACCGCGACTCACCGAGAAGCTTAACCGGTCAATGTTGCCCCCTATTTGCTTTCCGTTGCCATCTGGGACAGCCGTCGTTCACTCCCGGCCCGCAGCCCCCGCACCCCGAGCGGCAGGTGGCCAGGTCACGAACGCCGCGTCCGTTCACGGTGGGCGGCGGGGCCGGGAACGCATACGGCGAACGTCGTACAGGCCGAAGGTCCCTGTTCCCGCCGGCGTCGTCCGGACGAGCCTGGAGGCATGTGCGAATACTGTGGCTGCCAGGCCGTCACCGCGATCGACGAGCTCACCCGGGAGCACGACACCGTCGTCAACATGATCGGCGAGGTGCGTGCCGCGCACGCGAGCGGCGACGTCGCCGGGATGGCCGGAGTGGCCCGGCGCATCGCCGCGGTGCTCGGCCCGCACACCGCCGTCGAGGAGCACGGCCTGTTCCCGCTGCTGAAGGGCGACTTCCCGGACCAGATCGCCGCCCTGGAGGACGAGCACCGCCGGATCGAGGCCGTCCTGGCCGCGGCCGCGGGCGGCGCCCCGGCGGATCCGGCCTGGCCGCGGCTGTTGCTCGACGCCCTCGAGGTGCTGCGCGAGCACATCCTCAAGGAGCAGGACGGCGTCTTCCCGGCCGCACTGACCACGCTGAGCGGCACCGATTGGGACGCCGTTGACGAGGTCCGGCGGCGTCAGGCGGCGCCGGCGGCCCGGTAAGGCTCGGGCGGGCCGGTCACTGGGTGTCGGCGGCCCAGAGGTCGGGGCCGAACATCTCGTACTGGATGTCGCGGGGCTCGACGTCCCGGTCCATCAGCGCGCCGCGGACCGTTTTCATGAACGGCAGGGGGCCGCACAGGTAGTAGACGGCGCCCTCCGGCAGGTCGAGGTCGGCGATGTCCATCTGCCCGCGGTACGCGGCGGTCACCGGCAGCTCGGTGCCGGAGTCGTTCTCGTACCAGACGTGCAGCTGGGACTTGGGCAGCCGGGCCAGGTCGTCGGCGATCTGGCGGCGCAGCGGGAACGAGCGCTCGTCGACGTCCGCGTGCAGGACCGTCACGTCCAGGTGGGAGCCGGCCGCGACCAGGTGGGACAGCATCCCGGCCATCGGGGTGATGCCGATGCCGGCGCTGGCGAAGACCACCGGCCGGCCGGAGTCGTCGAGGACCACGTCGCCGTACGGCACGCTCATGGTCAGCTCGTCGCCGGGCTGGACGGCGTCGTGCAGCAGGTTCGACACCTCGCCGTCGGGTTTGCCGCCGCCGTGCACCCGTTTGACGGCGAAGTACCGGTGCTCGCCGTCGTCGGCGCGGGTCAGGCTGAACTGGCGGGGCTGCCGGATCCCGTCCGGCATGGTCGCGACCACACTGACGTACTGTCCGGGCAGTGAGGTCTTGACCGGGCGGTCGTCGATGCGCCGCATCACGAACGTGACGACGTCGTCGGTCTCCCGGATCTTCCGGGCCACCCGCCAGTTGCGCCACACCCGTTCCGCGGTGACGCCCCGGGCGCTGTAGAGGCCGCGCTCCTGGTGGATCAGCGCGTACGCCATCAGCCAGTACACCTCGTCCCAGGCCGCCGCCACCTCGGGCGTGACCGCGTCGCCGAGCACGTCGGCGACGGCCCACATCAGGTGCTCGTGGACCACGGTGTACTGCTCGGGACGGATGCCGAGCGAGGCGTGCTTGTGCGCGATCCGGGTGAGCAGCCGTTCCGGGAACTGCGGCGGATCGGCCAGCAGCGTGGTCGCGAAGACGGCCACCGACCCGGCCAGGGCTTTCGGCTGTGATCCCTCGGCCTGGTTGCCGCGGTTGAACATCCCGTCCTGGAACTCCGGGTGCGCGGCGAACATGTGCGCGTAGAACCGGTTCGCGATCTCTTCGATGTGCTCGGCCACGACGGGCAGCGTCGCCGCGACCACCGGACGGGACTTATCCGACAACATCTCTCGACGGTAGCCACCCCGGCGCGGTCGCGTGGCGGTTCGCCGGGGTTGACAGGCAAGCCGCGACTTGCCTGTTGCGCGGCGCCGCGGGTTGCCCGGCCGGGAAGCGGGTTGACCGGATGCCGCCGGCCCGCAATAGTAAGGCGTGTGCCTAAGTATCAGGACGAGCTCGACGCCGTGCTCCGCGCCCTCGCGGATCCGACGCGCAGGGCCGTCGTGGAACGGCTGGCCAGATCACCGGCCGTCGTTTCCGACCTCGCCGCGCCGTTCTCGATGGCCCTGCCGTCGCTCATGCAGCACCTGCGCGTCCTCGAGAACGCGGGACTGGTCACCTCGGAGAAGCACGGACGCGTCCGCACCGTGAGCTTGCGGCCCGGCGCCCTCGACGTCCTGCACCTGTGGCTCGACGAGCAACGAACACCCGCGGAACGCCACGCCGACCGGCTCGGCATCCACCTGACCCGCGCCAACGCTAAGGACACCTGACATGACCCGCGTTCGCATCGACCTGTTCGCCTCGCTGGACGGATACACCTCGGCCGGGCAGACCCCGGACAATCCGATGGGGGAGGACTGGGGGCGCCTCACGGCCGCCTACGCCGCGACCCGCACGTTCCGCGAGCGTGTCCTCGGCGACACCAGCGGCGCCGGTACGACGGGGGTCGACGACTCCTACGCCGCCGCGCACTTCGAGGGCATCGGCGCCGAGATCATGGGCGCGGCCATGTTCGGCCTGCACACGTTCCGCGACGACCCGGACTGGAAGGGCTGGTGGGGTGACCGGCCCCCGTTCGGCACCCCGGTCTACGTCCTCACGCACACCGCGCCGCGTCCGCCGATCCCGATGCCGGGCGGGACGACGTTCCACTTCCGTGACGCCGCACCCGGGGATGTGCTGGCCGAGGCGACCGAGGCCGCCGGCGGCCGGGACGTCCGGGTCGGCGGCGGCGTCAGCACCGCACGCGACTTCCTGCGTGCCGGCCTGGTCGACCACCTCCACGTCATGATCGCCCCGATCCTGCTCGGCCGCGGCACCCGGCTCTGGGACGACCTGCGCGGCCTCGAGCTCACCCACAAGGTGACGACGGAAGCGGCCGAGAGCGGCACGATCCACGTCACCTTCACGCGATAGGACCCCTGATGACCATCGAACGCCGGCTCGCGCACAGCGGGTTCACCCTCACCCGCGACTACCCGGTTCCGGTCGAGCGCGTCTGGGACGCGTTCGCCGATGAGCGGCAGAAGCGTGCCTGGTGGGGCGCCGGTGACACGATCGAGCCCCGCGAGTGGGCGTTCGCCTTCCGCGTCGGCGGGCGCGACGTGGCCGAGGGCCAGTTCCACGGCGGTGCCCTCTCGCGTTACGAGGCGACATACACCGACATCGTGGAGCACGTCCGCATCGTCACGACGTACGACATGTGGCTCGACGGGATCCACATGTCGACCTCGGTGTCGACGATCGAGTTCGAGCCGATCGAGGAGGGCACCCGGTTCACGCACGTCGAGCACGGCGTCTTCTTCGACCAGTTCTGGGCCGACGGGCCGAACCGCGAGAAGGGCAGCCGGGGTCTGCTCGACGCTCTGGGCGCCTATCTCGCGTGACGGGCCTCGCGGCCGATGCGGCCGGGCCGGATCGTCAGCCGGACTTCCGATGCTCCGGCGTGACACCAGCTGTCACGATGACCTTGTGACAGTTGAACGGACGGCTCTCCTCTGGTTCGGCCGGGCCTCGCAGGACGCGGCCACCCATACCAATCTCTCCGCGGTACGCACCGACGGCAAGGTTCTCTGGCTGGCCGGTGACGAGACCGCCAGCATCGAGCGCCTCACCGCCGACGACGAGGAGAAACCGGCCGCGTACGGCGACGAGCGCTCGTTCCGCATCGCGGACCTGGTGCCTCTGCCCGGCGACGACCCGGACGAGGAGGCCGACATCGAGGGCATCGCCCGTACCGGGGACTTCCTCTGGGCCGTCGGCTCGCACAGCCTGCGCCGCCGGCAGATCAAGGACCGGCACAGCGGGCCGAAGGCGCTCAAGCGGCTGGCCCGGGTCACCGGCCAGGAGAACCGGCAGATCCTGGTGCGGATCCCGGTGGTCGAGGTGGACGGGCTGCCCACCCTGGTCGCCGAGGCCGAGATCGGCGGCGAGCGGCACCACGCGGCCGGCCTGGCGAACCACGACAACCTGCGGGAGCTGCTGCGCTACGACGAGCACCTGTCGCCGTTCCTGGCGATCCCGAGCAAGGACAACGGCCTGGACGTCGAGGGCATCGCGGTGCGGGGCGACCGGGTCTACCTGGGCCTGCGCGGGCCGGTGCTGCGGGGCTGGGCGTTCGTGCTGGAGCTGCGGCCGTACGTGAACCCGGCCGAGCCGTCCCGCCTGCGCCTGCGCGAGTTCGAGGACGGGCTGCCCTACCGCAAGCACGTGCTGGACCTGGACGGCCTCGGCGTGCGCGACCTCTGCCCGGCCGGCGACGACATGCTGGTGCTGGCCGGGCCGACCATGAAGCTGGACGGCCCGGTCCGGATCTACCGGTGGCGGGGCGCCGGCCTCGCCGCGATGCCGGAGATCGTCCGCGGCGAGAACCTCGTCCGTGAGCTGGAGCTGACCTACGGCGAGGGCGACGATCACGCCGAGGGCATCGGCGTGATCGGGCCGGTCGAGGACGGGCGGCTGCTGGTCGTGCACGACAGCCCGGCGGCGAGGCGGATGACCGCGGACGGCGCGATCGTCGCGGACGTCATCCGGCTGCCGCGCTGACGGCCGGGCGCAGCATCCGCACTGTCCGCACACCGACGGTCAGCCAGGCGGCGACCAGGGCCGCGTAGAGCAGGACGGCCACGATCCGGAACATCGTCGCGCCGGTCTGCGCGGCCAGCGCGGACGTCCCGGTCACGCAGGTGCCGACCGGGAACGTGAACGACCACCAGGTCAGCGAGAACGGCAGGCCGCGGCGGGCGGTCCGCACGGTCACCGCGAGCGCCAGGCCGCCCCACAGCGCCGCGAAACCCCAGAGCGGCACGCCGAGGACGACACCGAGAGCGGCAAACCCTTGCGGGTACGGGTGGGGCAGCGCCGTCGCCGCGACCCCGCCGAGCGCGTTCGCGGCGGTGATGGCCTGCCCGATCGGTCCGAGGACGATCCAGAGCGTGGGTACGGTCCGGGCCGGTCCCGCCGTGTGCAGGGCCAGCCGCTGCCAGATCAGGGTGGTCACGATGAGCGCGGCGATCAGGCTGAGACCGAACATCGCGTAGCAGCCGAGCAGCAGGGTGAGCCGGATCTGGCCGGCCGGGGCGTGCGGCACCAGCGGGGCGCCGGTGGCCGCGGACACCATCGGCGCCACCACCGGCATGAGCCAGCCCCCGAACGCCTCCCCGGTGCCGGTCCGATCAGTGCCGGTCCGATCAGCGCCGGCCCCATCGTGACCCGCCCGGTCGGCGGCGTGCCGGGTGAATCGGAGGTAGGGGATCGCCACGGCGGCAGCCAAACCGGTCAGTGTGCCGGCGACCCAGAGCGTCACCGCGACAGTGAGCGCGGCCCGGTCGCCGATCAGGTCCGGGCCGAGCAGCAGCGTCCCGGCGCCGACCGTGAGCAGGGCCATCGGCGGCGCGCCGTAGAAGTGGGCCATCACCGGATCGCCGCCGTGGCCGGTGATCGTCCGGCGGTGCCGGGCGGCGAGCACCAGCAGCGTCGTGAGCAGCGCGGCGGCGAGCAGCCAGACCGTGGTGGCGAACGGCCGCAGAGCCGCCGCGCCGGCCGGCAGGGACACCGCGGCGGTCGCGACGATGCCGGTCGCCATCACGGAGGCGAACCAGTTCGGGGTGAGCGAGGCCGGCGCGGACGCGGGCGTGGTCCGCGCCGGCACGGGTGGGAGCAGGAGCTGTGGTTCGGCGTAAGGGCTCACGGCTCCACGATCGCCGGGACGAAGATCAGGCGGTAGCGGGCGCGTGGTTGTGGGGTCACAACGGGAGCTTGTACCCCCGTACCCGATGAGGTGGTGCCCCGATCGGGACGGCGGTCCACGGTGGAGGCTGCTGCCGCCGGCTCACCGCCACCAGTCGTCGAGCGGGGTGACCGGGACGGTTCGCTTGTGGCGGGTGTTGCGGAACAGGTCCTCGAGTCGCTCGGCCACCTTCGCGGGGACCTCCTTGCCTTCCAGGTAGTCGTCGATCTCGGCGTACGTCACACCGAGCGCCACCTCGTCCGGCAGCGCCGGCCGGTCGTCCTCCAGGTCCGCGGTCGGCACCTTCTGCCAGCAGCTCTGCGGTGCGCCCAGCTCCCGCAGCAGCGCCGCGCCCTGGCGCTTGGTCAGCCCGGTCAGCGGGGTCACGTCCACGCCGCCGTCGCCGTACTTGGTGAAGAAGCCGGTGACCGCCTCGGCCGCGTGGTCGGTGCCGGCGACCAGCATGTTCAGCTGGCCGGCGATCGCGTACTGCAGGATCATCCGCTCGCGGGCCTTGATGTTGCCGCGCACGAAGTCGCGCAGCTGGTCGCCGCCGAGGCCCTGTGCCGCCGCGGCCGCCGTCGCGTCCGCGCCCGGCTTCACGTTCACCGCGATCGACCGGTCCGGCTCGATGAATCCGAGGGCGACCTGGGCGTCCAGCTCGTCGGCCTGCACCCCGTACGGAAGGCGGACCGCGACGAACGTCGCCTCCCGGCCCTCGGCGCGCAGCTCGGCGCACGCCAGCTGGCACAGCTTGCCGGCCAGGGTGCTGTCCTGGCCGCCGCTGATGCCCAGCACGTAACCGGTGGCCGGTGTGGACCGCAGGTAGTCGCGGAGGAACCCGACCCGCCGGCGGATCTCCTCGGCCGGGTCGACGGTCGCCTTCACGCCGAGCTCAGCGATGATCTGATCACGAAGATTAGCCACCCGCGTACCCTATCGGCCGCCTGCCTGGCATCATCGTCCGCGTGCCGAAGTTGATCTTGCTGGACCCGGGGACCACGCAGTGGATGCTGCCCCGGGGACGGACCGCCATCCCCTGCGTGGGCTGGCACGACAGCAAGGACCGGTTCGACGAGTTCGCCGAGCTCGAGATGCTGCGACGCGGGATCGACACCATCGAGGACGGCATCGACGTCGTCGTGGCGCTCGTGCCGCGCCCGGACAACGACTACAACCCGCTCGCGATCTCGGTGGCGCAACCGGCCACCTACGGCCTGTCCCACGTCGACCGGCACATCGGATACGTCCGCGACCGCGACCACGGTTCCCTGGGCGGCGGCCTCTTCCACGAGCTGGCCCGGGCCGGCCTGGGCGCGGAGATCGGCTGCCACGCCCGGTTGGCGATCGACAGTTTCCGCGGCGGTGTGCTGACCATGCTCCTGCCGTCACCCCAGCGGGTGACCGAGCTGATCGAGGAGTTCCTCACCCGGCCGGACGACCCCGGCGCGCGGCGCCGTGTGACGGCCGTGCTCGCCGAGCGGGACGCGGACCGGATCCCGCCCGCCCGCGCCGAGCAGGCCGCGGCGCTGGAGGAGCGGGCCGCGCCGCAGGCCGAGTTCTGGCAGCGGGTCCCGCTGGGCGAGGCGATACCCGGTTCGGTACGCGTCCAGCAGCGCAACGTCTTCGGCCGGCACAAGGTCTACCTGGTCAACGGCGAGGGCGGGCGGATCGGGGAGATGACGGGCGACACCGTGTTCCTCACCGACGAGCGCTATCGGACGGCCGCGCGGCAAGCCCTGGAGGAGAGCGGGTTCCCGCAGCCGCCCGGCGACGACAGCGAGTGGTTCCCGGACGCGAGAATCGTCGAGCACCGGCACGCCAAGGTCACCGCGCACCGGTCCCGCTGGTTGCTGCTCCCGCGAACCGGCGGCGACCCGATCGGCTGGTTCGATCCGGCGGACCGGGTGCTGCGGGTGCACGCCGAGGCGTACCGGGAAGGGGCCCGGATCCTGATGGCCCGGCACGGCGTCACCCCGGCCGCGGTCCGGTGGGCGCCGCCCGAGCCGGATCCCGACCGTCACCGGCTCCACGGTGCGAACCCGCTCGCCGGACTCGCCCCGGAGCGCTCGCGCGAGATCGTCGACCAGCAGACGTGGCGGATGGGGGAGCGGCACCGCGCGCTGCTCCCGGCCGACCTGGCCGGCCTGTCGCCGCTGCGCTGGACCAGCGCGGACCAGAACAGCGTCTTCGCGACGGAGGACACCTACTGGCTGCACAACGACAGCCGGTACGTGAGCTGTCTCGAGGCGCTGCTCGGACCGCACGACCACGGCCACTATCAGCACACACAGCGACCGGTGCCGTGCCGGCTCTGCGGCGGCGACGCCCTCGAGGCGATCCGCCGTGACGAACCGGGCGCGCGGCCCCTCGCGTACTGCCGTGGCTGCCTCGGCAAGGCCACGTCCGGCATGCTGTTCGACCACGGCCGGGACGAGCCGTGGCACGAGCTGGCGATCTGGGCGCTCCGGGAGATCGCCGGCGAGTTCGGCGGGCCGCCCAGCCAGGCGCAGATCCCCCGCCTGCTCTCGACCACGGATCCGGCGGCCGCGGACCGCGCGATGCTGGTCCGCATGCACGTTCCGCGCGTACCGCAGCGGCGCGGCGCCCTCCGGGAACCGCAGCGCGCGCCGCTGACCTGGACCGACTGGCTGAACCGGGCCGGTCTGCTGAGCGACGGCCTGGTGACGCCGCGCGGCACCGTCACGGTGGCCACCGACGGTCACCTGTGCCGATCGCTGCTGGAACGGCACATCGACGACTTCCTCGCCGCGAACGGGATCGGGCACACCACCGAGCCGGACTGGCCGTACGACGCGGAGCTGAACACCACCGGCATGCGCGCGGACTGGCTGCTCGACGACGGCACCTACGTCGAGGCGTGGGGACTGGCCGACGAGGCGGACTACGCCGAGAAGATGGTCCGCAAACAGCGGCTCGCCGTCCGGACCGGCCTCCGGCTCGTCGGCGTGACCGCCACCGACCTCGGACGGCTTCATGACGTCTTCGCGCCGTGGCTGCGGGACGACTGAGGTTCCGTACGATCGAATGTTGTGACCCTGAGCCCCCGGATGCCGGACCTCGCCGCCCTGGAGATCCTGCTCGCGGTGGCCCGGACCGGCAGCGTCAGCGCCGCCGCCCGCGACGTCGGCCTCTCCCAGCAGGCGGTCTCGGCGCGGCTCGCCGCCCTCGAATCCCGCACCGGCGTGCGGCTGGCCACCCGGACCCCGCGCGGCGCGCACCTCACCCCGCAGGGCGCCGTGGTCGTCGAATGGGCGGACCGGCTCCTGCAACTCGCCGCCGAGGTGGACGCCGGGCTGGCCGCGCTCCGCGAGGACAGCCGCAGCACGCTGCGGGTCAGCGCCAGCCTCACGGTCGCCGAGCATCTGCTGCCGGGCTGGCTGGTCGGCCTGCAGGCGGACGCGGCACGGCGCGGGCAGACCCCGATCCGGGTGGTGCTGACCGCCACCAACAGCGACCACGTGATCGAACAGGTCGGGACTAACCAGGCCGACCTCGGCTTCATCGAGGGGCCGACAGTGCCGCGCGGGCTCCGCAGCCGGATCGTCGGGCACGACGAGCTGGTGCTCGTCGTGCCGCCCGGGCATCCGTGGGCGCGGCGGCGTGCGCCGGTGACGGCCGGCGAGCTGGCGGCGGCCGGCCTGGTCACCCGGGAGCCGGGGTCGGGCACCCGGGACTATCTGACCGCGGCGTTGCGGGAGGCGCTGGGCGACGGGGTACGGCAGTCGGCGCCCGTCCTGGAGCTGTCCACCGCGGCCGCCGTGCGGGCGGCGGTGCTGGCCGGGGCGGCGCCGGCCGTGGTGAGCCGCCTCGCGGCCGGCGACGATCTGCGGGCGGGACGGCTTCGGCACGTACCCCTGGAGGGTCTTCGTCTGGAACGCGACCTTCGTGCCATCTGGACCGGTCCGCGTGTGCCACCGCCAGGTGCGCTGCGGGCTCTGCTGACCCACATCGGTGCGCCGAGCGCGTAGGCTGGTCTGCGCCTTGCCGCCCTACCGCCAGGCGTCGGCTTGCCGCGGCTCGCCATCGGCTTGGCACGGCTCGCCATCGGCTTGGCACGGCTCGCCATCGGCTTGCCACCGTTTGAGACCGCTCGCCGCCGTTCGCCCGAGGAGCAGGATGCCACTCACCCCGGCCGACATACAGAACATGGCCTTCAAAGCGCCGCCGGCCGGCCGGCGTGGGTACGGCGAGGAGGAGGTCGACGCGTTCCTGGACGAGGTGGAGCAGGAACTCGCCCGCCTCATGGCGGAGAACAGCACCCTCCGGACCCGGGTCACCCGTCCGGAGGACGAGATCTCCGCCCTGCGCGGTCTCCTCGGTCAGCTGAGCGCCGAACGGGACCGGGCCGAGCAGCACGCCCGTGACCTGCAGGCCGCGCTGGAGCGTGCGCATTCCGCCGCGCCGCCGGCCGCCGGTGGTGACGATCGGAACCTGCGGGTGCTGATGATGGCGCAGCGCACCGCCGACGAGCACCTGCGGGAAGCGCGGGGCGAGGCCGAGGACGTGATCGCCGAGGCGCAGGCCCGCGCCGATCAGCTGGTGGCCGAGGCGCGGCTGTCCGCGGAGTCCACCGAGGCGACAGCGCAGCGGGATCACGCGACCGCGCTGGACGGCATCGTGGCCGGCCGGGCGGCGCTGCAGCAGGAGATCGAGCAGCTGGGCCAGCTGGCGTCGACGTACCTGGCCGCGCTGCGCGACCACGTGAGCCGCCAGCTCCGCGACGCGGACGAGCCGAGCGCCTACCAGTGACGTGGGTGTGTCGAGTTCGGGCGCGATCCGCACCTCAGATCCACACGCCGGCGTGATTGTCGCGGAGTGTGTGGCTTTCGGGTCAGCGCGCGGCGTGGCCGCCCCGTCATGGCCCGTGACCGTCGCCCGGTGTGCCGGCATCCCGGTAAAGTTTGCGCTTTGCGGCATTCTGCGGACGTCATAGGCCCCGCAGAATGCCGCAGAGCGCTGGCGCTCCATGATCCTGCGCAGCACTGCGGGCCAGCTGGTCCAGCTGGTCCAGCTGGCGCCCAGCGCTGTCGGGCTGGCTCTCAGGGGGGCGGTGCCGGGCCGCACGCGGTTCCCGGCCCGCACGCGGTTCCGGGCCGCGTGGGGAGAGGGCTACGGGGTCGGCCGGCTACAGGGGGCCGGTCGGCAGGTCGCGGCGGATCAGCTTGCCCGTGGGGTTGCGGGGGAGCTCGTCCAGGAAGACCACGTCGCGGGGGACCTTGTATCGGGCCAGCGAACCCTTCACGTAGTCCTTGATGTCCTGGGCGTCCAGGACCGCCCCCTCGACCGGGACCACGAAGGCGCGCAGCCGCTTGCCGAACTCCGGGTCGTCGACGCCGATCACCGCTGCCTCGAGGACGTCCTCGCGGGCGGCCAGCAGGTTCTCCACCTCCTGCGGATACACGTTCTCCGCGCCTGAGATGATCATGTCGTCGTCGCGGCCGTCGATGTAGAGCAGGCCCTCGGCGTCGAAGTGGCCCTGGTCTCCGGTGGACATGAAACCGTCGATGATCTGTTTGTGCTGGCCGTCGGTGTAGCCCTCGAAGGGGATCCCGGTACGCACGAACACCCGCCCGATCGTGTCCGGCGTGGTGATCCGGCTGCCGGACGGGTCGAAGAGCGCCACGTGCACGGTGACCGGCGGCTTGCCGACGGTTCCGGGGGCGCGCCGGGACTCGGCCGGCTGGGCGACAGTGGCGACGGCGACCTCGGTGGAGCCGTAGACGTTGTAGACCACGTCCCCGAACGTGTCCTGGAACCGTTTCGTCAGCTCGGGGGCGAGGGCCGATCCGGCGACGAACACCGTGCGCAGCGACGACGTGTCGTACTTGGCGATGATCTCGGGCCCGAGGGCGAGGATCCGGGTCATCATGGTCGGCACCGCGACGAGCATCTGCGCCCGGTGCTCGGCGATCGCGGCGAGGACCCGTTCCGGGTCGAAGCGGCGCATCAGGATCGCGTGGTTCGCCAGCGACAGCCCGACGGTCCACGCGCCGAAACCGGTGCTGTGGAACAGCGGCGAGGAGATCACCGCGGCGCCCTGGCGGGGGAACGGGATCCGGTCCGCGATCAAGGCGCTGGCCAGCGGCGACACCTTGGTCCGCGGCGCGCCCTTGGGCAGGCCGGTGGTCCCGCTGGTGAGGATGATGAACCCGCCCGGCTTGTCCGGCAGGGGCAGCGGGGTGGTCGGCCGGCCCGACGCCAGCTCCTCGATGGACGTGCCCGGCGACGAACCCCAGGTCAGGTACCGCGGGACCGTCACCCCGGACACCAGGTCGTCGAATTCGGCGTCGTGCAGCAGGACCCGTACCTTCTCCCGCTCCACCACCTGGGTGAGCTGCTGCGGGGCCAGGCCGGTGTTCATCAGGGCGAGCCGCAGGGTGGCCCGCGCGGTCGCGCTGATCGCCAGCAGCAGCCCCCGGTGGTCACGGGCGAGCACGCCGACGACCGAGCGGTCCGGCAGGTTGAAGCTCTTCAGCGCGTGCGCGAGGGCGTTGGACTGCTCGTCGAGTTCCCGGTAGGTGAGGCTGCCACGCTCGTCGGTCACGGCGGGCAGGTCCGGGTGCTCGGCGGCCGCTTTCATGATCAGGGCGGCCTGCGGGCCGAGCCGGCCGTTGGTGGCGGCCATCTTGAGCAGCCGGTCGGGGCGGGCGAGGTTGACGATCCCGATCTGGTGCATCCGCAGGACCGCGTGCAGATGTTCGAGCGTACTCATCAGTTGCCCTTCCATTGGGGGGCTCGGCCTTCGGCGTAGGCGCGGATGCCCTCCTGGGCGTCCGCGGAGCCGATCACCTCGCCGGCGAAGTCGGAGAGACGGTCGAAGGACTCCGCGGTGCTCCAGTCGCGGTGCTCGTCGACGATGCGCTTGGAGAGACGGACGGACAGCGGCGCGTTGGCGGCGATCTCCTGCGCCAGTTCGAGGGCGGTGTCCCGGGCCTTGCCGGGTGCGGTGACCCGGTTGATCAGGCCGAGCTCGTGCAGCCGGCGGGCCGGCAGGGGCGCGCCGGTGAGCGCCATCTCGAGGGCGGTGCTGCGGGGCAGGGACTGTGCCAGCCGCAGCACGCCCCCGGCTGCCGCGATCAGGCCGCGCTTGACCTCGGGGATGCCGAACCAGGCGTCCTCGGCGGCGACGATCAGGTCGGCGGCGAGCGCGAGTTCGCAGCCGCCGGCGAGCGCGGCGCCTTCGACGGCGGCGATCAGCGGTTTCGCGGGCGGCCGGGCGGTGATGCCGAGCAGGCCGCGGCCCTCGGTGATCGGGTACTCGCCGCGGGCGGCGGCTTTCAGGTCCATGCCGGAGCAGAACGTGGTGTCGCTGCCGGTCAGCACGGCGACCAGCGCGGACGGGTCGGCCTCGAAGGCGTCGACGGCGCGTTCCAGGGCCCGCGCGGTGGCCAGGTCGATCGCGTTGCGCACGGCGGGCCGGTTGAGCCGGAACACCGTGACCGGCCCGTGCCACTCCACGATCACCGGCGGTTCGGCCGGGCCCGGCAGCGGCGATCGGGTGGTGTCGGTGACGGTCACCCGGTCCGCGGTGAACTCCACTGTCCATCCGAGGGGATCGTCGGCGAGCAGGCGCGCGATCAGCTCGGGGTCGGTCGCGCGCCGCACGATCCGGGAGCCGTCCGGGGCGAGCGCGGTGATCACGGCGGCGGCGGGCGATCCGGAACGCTCATAGGGGATCGTGTACGCCTCCAGCACCGCGGGACCGGCGCCGGAACCGGCAGCGGCGCGCGCCGCCGGTCGCGGCATCCGCGGATCAGCGTCGATGTCCGCGTAGAGCCGGGCCGGTGGCGTCGCCGAGAACACGCCCGCCGCATGCTTCGTCAGGTACCACCCGAGGGCGGTGGCCAGGCCGAACGCCGCCGGGTCGGATCGCAGCAGGGGTACCAGGCTGGCCACCGCATGCCCCGAGTAGTTGTTGCCCGGCCCACCGGCGAAGGTCAGCCCGCCGGTGACGGTGAGCTGCCGTTCCAGGTCCAGCCCGAGCTCGGCGGCCGCGATCTCGACAGCCGACGGGAAGCAGGCGTAGAGGTCGACGTGCGCGATGTCGGCGATGCCGAGCCCGGCGTGGTCGAGGACGGCCGTGCCCGCCGCCCGGATGGCCGGTGACGCCGCGAGATCCGCCCGCTCCGAGACGAACCACTCGTCGGTGGCGTGCGCCCCGGCATGCGGGAACACCCACCGATCCTGCGGGATCCCGGCCGACACGGCCGCCGCCGCGCTGCACAGGATCACCCCGCTCGCCTGATTGACCTGCAGATGCGCGGTCAGCAGTTTCGGGTACGGGGACGAGATCGGCCGGTTCTCCCCGGTCGCGTCGGCCAGCTCCGCCGGGCGGCGTGCCCCGGGCAGCCAGGCATACGGATTCGCGGCGGCCACCGCGGAGAACCGCGACCACAGCTCGGTGATCCGGCGCTGATGCTCGGAAACGGACAGGCCGAGCTTTCCGCGCACGGCCGACTCGATCAGCGCGTACAGGTAGATGGGCGCCACCAGGCCGGCCGCCGTCTCCGGTCCGTTGTTGGGTTCGCGGTCGACGCCGACGATCCGGCTCGGCGCGGTGCCCTCGGCCTGTCCCGGCCAGCCCAGCTCGCGCCCGGCCTTCTCGGCGGCCGCCGCGGTCGCCGCCGCCTCCGCCCCGCCGACGAGCACGATCGACGCGTGACCGGCGGCGATCGACGCGGCCGCGTCGTTGATCAGCCGGAGCCCGCCGTCCCCGCCGAACGTGCTGCTGCGCACGGTCTCGGCCGGGGACGCGCCGACGGCCGCGGCGATCAGGGCGGCGCCGTCCGGGTACTGCCAGGACACGCTCGGCACGTAGGCCACCGAGTCGGCGGTGGCGAGCAGCCCGGCGACGCCACTGTCCTGTTCGGCCGCCCGCAGAGCGCGGACCGCGAGGGAGACCGGGTCGGCGCCGAGCGGATCGGTGGACCGCTCGGACACCTGACCGACGCCGACGATCACGGGCGTCCACGGGTCGATCTCCCTGCCGGTCCGCTGGTGGCGCACCGGCGCGGGCTTGGGCGAGAGCACCGGCCGGGACCGGGGTCGTTCTCGGCGGGAGGTTTCCTGGTGGGAGGAGTCTTTCGGGGAGGGTCCCGGGTCGGCCGGCCGAGTGCGATCGGAGCGCTCGGCGACCGCGGCGGCCAGGCGCTCCAGGGACTTGGTCATCGCGTCGGCCAGGTTGCGGGCGACCATCGGACCGAGCGGTCCGTCGGCCGAGCCGCCCTCCACGCCGCCGTCGACGCGGACCAGCGTGCCGGACCCGGCGGTCCCGGACGGCAGGCTGCCCAGCGACAGGTAGAGCCCGACGACGATGCCCATCGGGCCGGTCCCGTCGAGCCAGATGGCGGCCGGTTCCCGTACCCCCGAAGCGGTCCACCGCACCTCGGTGGCCATGCCCATCAGCTTGGCGCGCTGCGCGAAGCGCGCGCCGTCGGTGATCCGGGCCGGCGGCGTGCCCGCCCAGCCGGTGTGCAGGACCAGCCAGTCCGGCATCCGGGCCGGATCGGCGAGCACGGCGAAGACGGCTTCCGGTGACGCCGGGATCGCGGCGGACGCGGCGAACGGGTACTTCAGCTCGCGGGGCGGCGCGACCATCTCGCGCGCCGCCGTCTCCCGCGCCGCCGTGTCCGGACCGCCGGTCTCCGGGCGGCCGCGGCGGGGCAGCGCGGCCGCGGCGACCGCACGGAGCAGGGCGAGGCGCTGACGAGCGGGCATAGACGACTCCCTAACAGTCTGGCGTGACGGTAAGCGAGTGACCCGGGTCACCACAAGCCCTCGATCTCTGCGTCGGAAATCCGCTGTAGACCGAACTAACCGTCAGGTCGTACGGTTACTGCCGTGACAGCGGAACAGGGCCGGCGCACTCAGGCCCAGCGCAGTGAGGCGACCCGGTCGAAGATCCTGGACGCGACGGTGCAGTGCCTGGTCGAGCGCGGCTATGCCGAGACCACCACCGCCGAGGTCCTGGCCAGGGCGGACGTGCCACGCGGCACGCTGCTGCACCACTTCCCGACGAAGGTGGATCTGCTGGTCGCCGCGGTGCAGCACGTGGCACGCCGGCGCCTCGACGGCCTGGCTGCCGAGATCGGCATGGTGGCGCCCGGCGTCGAGCCGCTCGACGCGTTCATCGACGCGGTGTGGCGGCACTTCTCGTCGCCGATCTTCTGGGCCGCTCTCGAACTGTGGAACGCCGCGCGCACCGACGCGGCCCTGCGCGACGCCCTGGTCCCGGTCGAGAAGGAGATCTTCGGGACGCTGCGGGACCACGCCCGGGAACTGCTCACCGACGACCCGCGCGTCGACACCGTCGTCCACTTCACGTTCGAGGTGCTCACCGGCCTCGCCCTGACCGGCATCGTCAGCGGCGACCTGGCGAGCCGTGAACTGCTGATCCGCCGCTGGAAGCGGGCCGCCGCGATCCTGCTGGGCCGCCGTGACCCGGACACCCTCGTCGAAACCCCTCGAAGGAGCCAGGCATGATCGAGACCGCGGAGCGCGCGGCAGTGCAAGCGTCGATGAAGCAGTTCGTCGGCCGGGAGATCCTCCCGAACCTTCCCGCCTGGGAGCGGGGCGGCGAGATCCCGCGCGAGGTGCACCGGAGCGCCGCCAAGGCCGGCCTCTACGGCATCGGGTTCCCGGACGAGGTCGGCGGCGAGGGCGGCGACACCGTCGACATGACGCTCGCTACCGAGGCGTTCCTCGAGGCCGGTGGCTCCTCCGGCGCGCATGCGGCGATCTTCACGCACGGGATCGCGCTGCCGCACATCATCGCGAGCGGCGACACCGCCCTGATCGAGCGGTTCGTCCGGCCCACCCTGGCCGGGGAGAAGGTCAGCGCGCTCGGCATCACCGAGCCGGACGCCGGCTCCGATGTGGCGCACCTGCGCACCACCGCGGTCCGCGACGGCGACTCCTACGTCGTCAACGGCGCGAAGATGTTCATCACCTCGGGGATCCGGGCCGACTTCGTGACCACAGCGGTGCGGACCGGCGGCCCCGGCGCCTCCGGGATCAGCCTGCTCGTCATCGAGAAGGGCACGCCGGGCTTCGCGGTGTCCCGCAAGCTCGACAAGATGGGCTGGCTCTGCTCGGACACCGCCGAGCTGTCGTTCACCGACTGCCGGGTGCCGGCCGCCAACCTGATCGGGCCGGAGAACGCCGGGTTCACGCTGATCGGCCAGGTCTTCGTTCCGGAGCGGATCATCGCGGCCGTGCACGCGTACTCCGTCGCGCAGCGATGTCTTGATCTTTGCCTGGCATACACGCGGGAGCGCGAGACGTTCGGCAGGCCGCTCATCGCCCGGCAGGTGGTGCAGCACAAGCTCGTTCAGATGCGGCAGCGCATCGAGCTGGCCCGGACCTACACCCGCGAGGTCGCCCGGAGGCACGCGGCCGGCGAGTTCGTCGCCGGCGAGGTCTGCATGGCGAAGAACGCGGCCGTCGAGACCTGCAAGTACGTGGTGGACGAGGCCGTCCAGTTGCACGGCGGCATGGGGTACATGCGGGAGAGCGAGGTGGAGCGGCACTACCGCGACACCCGGATCCTGGGCATCGGCGCGGGAGCGACCGAGGTGATGACCGACCTCGCGGCGAAGATTTTCGGGTATGGTCGCTGATCAATACTGTCGCTGATCGTGATCTCTCGATCTAAGGGGCGCGCGTGACCGAGACGACCGACTGGGTTCCCGCCGGCATCGACGTGAATCGGCCCAGCGCCGCTCGCGTCTACGACTACTTCCTCGGCGGGGCGCACAACTTCGCTGTCGACCGGCAGCTCGCCGAGCAGATCGCCGCGATGACCCCGAACATCGGCGAGACGATGCGGTCCAACCGGGTCTTCCTGCGCCGGGCCGTGCGGTTCCTGGCGGCCGAGGGCATCCGGCAGTTCCTCGACATCGGATCCGGCATCCCCACGGCCGGCAACGTGCACGAGATCGCGCTCGACGCGGCGCCCGGATCGAAAGTCGTCTACGTCGACATCGACCCGGTCGCCGTCGAGCACAGCCGGGCCATCCTGGCCGGCGTCGGCGGGACCGGGGTGATCTGCGCGGACGTCCGGGACGCCGACCGGATCATCGCTGAGTCTCTTAAGCTGGAATTGATCGACTTCAGTGAGCCGGTGGCCGTCCTGCTCGCCGGGGTGCTGCACTTCGTGCCGGACGCCGACGACCCGGGCGCCGCGGTGGCGGCCCTGCGCGACGCCCTCGCGCCCGGCAGTCACCTGCTCATCTCGCACGCCACCGGCGACGGCCAGCCGCCCGAGGTGATCGAGGCGCAGCGGCTGTCGTCGCGGACCGGCACCGAGATCAGCCTGCGGCCGGCCGCGGAGATCACCGCGTACTTCGACGGGTTCGACCTGGTCGAGCCGGGTCTGGTCTTCATACCGCAGTGGCGGCCGGACCCGCAGGACCCGGTCGACGAGCATCCCGAGCAGGTCGGTGCGTACGCCGGTGTCGCTCGTAAGGGTTGACGCGTGTTCGCTCGGCGGTGGCGGCGTGAGCTGACCCGGTCGATCTTCGTGCCCCTCGACTCCGCGGACCTGGACGCCCTGCTGGAACGGCTCGCCGCGTTGCTGCCGGACGACCCGTCCGGTGTCGGCGCCGCCCTGGTGGAAGCACATCTGACCGACCCGTCGGTGCTCGAGGCGATCATCGGCGTCCTGGACGACAGGACGGCCGCGGCGGCGGTCGCGGCCGGGTACGCCCGGGCCCTGCGCGCCGCCACCATGGCCGAGCAGGAACGCCTCAACCGGGCCGTCCTGGACGCGCACGCCGCCGCCGAACGGGCTCTGCGGGCCAGCGAGTCCCGGATGCGCGCGGTCTTCCACAACGCCGCCGTCGGGATCGGCGTCAGCACCATGGACGGGCGGATCGTCCGGGTCAACCAGGCCTTCGCCGACCTGCTCGGGTACACCGTGGAGGAGATGACCGGGCTGCGGGTGCCGGACCTCGCGCACCCCAGCGACCCGCCCGACATGTGGCTGCTCTACGAGGAGCTGATCGCCGGCAAACGGGACGCCGTGCGCCTGGAGAAGGCCTACTACCGGGCCGACGGGGGCGTGGTCTGGGCCGACATGACCTCGTCGCTGATCCGCGACGACGACGGCGCGCCCGAGTTCACCATCGCGATGGTGCAGGACATCACCGACCGGCTGCGGCTGCAGGACCGGCTGGAGCACCAGGCCACCCACGACCCGCTCACCGGCATGCCGAACCGGGCGATGATCGCCGACCGCCTCGACCGGATCTTCGCCGAGGCCGGCCCGGACGCCCGGGTCGGCGTCTGCTTCCTCGACCTGGACGGC
The DNA here is from genome assembly GCF_040639325.1 of Actinoplanes sp. NPDC023936. Lineage (NCBI taxonomy): Bacteria > Bacillati > Actinomycetota > Actinomycetes > Micromonosporales > Micromonosporaceae > Actinoplanes > Actinoplanes sp. NPDC023936. The sequence continues at coordinate 62,115 of NZ_JBEZZR010000014.1, read as the reverse complement.
TTCAAACGGATCAACGACACCCTCGGGCACCAGGTCGGCGACGACCTGCTGGTGGCCGTCGCGGACCGGCTGCGGGACTGCTGCGCGCCGGCGCACCAGATCGCCGGGCGGGTCAGCGGCGACGAGTTCGTGCTGCTCGTCGACGACCCGGACGGGCCGCACGAGCTGACCCGTCTCGCCGCGTCGGTGCTGGCGGCCCTGTCCCGGCCGTTCCAGCTGGGCCGGCACCGGACGCGGATCTCGGCCAGCATCGGCGTCGTCGAGAGCGCGGTCCTGGACACCAGCCCCGCCGAGCTGATGAAAGCCGCCGACCTCACGCTCTACGTCGCGAAGTCCGAGGGCCGGGGGCGCTACGTCACCTACGACGCCGACCGGGACGCCCGGCAGGCCGCCCGGTACGCGCTCGCCGCCGCGATGCCGGACGCCCTCGACCGGCGCGAGTTCACGCTGGTCTACCAGCCGCTCGTGAGCCTCGCCGACGGGCGCCTCACCGGTGTCGAGGCCCTGGTCCGCTGGCAGCACCCGGAACGCGGCGAGCTCGGGCCGGACGCGTTCATCCCGCTCGCCGAGGAGACCGGGGTGATCCTGCCGCTCGGGCGGTGGGTCCTCGAGGAGGCGTGCGGGCAGGCCGCGTACTGGGCGCGGGCGTTCCCGTCGGCGCAGCTGTCGGTGAGCGTCAACATGACCGTGTCGCAGGTTCACGAGCCGGCCCTGCCGGCCGACGTGGAGAAGATCCTCACCCGTACCGGCCTGGACCCGTCCCTGCTGGTCCTGGAGCTGACCGAGAGCGCCGTGATGGACAACGACTCGGCGCCGCTGCGCGCTCTCGCCGAGCGGGGCATCCGGATCGCCATCGACGACTTCGGCACCGGGTACTCGAACCTGGCCTACCTGCGGCGGCTGCCGGTGCACATCCTGAAGCTGGCCGGGCCGTTCGTGGACGGCCTGCGCGGGGTGCCGCCCGCCTCCGAGGTGGACGAGCAGATCGTGGAGACGATCGTGCGGCTGGCCCATGTGATCGGGCTGTCGGTGACGGCGGAGGCCGTCGAGACCCGGCCGCAGGCCGATCGGTTGCGGGCTCTGGGGTGCGACACCGGGCAGGGATGGCTGTTCGCCCGGCCGCAGCGGGCCAACGAGATCACCGAGCTGCTGCGCCGGACCGGTTCCGCCGGGGCGACCTGACGATGCTCGTCGTGCCACTCTGCTCGATCACGTGAGTGGTGCGCCGGCTTCGGGTATGTGCGCTGCGGCGATGGGCGTGCGGACCGTCCAGCCCAGGCTGCGGTAGAGGTCGCGGCCCTCGTCGGTGGCGACGAGGACGCCGCCGCGCATGCCGAGCCGGGTGGCGTGGTGGCTGAGGGTGCGCATGACAGTGCGGCCGAGACCGCGGCGGCGGTGCGCGGGCGCGGTCTCGACCTGATCGATGACCCCCGCCTGACCGGCCTGCGCGAGCCGGCCCGAGGCGGCGATCTCGCCGGTGGCGTCGACGACCGAGGCCACGACGACATCGTCGAGGACCGCGATCCGGATGGTGTACGACGGCGGGGGAGTCGCGGTGCCGGCGGTGAAAGGGATCGTCATGAGATGACCGGTGTCGGCCATCGTCCAGGTGGCGGGCAGTGCCCTACGGAGGTCCTCGGGGGCTGTCGCGGCTTTGATCCAGGTTCCCCGTGCGGCCTGTCGACGGCCTGGTTCGCCGCATGACACGTGGTCGTACGCTGCCAGGACGTACCGGATGCGATGGCCTGCGAGCCCGACTCGCAGGCGCCATCCACCGGGCACGGTGGCCGGCGTCGGCACGGCTCGTGAGACGGCCCATCCGTGCACCCAGGCACCGATCAGACCGGACAGGTCGTTACCGGCCGGTTCGGTCGTGCCTGCGCCGCCGTAGCCCCGCATGATCATTCACACCCCCGTCCTTCCACGTGAGGCAATCGGATCACTATTGCCATAACTTTGCAACAAGCGCTCGGTGGAGAATCCTGGGCGGCGAGCGCGGTCGTGACGAGGGCCGGGCCGGATGCCGGTCCACGATGCCGCCCTGCCTGCTTGACCCTCGACCTGGTCGAGGCCTCATGGTCGTCGCGTCGATCTGTTGGTGATCATGGGAGTGATGATGGATCTCGGTAATCCGGTGCTGAAGCTGTGCCAGGAGGGAATGCAGGCGGAGGCGGAGGGGCGGCTGCCGGACGCCCGCGCGTTGTTCGAGCAGGCATGGGCGGCGCGTACCGACGACTACGACGCGTGCGTCGCGGCGCACTACCTCGCCCGGCGGCAGGACGATCCCGCGGAGATCCTCCGGTGGAACCAGGAGGCGTTGCGGCATGCCGACGCCGTGGGCGACGACAGGGTGGCCGCCTTCTACCCGTCGCTGCTCGTGGGTGTAGCGATGGCCCATGAGCAACGGGGCGACACTGCGCCGCGCGTGTCGCGTTCCAGCGGGCGGCCGAGTATGACGGTGCGTTGCCGGCGGGTGAGTACGGCGAGCAGCTGCGAGCGGCCGCCGCCGCTGGTCTTCGCAGGTTGAGTTGACCCGGGTCTAGTCGGGCACCTCGATGCGATTGTCGATCTCGCACAGCCGGGCGCCGGAGAGCATCTCATCGAGGTACGCCTGTAGTGCCGCGGTGCGCGTCTCGGCTTCGTCGATGAGGACGGCGGCGACACGTTGCCAGTCCTGCGGCTCGGGGTCGTCCGGGAGCGTGACGAAGACGTCGGCGATTTCTCGGACGGTGAGTCCGACGCGCTGGGCGACCTTGGCGACCTTGATCCGGCAGGCGGCGCTCTCGTCGAAGCGTCGCTGGTCTCCTGCGGTGCGGTGGGCGGTGATCACCCCGTGCTGCTCGTAGAAGCGCACGGCGGAGGGTGCGACGCCGGCCGTGGTCGCGACGTCTTTGACCGTGAGGGTGAAGCGGGAGGGGATCTGCGCTGCGATGCTCACTCGGCCATGGTGGCCCACCGGCTGCTTGACTTCAACATATGTTGAAGGCAAAGCATGGCAGCCATGAGCAGTCCGACGCCCCTGTACAGCCCTTCACCCGAGACCGCGTCGGCGGCGGCCGACCGAGGGGAGCAGCCGCCGCTACGCCTCGCCGTCATCGCCGCCAGCGTCCGCAAGGACCGGCTGAGCCGCGTACTCGCCGACTGGGCCGCCGGCAAGGCGGCCGGCATCGCCGACGTCGACCTGGTCGACCTGGCCGAGTGCGAGCTGCCCGACGACGAACACCTGGAGCCGGGCGGCGGTCCCCGCTCAGTGATCGCCGACCGCATCGAGCGCGCCGACGGGTACGTCGTCGTCACCCCTGAGTACAACCACAGCTATCCGGCCGGCTTGAAGCGGGCGATCGATTGGCACTACGGCGAGTGGATGTTCAAGGCGGCCACCGTGCTGTCGTACGGGGTGCAGGGCGGCGTGCTGGCCACCGAGCATCTGCGCGGCGTCTTCGCCGAACTGCATGTGGTGACCACCCGGCGCGCCGTCGGCTTGCGGGCGCCGTGGAACGACATCGGCCGCGACGGGTTCACGCCACCGCCGGGCACCGGCGAGGCCCTGGACGAGGCGTTGCGCGAACTGGCCTGGTGGGCGGCGACGCTGCACGCCGCCCGCCGCGACCGCCCGTTTCAGCGCTGAGCGTCGGGCCGGAGCCGACATGGATAGTCGTGCACGTGTCATCGGCCTGGTGCTCGCCCTCGGCGGGCTTATGGTCACGGTGGACACCACCGTCGCCCTGGTCGCGGTACCCGCGATCGTCGCCGATCTCGATTCGACCCTCCCTGCGGTGCAGTGGGTGACCAGCGGTTATCTGCTCGGCGTCGTCGCGGTGACGCCACTCGCCGGCTGGACGGCGAACCGCTACGGCGCCCGCCGCGTGTACGTGACCGCGCTGGCGATCTTCACCGTGTCCTCGGCTCTGGCGGGCCTGGCATGGGACGTCCGGTCGCTCACCGTGTTCCGGGTCCTGCAGGGCCTCGGCGGCGGTCTGCTCAACCCCGTGGGGCAGGCCATCGGCCTGCGCTCCGTGCCCCGCGACGCCCGCGGTCGCTTGATGAGCCTGCTGGGCCTGCCCCTGGTCATCGGCCCCGTCCTCGGCCCGCCTCTGGCCGGCTGGCTGGTCGACACCGCCTCCTGGCGCTGGATCTTCCTCCTCAACGTGCCGATCGGCGTTGCGGCCGTACTGCTGTGCGCTCGGCTGCTGCCACGCCCACCCGCCGACCCCGCCCCGACCCCGCGGATGGACTGGACCGGCCTGGCTCAGGTGTCCGGCGGCGCCGTGCTGCTGGTGCTGGGGTGCACCCTCATCGGGGAGACCGGCGAGATGAACCTCGAGGTGATTGCCGCGCTCGGTACGGGCGTGTTGCTCCTCGCCGCGTTCGTCGTCCGCGCGCTGCGGATCGATGCCCCACTGGTCGACCTGCGGCTGCTGCGCCATCGGCCCCTTGCCGCTGGCCTGGCCGTGCTGGTGTGTTTCGGCGCCGCCTACTTCGGGGCGATGTCGATCCTGCCGATCTACGTCCAAGGTGTCCGCGGCGACCCCGCCGCCCTGGCCGGCACCATCACCATCCCGATGGCTCTCGCCGTCGGAGCGACGCTGCAGATCGCGACTCGGCTGGTGGACCGAGTATCACCGGCACGCATCGTGGTCACCGGCGTGACGTTGGGCCTGCTGGGCAGCATCGCGCTGCTTATCACTACGACGAGCGGCGCTCCGTACCCGATGATCGCAGCCGCGGCGGCCGTTCTCGGCGTCGGTTCCGGCGCCACCCTGATGCCGACCATGACCGTGGCCGTGCGCGACCTGGAGCACGAGGACACCCCTCGCGGTACGACACTGCTCGCGCTCGTCCAGCAGATCGCCAGCGCTGTCGGCGTTGCGCTCGTCGCCACCACTCTCACCGTTCTCGTGTCTACCCGGGTGCCTGACCTGGGCACCGCCGACGCCGGCGGGCTCGCTGCGATGCTCGCCCTCGATCCGTTCGCCCGCGCCGAGCTCGAGACCCAGCTTGCCGGAGCGGTCGGCGGCAGCTACGCCGTCGCCGCGGTCCTCATGGCGCTGGGCGCGCTGGCGGCGGTCGTGGGCCTCCGTCGCGCCGCTCAGGCCGAGGGATCGGAATCACTGGAGTCGCGGCCGGGCCAGCGTGAGGCCACACGGCGTTCGCGCCGGTGAACGGAGAGGAGTAGGTGGAATGCGAGTCGTCCAGGCGACCCGTTTCGGCGGTCCCGAGGTGCTGGTTCTCCGTCAGGTGCCCGACCCGGTGGCCGGGCCGGGCCAGGTCCTGATCGATGTGGCGGTGGCCGGTATGACGTTCGTCGAGACGCAGATCCGGCGCGGCACCGACAGATGGCATGAACGCCCGCGACTGCCGTACGTGCCGGGCGGTCTGGTGGCCGGAGTGGTGAGCGCCGCAGGTGCCCGGGCGGATCCGGCTTGGCTCGGGCGGCGAGTCGTGGCGAGCACGGGACAGACCGGTGGTTTCGCCGAGCGCGCGGTGGCGCCGGTCGGGGAGCTGTTCCCGGTGCCGGACAGCCTCCGCCTGCCGGACGCCGCGGCACTGTACAGCGACGGCAGCACGGCGCAAGGGCTGGCCGAACACGCCGAGATCAGCCCAGATGACTGGGTTCTGGTCGAAGCAGCGGCGGGCGGGGTGGGCAGCCTGCTGGTGCAACTCTCCCGCGCGGCGGGTGCGCGGGTCGTCGGAGCCGCTCGCGGCGCCCGGAAGCTCGATGTGGTCCGGGAACTGGGCGCCGACGCGGTGGTCGACTACTCCGACCCCGGCTGGACCCGGCGGGTACTCGACGCGACCGGTGGCGCGGGACCGGATGTGGTGTTCGACGGCGTCGGAGGCGAGATCGGGCGGGCCGCGTTCGATGTGACGGCCCGCGGCGGCCGCTTCTCGGTTCACGGCGCGGCTAGTGGCGCGGCCACGCTCATCGACCCCGCAGAGGCTGGTCGTCGAGGCGTGCAGGTGATCGGCATCGAACAGCTCTTCGAATTCGGACCGCATGTGGTGCGGTGGGCGGACCGGATGATGTCGCTTGGTGCGGCGGGACTGGTCCGGCCGATCATCGGGCAGAGCTTCTCGTTGGAGGGTGCCGCCGACGCACACGCCGCGGTCGAGAACCGTACCGCCGTGGGGAAGACATTGCTGCTGATCTGACGACAGGCGAGGACCAGCCACCAGCACGACGCGTCCCCACCGGCTCCGCCCTGGTAGTTGACCGGATGCATCGACCGTAGTTGATATCGACAAACGTGAGTGGTACGTGGTCAGGAGACGTTGACGACTAGCCGGCGCAGGACGGACAGGGCCGCGTCGTAGTCGGCGTCCGGGATTCCGGCGTGGATGTGGGCGGTGATCTCGGGGAGGTGCCGGCTCTGCTCGTCGCGGGCGGTGCGGCCGGCGGCGGTGATGCGGAGGCGGCCGTGGCGGTCGACGGTGACGAGGCGCTGGTCCAGCAGGGACTCCGCCTCGGCGGCCAGATCGTCGGCAGCCAGGTCGTCGGTCGGCAGTGGGGCGCGCGGATCAACGGGCGGCCGGTCGCCGGCGGGCGGCAGTGGGGCGCGCAGCTCATCGGCCGGCCGGTCGCCGCCGGCCGGCACTGGGGCGCGCAGGTCGCGGCGCAGCTCGGAGAGGGTGCGATTGTTCTGCTCGGCCAGGGCGCTGAGCAGCCAGAACTGCGGGTGTGTCAGGCCCAGCTCGGCCTCCCGGGCACGGATGAACGCGATGAGCGCCCGGTGCGCCACGCCGGTCCAGTACGCGGCCGGATCCAGCACGGGATCAGTCATGGTGCGAACGGTAGGACGTGAAGTTCGGTTGAGGTCAAACTGATGCCGCACGGCCGCCGCAGCGGCCGTGCGGGTCCGGGGAGGTCGCGGCGGGGGACTCCCGGGGAGTTCGCGGGGGTCCGTACCCAATCATGATCTTGGCCAGTCGGACAGGCGGGACCGGAGCTCCCGGATGGCGTGGGCATCCAGGCCGTAGAGGGCGAACCGGGCGTCGTCGAGGCGATCCAGGTACCGGCCGGCGTCGGCGATGTCCTCCGGGTCGAGTGCCGGGTCCGCGGCGTGGGCCAGGCGCAGGATCCGGTCCAGCGGATAGCGGTCGAGGGCGGCGGCGACGTCGATGTAGTCGCGGACCTCGCGGCGGTTGACCAGGGCGGCCACCTTCGTCGCCACCAGATCGTCCAGGTGCATGACCGGGCCGACGTCCATCACCACCGGCGCGCGGTGCCGGTCCAGGCGGCAGAGCGTCAGCCGCAGCGCGCGCTCGTCGCTCGCGACCAGGAACTCCTGGATGTCGGCGTCCATGCCGGCGAACAGCTCGTCGGCCTCCTCGCGGACCACCCGGTAACCGGCTTCGGTGAGCGCCGCGGTGACGTCGCCGGCCGCGGCTCGCACCCCGCCGGCGGTGTCCGTGAACAGGTCGATGTCCTCGGTCGGGCGCGCGACCAGGCCGTTGACGAGCCAGGCCACGCCGCCGCCCAGGACGAAGCCGTGCTTGGTCGCCACGGTCAGGGCGATGCGGGCCACGTCGGAGTAGAAGTCATCGACGTGCACTGGCTTCTTTCAGCCGCCGGTGCCGGGCCTCCCAGGCGGCGCGCACGCCGCGCGGCAGATTGAGCTCCGCCCAGACGCGGACCAGGGTCGGGCCGTCGATATAGGCCTGGATCTCGTCGATCCGGATCGCTTCGCGAAGGACGTTCTCATACATCCACAACAGCATCGTGTGCTGGCTGAGATCGAATGCGCGATGCGGATTCCACCAGAGGCGCAAGGGCAACTCGACGAGGCCGGTGGTGGGGCCGCGCAATTCGCTCAGCGTCCCGGCGACGACGACCGGCCGATGCGGCCGGGCCAGGTGCATCACCGGGGCTGTGCTCACGGACATGACGCCAGCCTAAACCGATGTATCACGGGAAAGGCAAGCACCTAGGTTCCTAGGATGGCTTAGAGTGTGTGATTGTCGCGCTTTTCGGGGCGGCGACAGGGAATGTGATGGCGGCTGGTTCTGAGTGTCCGCGAGCGGCGTTGTTGGCAGCATTCGGCGCCCGGTAGGACGTGAGGTGGCGCCGCCGGGTTGTGGTTCTTGGAGCGGTGGGGGCGGGCTGGCGCGGAGTGCTCTCGGAACAGGGATCCGGCAGCACTGGTGGCCAGCTCGTCGTACTCGGCTGGGTGTCGGTGTTCTCGCCGGCTGGTAGGGGCGGCACTGAGCGCCAGCCGGACCACGCCTTTCCACGATCCACACCAGCGGAGGGCAGCACTCACGACCGGCTGGTCCGGCTGGTCGTCAGCGCTCCCGGACGTGGCAGTTCTCGGGGGCCACGTCGTCGCCGCCGCAGGGGAAGCCGAAACGGGGCCGGGCCGCGCGCCAGCGCGAACCGTTGTCACCCAGCGTGCCGGCATCCGCGGTAAACCCCGCGCTGTACGGAAACCCGCGGACGCCCCAAGCCCCACAGAATGACGTAAACCCCCAGCGCTCCGCGGTCAGCGGCGACCGCCCGTGACATGCGGCCGCATCGGCGCACTACCGGCGCCGGATCTAGCCAATCGGGTCAGTGCTGCGGTGAAATGCTGAGCACCAGCTGGCATGGGGAGTTCCACGATCTGCGAGGGCCGGGCAGCCGCATTCGCCGGGGAGCGCGCGACCCTCATCACAGGTTGCGCTCGCGGGTGGCGGAGAGCAGCCGGTTGATCCCCTCCCGGTCCGGCCCGTCCGGCAGCGCGGTGCCGCGGGCGGCGTCGTCCAGGTCGGCGAGCAGGGCCGACGACCAGGCGCTGATCTCGTCCCAGCCGACCTCGCCGCGCCGGACGGACAGCAGGCGGTCGCGCAGCGCGCCCACGTCGACGAGGACATCGCCGGTGCGCAGCACGTGGGCGCCGGCGATCAGCAGGCGAATCATGTGCATCGCCTGTTTGTGATTGGTCTCGCCGGTGCGGGCGCGCCGCGCCTCGACCTTGGCGAGCTGGTCGCGGGCGTAATTGCCGTAGGTGGCGAATACGCGCCGGGACAGAAACGCCTGCCGGGCGCCGATCAGCGCCGCGCCGTCCGGAGTGACGGTTTCGACGATCGGGGACCAGAGCACTTCGAGGACTGTCGGATTGGCCTGCGTGGCGAGCGTACAGAATCGCTCGAACTCCCAGTTGAACTGTTCGTCGAGCGGGCCGTCGAAATGCGTGGGTGGTTTGTCCAGGCTCCAGAAGGACCGGGTGGGCGCCACGAAGACGCCCCGCCGGTCGTGGTCGGATCCGTCCACGGACAGTCCGTAGGCGCGGGAGCCGACCACGACCGACAGCGCGAGCGGAAACGTCACAGGTCGATGACCGTCGCGTCGATCTCGTCGAGTTCGGCGGCGGTCAGGGCCGGTCCGCTCAGGGCGGCGATGTTGTTCTCCAGCTGGCCGACGCTCGACGCGCCGATGATCAGGCTGGTCATCCGCGGGTCGCGCAGTGCCCAGGAGAGCGCGAGCTGGGCGAGGGACTGGCCGCGGCGCTTGGCGATGTCGTTGAGCGCGTGCAGGCGGCCCATCGTCTTCGCGTCGAGGGCGCTCTCGTTGAGGAAGACGCTGGTGCGGATCCGGGAGTCGTCCGGGATGCCGGTGAGGTACCGGTCGGTGAGCAGGCCCTGCTGCAGCGGGCTGAACGCGATGCAGCCGGCGCCCGCGCCCTCCAGGGTGTCGAGCAGGCGGTCGTGCTCGATCCAGCGGTTGAGGATCGAGTAGGACGGCTGGTGGATCAGCAGGGGAGTGCCGAGGTCACGGAGGATCTGAGCGATCTCCGCGGCTTGTGCTGATTTATAGTTGGAAATGCCGACGTAGAGGGCTTTGCCGGACCGGACGATCGCGTCCAGCGCGGAAGCGGTCTCCTCCAGCGGCGTCTCCGGGTCGGGCCGGTGGTGGTAGAAGATGTCGACGTAGTCCAGGCCCATCCGCTGCAGCGACTGGTCCAGCGACGACACCAGGTACTTGCGGGAGCCCCAGTCGCCGTAGGGCCCGTCCCACATGGTGTAGCCGGCCTTGGTCGAGATGATCAGCTCATCGCGGTGGCCGCGGAGGTCGGACGCGAGCAGCCGGCCGAAGTTCGACTCCGCGCTGCCGGGCGGCGGGCCGTAGTTGTTGGCCAGGTCGAAGTGGGTGACCCCGAGGTCGAAGGCGCGGCGGACGATGGCGCGCTGGGTGTCGAGCGGGCGGGTGTCGCCGAAGTTGTGCCAGAGACCGAGGGAGAGGGCGGGGAGCTTCAGTCCGCTGCGACCGGCACGCCGGTAGGTCATCGCGTCGTAGCGGGCGGAATCAGGGGTGTACGTCACAGACCACACCCTAGGACTGTGATCCAACCGGGTGTCCGCTGGTAGGTTGGTCGGGCCGGCAACACCTGTGCGGAAGAGACCGTCCTCGCGACGGCGCCGAAGGGGCAAACCCTCCCCGGAAAACTCTCAGGCAGAAGGACCGCGTGGGCAGGCGCTCTGAAGTACCCGGATGGGTATGACAGAGGGGGAGGTTGCATGCCGACCTTCTTGAGAGCCTGGAGTCGCCCATGACGTCACCCTTCGTTCCCCGCCACATCGGTCCGGGTTCGGACGAGCAGACCCACATGCTCAAGGCGGTCGGATACAACTCGCTCGACGACCTGATGGACGCCGCGATCCCGGAGACGATCCGGTTCCACGGCGAGCTCGACCTGCCGGCCGGGATCTCGGAGCAGGAGGCGATCGCCGAGCTGCGCGCGATCGCGGACCGCAACACCGTCGCCACCCCGATGATCGGCCTCGGCTACTACGGCACGCACACCCCCGCGGTGATCAAGCGGAACGTGCTGGAGAACCCGGCGTGGTACACGGCGTACACCCCGTACCAGCCGGAGATCAGCCAGGGCCGGCTCGAGGCGCTGCTGAACTTCCAGACCATGGTCACCGACCTGACCGGGCTGACCACCGCGAACGCGAGCATGCTGGACGAGGCCACGGCGGTCGCCGAGGCGATGACCCTGGCCCGGCGCGCTTCCAAGGTCAAGAGCAACGTGTACGCGGTGGACGCCGACACGCTGCCGCAGACGCTCGCTGTGCTGCGCACCCGGGCGGAGCCTCTGGGTATCGAGATCGTGCTGGTCGAGGGGGACCAGCTTCCCGAGGAGTATTTCGGGCTGCACCTGCAGTACCCCGGCGCATCCGGCGCCGTCCGTGACCACAAGGACCTGGTCGGGGCCGCCCACGCCGCCGGCGCGCTGGTCACTGTCGCCGCCGACCTGCTCGCGCTGACGCTGCTGCGCGCGCCCGGCGAGATCGGGGCGGACATCGCGGCCGGCACCACCCAGCGGTTCGGCGTGCCGCTCGGCTTCGGTGGCCCGCACGCCGGTTACCTGGCCGTGCGCGCGGGGTTGGAGCGTTCGCTGCCCGGCCGTCTGGTCGGCGTCTCGAAGGACGCCGACGGCGCGCCCGCCTACCGGCTCGCGTTGCAGACCCGGGAGCAGCACATCCGCCGGGAGAAGGCGACCAGCAACATCTGCACGGCGCAGGTGCTGCTCGCGGTGATGGCGAGCATGTACGCGGTCTACCACGGGCCGGCCGGGCTGCGCGCCATCGCGAAGCGCACCCACGACCACGCGCTGACCATCGCCGGCAGCCTGACCGCGGCCGGCATCGAGGTCGCGCACCGGGCGTTCTTCGACACCGTGACCGCCGTCGTGCCGGGCCGGGCCGCCGAGATCGTGGACGCCGCCGCGGCGCACGGCATCGACCTGCGCCTGGTGGACGCCGACCGGGTCTCGGTCTCCACCGACGAGACCACCACCGACGCGCACGTGGCGGCCGTCCTGGCGGCGTTCGGCGCGGGCGTGGCGGCCCCGGCCGAGTGCGGCGCCGCGCCGCTGGCCCGAGCCGGCGAATACCTGACGCACCCGGTCTTCAACACCCACCACTCCGAGACCGCGATGCTGCGTTACCTGCGCAAACTCTCGGACCGTGACTATGCCCTGGACCGTGGCATGATCCCGCTCGGCTCCTGCACGATGAAGCTGAACGCCACCACCGAGATGGAGGCGATCACCTGGCCGGAGTTCGCGAACATCCACCCCTTCGCCCCGGCCAACCAGATTCAGGGGTACGAGGATCTGGTCGCCCAGCTGGAGGGCTGGCTCGCCGAGATCACCGGTTACGACGCGGTCAGCGTGCAGCCGAACGCCGGTTCGCAGGGTGAGCTGGCCGGGCTGCTCGCGATCCGCGGCTACCACCGCTCGCGCGGCGAGACCCACCGTGACGTCTGCCTGATCCCGTCCAGCGCGCACGGCACCAACGCGGCGAGCGCCGTGATGGCCGGCATGCGGGTGGTCGTGGTGGCCTGCGACACCGACGGCAACGTCGATATGGACGACCTGGCTGCCAAGATCGAGAAGCACCGGGAGAACCTCTCGGCGATCATGGTGACCTACCCGTCCACGCACGGCGTCTACGAGACCCGGATCGCTGACCTGTGCGCGGCGGTGCACGAGGCCGGCGGCCAGGTCTACGTCGACGGCGCGAACCTCAACGCGCTGGTCGGGTTCGCCAAGCCCGGCAAGTTCGGCGCGGACGTGTCGCACCTGAACCTGCACAAGACGTTCTGCATCCCGCACGGCGGCGGCGGTCCCGGCGTCGGCCCGGTGGCGGTTCGGCAGCACCTCGCCGCGTTCCTGCCCGGCAACCCGCTGGAGCCGGGTGTCCACCACGCGGTGTCGGCGGCGGCGCACGGCTCGGCGGGCATCCTGCCGATCTCCTGGGCGTACGTGCGGCTGATGGGCCCGGACGGGCTGGCCGCGGCGACCGCGTCGGCCGTGCTCGCGGCGAACTACACGGCGGTGCGGCTGCGCGAGCACTACCCGGTGCTCTACGCCGGCAACAACGGCCTGGTCGCGCACGAGTGCATCCTCGACCTGCGGCCGATCACCAAGGCCACCGGCGTGAGCGTCGACGACGTCGCGAAGCGGCTGATCGACTACGGCTTCCACGCGCCGACGATGTCGTTCCCGGTGGCCGGCACGCTGATGGTGGAGCCGACCGAGAGCGAGGACCTCGCCGAGCTCGACCGGTTCATCGCCGCGATGATCGCGATCAAGGGCGAGATCGACCAGGTGGCGGCGGGTGTCTGGCCCAAGGACGACAACCCGCTGGCGAACGCGCCGCACACCGCGTCGGCGGTCTCCGCGGACGAGTGGGCGCACCCGTACCCGCGGTCGGTGGCCGGCTTCCCCGAGGGAGTGGACCGGACGGCGAAGTACTGGCCGCCGGTGCGCCGGATCGACGGGGCGTTCGGCGACCGGAACCTGGTCTGCTCGTGCCCGTCGCCGGAGGCGTTCGAGGACTGAGGGGGCGTCTGATCCGGGCGTCTGATCCGGGCGTCTGATCCGGGCGCCTGCTCCTGCGCAGGTCGCGGTACCCCTCCGGGGATCGCGGCCTGCGCCGTTTTCGGTGCGCTTACGCTACGCTGCGTAATCGTGTCTGCCGCGTAGTCGGTTTCTTCAGTGACTTCTCAGGCGGCGAGGGCGTGCACGGCCGGGCCGCGGTGCGGCTCGATCAGCGTGCCGTCCGGCAGTAGCTCGCCGGTGTCCTCGAAGATGATGACCCCGTTGCAGAGCAGGCTCCAGCCCTGCTCGCAGAAGGTCACGATGACCTTTGCGGCCTCACGATCGGTCGCGTCGGCAGAAGGACAGGGAACTCGGTGCTGGCACATCTTGCTCGTTCTCCGATTGGGGGCTGTGTGAAGGTTCACAAAGTCGATGTCGGACGTTACCTCACATGGAACGACGGCGGTTCAACCCGGTGACGCCGATTCCTGGCGAGTTCGCGCCTTCGATGCTCCACGGGACGGGGCTTGTCGACCACTGTCCGTCGGCTCCTTCCGGGCCTCCGCCGGCGGCGCCGGCCGCCTGCCAAGCCCGTCACCATGCGTTACGTGTGTTCCGGTGGCATCGGGGTGATCCCGGTGACCCTGCCGAGCTTCTGTCCGCGTTTCTGGCCGGCAACGGACTGCCGGTGCGAAACCTTGGCCGAACGGCTGACAAAAAGAAGACGATCGGCGATGGCACCATTTGCGGAGCGGCACTCTACGTGTCCGCTGATGCCGGATGCGTGATGATCGGGGCAGAGCTCGGCGCACCCTCCCCCGTGCCCGGTATTCCGGATGTTTATGCGGTCGTCTACCAACATAACTCGAAAAGTCCGGAGAAATCGGGCGCTGGGGTGGATCGGTCAGACGGTTGGCGGCTGGGGCCGTGGCGGGAGAGCTGGACCCGCGACGAGCACGCCCGCGCCGTCTCCGCGGTCCGGGAATCGATCGGGCGCGGCGACGTCTACCAGGTCAACGTGGTGGGACACGCGTCGGCGGCGTACTGCGGCGATCCCGGTCCCGCGCTGCGGCGGGTCGCGGCGCTGCCCGGCGCCCGGTACGGCGGGGTGCTCGGCGGCGACGGGTGGGCGCTCGCCACGGCGTCGCCGGAGACCCTGGTGGAGGTCCGGGACGGGCGGGTGATCACCCGGCCGATCAAGGGGACGCGCCCGGCCACCCCGGAGGGGCTGCGGGAGCTGCTCGGCTCGGCCAAGGAACGGGCCGAACACGTCATGATCGTCGACCTGGAGCGCAACGACCTGGCCCGTCTGCCGGGGACCGGGCCGGTTGCCGTGGACGAGCTCTTCGCGGTCCGCCAATGGTGTGGTCTGTGGCAGGCGGAATCGGTCGTCTCCGCGCCCCTCGCCGGAGAGGTCGGTCTCGCCGACCTGCTGCGGGCGGTCTGCCCGGGCGGCAGCGTGACCGGCGCGCCCAAGCTCGCGGCGCTGTCCCGGATCGCCGCGCTGGAGCCGGTGGGCCGGGGAGTGAGCATGGGCGCGCTGGGCTGGATCGGACACGATCACCTGGATCTGGGGCTGAGCATCCGGACCGTCGCGGTGGACGGCAGCCGGGTGCACGCCTGGGCCGGCGGCGGCATCACCGCCGACAGCGACCCGATCGCCGAGGTCGACGAGGCCGCCGCGAAGGCCGGTCCGCTGCGCGCCGCGCTGGCCTCATAGCGGCCGCATAGCCCGCTCCGAGCCGTCTCTACCGGTTACGTGCCACTGTCGGCGTCTGCCCCCTACGGAGGGGGCCGACCGCGTAGTTTCACCTTCGCGCAAAACCGACAAGATCCACAGTGACACGTTGCGTGTCCTTCCGTGGGGCGGGAAGAGGCAACAGCATGCTTGATCTGCTCGAGAGACCGGCGGCCAGGACCGCCGTGCGGCCCGCGATCCGGATCCGGGTGATCGCGCCGGCGGCGGCCCGGCGTGCCGATTTCGACCGGTTCGCGCAGACGTTCCTGACCCGGTTGCACGGCAGCGCCTACCAGCTCTGCCGCGACTGGCACCTCGCCCAGGACCTGGCGCAGACCACGCTCACCAAGCTCTTCCAGAGCTGGGACCGGGCCAGCGACAGCGACAACCTTCCGGCGTACGCCCAGAAGATCCTGCTCCGGGTCTACCTGGACCACCGGCGCCGCCGCAGCTCGACCGAGACGACGCCCGGGTCGTTCCAGGAGCCGGCCTACGAGATGAGCACCGACCTGCGGCTGGACCTGCTCGGCGCGATGTCGCGGCTGCCGCCCCGCGACCGCGCCATCGTGGCGCTGCGCTACTTCGCCGATCACAGCGTGGAACAGGTCGCCGCGGAGCTCGGGGTGCCGGTCACCGTCGTCAAGAGCCAGACCCGGCGGTCCCTGATCAAGCTGCGGGAGATCCTCGGCGGCGATCGCCCGGCCCTCTTCGCGTAACGACTGATTAAGCTTTGAAGCATGACAGTTCGGCCTATCCGCATCTTCGGCGACCCGGTCCTGCGCACGCCCGCCGACCCGGTCACCAGCTTCGACGCAGAGCTGCGCGCGCTGGTCCGTGACCTGGAGGACACCGTCCGCGAGCCCGGCCGGGCCGGCGTCGCGGGCCCGCAGATCGGGGTCGGCCTGCGGGTCTTCTCCTACAACGTGGGCGGCGTGGTGGGCCACCTGGTCAACCCCGTCCTCAGCGACTTCTCCGGCTCGCAGACCGAGGAGGAGGGCTGCCTGTCGCTGCCCGGCCTCGGGTACGAGACGACCCGGGCGATGAGCGTGACGGCGACCGGTTTCGACCTCAACGGGGAACCCCTGGTGATCCACGGTGAGGGCTTCCTGGCACGGGCGCTGCAGCACGAGACGGACCACCTGGACGGCCGGCTCTACGTCGACACGCTGACCGGCGACGTCCGCCGGCAGGCGCTGCGGGAGCTGCGCCGGGTGGTGCCGCGGTGAGCTCGCAGCCGGACAGCTCACAACGGGACAGCGCGCAACCGGGCAGTTCTCGGCCGGGCGGTTCACAGCCGGACAGTTCACAACCGGGCAGCGCGCGGCCGGGCAGCTCCGACGCGCGCCGGCTGGCGGCCGGCTATCTGCGCGACGGGGATCCCACCGGGTGGTTCGAGCCGCTCTACGCCGAGGCCGGCGCCGGTCGGGCCGCCGTGCCGTGGGACGTGCCCGAGGCCAGCGCCCACCTGCGCGCCTACCCGCTGCCGCCGGGCGAGGGGCGGCGCGCGCTGGTGGTGGGCTGCGGCCCGGGGCGCGACGCCGAGCACATCGCGGCGGCGGGGTACGCGACGACCGCGTTCGACATCTCCCCGACGGCCATCGAGCTGGCCCGGTCCCGGCACCGCGACACCCCCGTCGACTACGTGGTGGCCGACCTGCTGAACCCGCCGGGGGAGTGGCGGCAGGCGTTCGACCTGGTGCTGGAGAGCAACAACGTCCAGGCCCTGCCCGCGGCGATCCGGGCCGCGGCGATCGCGGCGGTGGGCACGTTCGTGGCGCCCGGGGGCACGCTGCTGGTGCTCGCCGCCGCGGCGGTCACCGGCGACGCGGACGGGCCGCCGTGGCCGCTGAGCCGGGACGAGGTCGAGGCGTTCGCCGGAGACGGTCTGACGCTGGTCTCGGTGGAGCGGACGGCCGCTCCGGGCTCGCCGCTGCACTCGCGGTGGCGGGCCGTGCTGACGCGCTGAGAAGGGCGCGGCGTTTACCCGTACCCAATCGGTCTTAATGCGAAATGACCGGAATGCGGCGCTCCGCCTGGATGGGGCGCCGCATTCCGCGCGTTTGCGCAGGTCAATGCGGATGGTGGTTATTCGCGCGCGCGCAATTGATCGGTACCTCTACAGTGTGCGAGGCAAACTGATCAACGGGGAGTTCTCCTTGCGCGTTACGCGTTTTCTTGCCGGCGCCCTCGCCGGTGTCACCGCCCTCACCATGTTCGCGGGCTGTGCCGGGGAGCAGATTCAGGCGCTCGAACCGAAGCTGGAGCTGCGCGACGCGGCGAAGCAGCTCGGCGAGGCGCAGCGGGCCGGCTTCACCATCAAAATCAACGGCAGCGCGGACGACCTGGTCGCCGCCGCCAAGCTCACCGCCTCCGGGCCCGAGGACGCGATCAGCGACGACGACGCGAAGATCCTGCGTCAGCTGTTCAACTCGTCGTTCACGGTCGCCTACGACAAGGCGGGCGCGGGCGTCGAGGACGACCGCGGGTCGATCAGCGCCACGGTCGACGGCGTCACCGGCACCGAGGTCCGCTACGTCGACAAGACGATGTTCGTCCGGGCCCCGATCGCCGAGCTGGCCGCCAAGTTCGGCGCCAGCGCCGACGAGGTCAAGGCGATGAGCGGCCAGACCGCCGGTGGACCCGCCGGGCTCGACGCGTTCTTCGACGGCAAGTGGGTGTCGCTCGACAGCGCCGCGCTCGGTGAGCTGGCCGAGTCCGGCGCCGGCGTGTCGGCCACCGGCCTGGAGGAGCAGAAGGCGCTCACCGAGTTCAGCACCAGCGCCACGAACCTGCTCGAGGGCGCCGCGCTGGTCCGTGACGAGAACGACGACACGCACCTAATCGCCACGTCGTCGACCACGAAGGCGTACGCCGAGCTCGAACGGCTGGTCACCGCGGTCGACAAGGACCTGGCGTCGCAGCTGGGAACCGACAAGCCGGCGGACAAGCCGATCGTCCTGGACCTGTGGATCGTGGACGGCAAGCTGACCGCCGCGGAGATCAACCTGCTGCAGTTCATCGACGGCGCCACCGGCCGGGTCGCGCTGCGCATCGAGGTGACGACCGGTGCGGAGATCACCGCTCCGGAGGGCGCCACGAAGCTCGACACGAAGCAGCTGCAGGGCGCGACTTCGACCCAGCCGTACCTGAAGTCCGGCGACAGCGAGCTGACCGACAAGGAGCTGGCCGAGCTGGAGAACCTGCTCGGCGGGCCGACGCCGGCAGCGACCGCCTGACGCCTCCCCGCTCGCGATGGCCGGCTCGGCTGAGCCGGCCATCGCTGCCTATCAGCCCAGGGATTCTCGGATGTGGATTCTGCTCGTCATCGCCGCCACGGCTGTCGCCCTGCTCGGCGCGGTGGCCGGCTGGGCGGCGCTGACCCTGATCAGCGGGCTTGCCGGGCTGCTCGTGCTGGGGCTGAGCCCGGCGATGGCCGGGCGGCGGCTGCCCCGCGCCGGACTGATCCTGCTCGGCCTCGATCTGGTGGTGGAGGTTCTCGTCGTGCCGGGCTCGGGGGAGCATTGGGCGCGGAACCAGTTCACCCGGGACGTGGTCGTGGCGGTGCTCGTCACGGCGGCCTGCGCCGCGCTCTTCTCCGGGACGTGGCTGGGCGGGAAGGCGGCGGTCGGCGGGTTGCTCTTCACGGTGCTGGTGATCGGCGCGATCGCGACAGCGGTGGAGTCGTGGCGGCGGATGAACGACCTGGGTGAGCACATGGGGGCGGCGGTGGAGGGGAACGGGCCGGCGCTGCCTCTAATTCCAATCGTCGTGGTGGCGGCGGCGCTGCTGGTCTTCGCGCGTCGCCGGGAGCCGTGGGCGCGGCGTAGCCAGGACGGCTTCGACGGCCGGTGACGGCGGCCGCCGCGCAGGTCGCCGTGACCGCCAACCTGCGCGTCACGAGCGTGACCATCCGGTTGGCCGAACGCCCGCTCTCGAACAACGGCGGGAAAATCATTGATGTCCGGTGATACCTTGCGAGGAGGATGGTTGCGCATCCGCCGGGGGTGGACCGCCAGATGTCAGCCCCTCCGCCCGCGTCCTGGGAGAGATGCGATGACGAGCAAGAACACGCCCCCTGACGCCGCAGGTGCCGGGCTCTGGGGAAATCTCGGGATCTGGATCGCATTGGGCACTCTCGTCGGCGTCGTCGTCGGGAGTTTTTTCGACGACAACGGTCTCGGTATCGCGCTGGGTGCGAGCCTCGGCGTGGCCGCCGGCACTGTCTTCATCGCGCGAAGGAACCCGCACGGCGGATCCTGAGCGTCGCGAGGCCCGTCAGCGTCGTCGTCGCGATCCCGTCCATCCGGGACGCGGTGGCGCCGTCTGCCCGGGTGATCCGGTGCCGCCGACGACATCGACCCACTGACCGTGCTCGCCGGGGTGGGGTCTCGTCGTGCAGTCGGATCGTCCCGCTGTCGCGGGTCGTCGCTGGCACGGATTGACCGGTGCACTCGGGGCGTCTCGTCGGTCAGGTCGTCCGCGGTTTCGTCCGCTGGGTGCACGGTTCGCCGCGTCGGTGGCCGGGCGGCCTTGCCGAGCCATCCTGCGTCACGATGGGTGACTGTCCCCGGGGAGCGTTACGGGGTGTGCGGCATTCTGTGGGGTCTCCTACGTCCGCCGTTTTCCGGAAAGCGCCGGCTTTACCCCGGATGCCGCCACACCCGGTGACGACCGGGGTAGTGGGGCACAGACAGCAACCTAGAATCCTAGGATGATGTACGGGCAGTGCGGCAGGCCGCACCCCGAACAACAAAGACGGCTTCGCCGACCGACCCCACTGATCACTTCGGCTGCCCTCGCGCGACGCGTCGCGCTGCACCCGGCAGGCGCTGGACGATGTCTGGCGGGTCACGAGGCCATGGCGGTCGCCGCCGACGGCCGGGCCCTGATCGTCCGCCAGGACCGTATGCTGCTGGTCTCACCCGCCGAGGCCCGTCGGTAGTTGCCACCGATCAGAAATCCTCCGCCGCGCCGTCAGTTTGTGGCAGCCCTCTCGCACCGGTGGAAGGATCGATCACCATGACCGACGTCAGACGGCTGGGCGCCGACGAGGCCGCGTTCATCGCGGCGGCCCGCGCGGGGGATAGCGCGCGGTTCGCGCTCCTGACCGAGCGCCACCGGCGTGAGTTGCAGGTGCACTGCTACCGGATGCTCGCGAACTACGAGGACGCCCAGGACATGACGCAGGAGACGTTCCTGCGAGCGTGGAACAAACGGGAGTCGTTCCAGGGCCACGCGGCGCTGCGGACCTGGCTGTACCGGATCGCGACGAACGCCTGCCTGGACTTCCTGGGCAAGCGCAACGACCGGACACCCGTACCGTCGGGGTTGCCGGATCCCGGCTCCGAGCTGCGGTACCTGCAGCCGTACCCCGACCGGATGCTCCCCGAGGACCCGCAGGAATCGGTGGTGGCGCGGGAGACGATCGAGCTGGCGTTCGTCGTCGCCGTCCAGCACCTGCCGCCGCGGCAGCGGGCGGTGCTCATCCTGCGCGACGTCCTCGGCTGGCCGGCGTCGCAGGCCGCCGGCGCCCTCGAGCTGTCCGTCGCGTCGGTGGCCAGCGCACTGCAGCGGGCGCGGGTGACGATGCGCAAGCAGCTGCCGGGCCGCCGCCTCGACTGGCGGAGCCCCGCCACCCATGAGCTGTCGGACGACGAGCGCGGCGTGGTCAAGGCCTATATCGACGCCCATGAGCGCAACGACCTCGACGGGCTGGTGTCCCTGCTCCGCGGCGACCTGCGCTTCGCGATGCTGCCCGAGTCGGGCGCCGTGACCATGACGGCCGGGGAGGCGGTGGACGGCTGGGTCTCCGCCGGGCTCTTCCAGCCCGGCTACGACGACTGGCGCGGTGTGGCCACGACGGTCAACCGGATGCCTGCCGCCGCGCTGTACCGGCGCGCCGGCGACGGCCCGGAGTACCGGCTGTTCACCATGGCGGTCCTGCACATCGTCGACGGGAAGATCGCCGAGCTCACCGGATTCGACGCCGCCGGCAAACCGTGGCTGGGTCTGCCCGCGACACTGTGATCAGCCGGCCGCCACCGCCCCGCCGGTCATGCCGGCGGGGCGTCGTCCGGCTCGTGCTCAGCGCCTCGTCTCGTACCGGGTCAGTACCACGTCGCCGGGGAACGTCCGGGTCTCCACCAGGTTCAGGTTCACCCAGCTGTCCAGGGCCGTGAAGAACCGCGTGCCGCCGCCGAGCAAGGCCGGTGCGGTGACCAGCACGTACTCGTCGATCAGCCCGGCCCGGATGGCCGTTGCGGCAAGTGCGGCGCCGCTGATGTCCATGAAGCCGCCGTCGTCGGCCTTGAGCCGGGTGATCTCGGTGACCGCGTCGCCGGTGACCAGGCGGGCGTTCCCGTCGACCGTGCTGATCGTCGAGGAGAACACCACCTTCGGCATGGCGCGCCAGCGGTGGGCGTACTCGATCTCCGCCGGGGTGACGCCGGGCTGCTGGTCGGCGGTCGGCCAGTGGGAGTTCATCGTCTCCCACAGTTTGCGCCCGTACAGGGCCAGGCCGGTCGCCGCCACCCGGTCGGACCACCACTGGAACAGCTCGTCGCTCGGTACGCTCCAGCCGAGGTCGTCGCCGGGCGCGGCGATGTAGCCGTCCAGGCTCACGTTCATCGCGAAGATCAGTTTCCGCATCGTGCCAGCCTCCTGTGAGTCGATCTCACAGGTACCGACGGTCGCGGCGCGGAAACCTCATCGGTGCGACAGGTGTCCGCCGAGGCGGAAGGCCGACTACCCGATCAGGGTGCAGAGGGTGCTGCCGGCCATGCTGATCTCGGTGGTTTTGATCCACTGGTTTCCGCTGGCGGGCATGTCCACGACGGTCCGTACCTTGACGGAGTAGGTCAGGGTACGGAGGCAGTACACGCCGCTCGAATAGCCGTACAGTCGCCCGGCGGGGCACTGGCTGCCGCCGGCGCGACCGCAGACCTGGGTGCGCGCTGTGCTGGACGTCTCGACGGTCACGGTCTGGTGGATGCCGGCGCACCTGATGACTTTGTCCTGCAGCAGGTCCTGGCACAGCGACTCACCGAGGGCCTGCACCGCCAGGTCGCCCTCGCTGTTGAGAAACACGTTGAAGTTGATGCACTGCACGCTCTGCCGGTTGCCCTCGGTGGCGATCACCCTGCAGGTGTGGCCCTTCACCTGGGCGTCGGCCCGGCTCGGCATGACGATCAGGGCCGCGAGCACGATCAGGAGTACGGCGACGACTCGCGGGACGGGGCGAGACAGGATTCTCACGGGAGTCCTCCTACTGGCAGGTGCGTGATGTGCTGCCAGTAGATGCGTCACCGCGGTGTCCGGCCAGTGTTCGGAACAGCCTCGAACAGAGCCGAACGGCCGGCTGTTGCTTAACGGCTGGGAACGACGTTCGGAACCCGCGACAGTTGAACAGGCAGCAGGGCTGCCCCGTAGGTGCGGACTCGCCGGGCGCCGGCTCACACCCAGGAGCACACGTCTCCGGCAGTGATGCGGCCCTGCCGCTCGACCGTCGCGAACACGCCGAAGGCCAGGTCATGGTGCTCGGCAAGTGCCTTGAGGAGATCGTTGCGCTGGTCCGCCCGCTCCTGCGCCATGTCGATCATCGCGCAGCGGGTGAGCTGACGGACCGGTCGCAGGACGACGTCGGGGCCGACGCGCAGGAGACGGCCCGGCCAGCTCTCTTCGGGAAAGCCGCTGCCGGGGAGATCGATCAGGAGGTTGGCGCGGAATCTCAGTGGGTCGATGTCCGTGCTGTCCGGTTCGCCGCCGGTCAGCTCGGCCAAGCGGCGCAGGGCCGCGGTGGTGATGAGGCTGACCGGGCCCTCGTCATGGTGCGCGACGCTGCCTTCGGCAGTGAGGGTCACTGTCCTGGCGAGTACCTCGCTGACGGCTCGGTGCCCCGCGGGATCGTCAGCCGCGAAGCGGCGGCCGTCCGGCAGTTCGACGATCGGAGCGGGCTCCGCCGCGTAGGCCCGGAGGTCGAACAGGCCCGGCATCCGGCGGAACCGGCGAGTGTTCTTGCCGCTGCCGAATTTGCCGCCGGGATCGCGTACTGCCCACAACCGGTCGCCGGCGATCCCGCGGCCCTCCACTGCGGCAGCGGGCAGCACCTCGCCGAGCATCGACTTGACTGGATAGCGGCGAATCTCGGCGATCTTCACGAGCCGAGAGTAGGAGTCCACGGAAAGCGCCCACGTCGCCTCCTTCGATGACGACGCGTTGACGTTCAGGCGCGAGCGCCCCCGATGGCTTCCGCCAGCGCCGTGCCTACCGGTTCGTGGATGAGCGGCGGCAACTCCTGCGGCCGGAACCAGCGGATCTCGTCATGCTCATCGGGAGCGGCGTTGCGATGGGGAGGCGTCGTGGCGACCCCACCAGGCCGTCAGCCTGCAACCTAGAATCCTAGGATGCCATGAAGGCAGTGCGGCACGCCGCACCCGGGCAAACAAGGACGGCTTCGCCGACCACCCCTGTGGTAGTTTTCCGGGGCCGTGCGAGAGACCGAGGAGGTGGTACCCGTGAACGCTGTATCGACATGGGCGCCTCCCTGCGGGGTCACGGCCGGGCGATAGGTCGTCCGGGAGCGCCGTTCACGAGCACTCCCGAAAGGCACGACAGTGGACTTCAGTTCTGCGCAGCGTCTCGACGACGGCGTTGTCGAGCGCCCCTTCACCCTGGGCGAGATCCCGGGTTTCCTGTGGACCCCGCCGCCGTCCCGGACGGGGCCGGCGCCGCTGATCCTGGCCGGTCATCCCGGTGACCTGAACCGGATGTATCCTCGCCTGCTGGCCCGGGCCCGGCACGCCGCGGCGGTGGGATTCGCCACGGCGACGATCGAGCTGCCGGGCGCCGGTGTGCGGCCGCGTTCGGCGGTCGCCGAGCAGGCCCGCGCCGACCTGCGGCGGGCGGTGACGGCGGGGGAGCCGGTCAGTGACGAGGTCGTCGACCGGCTGGTTCTGCCGCTGGTCGAGGCGGCCGTCCCGGAGTGGCGGGCCGCCCTGGACGCGCTGCTCGCGGTGCCCGGGATCGGCGGGCCGGTCGGGTATTCGGGTGGGGTGATCTCCATCGGGGTACGGCTGGCGGCGGTCGAGCCGCGGATCGCGGCGGCGGTGCTGTTCGCCGGCAGTTATGTGCCGGCATCGATCGTCGAGGAAGCCCGGCGGGTGACGATTCCGCTGCTGGTGCTGCTGCAGTGGGACGACGAGAGCAACGACCGGCAGATGGCCCTCGACCTGTTCGACGCGCTCGGCCCGGCGGAGAAGACCCTGCACGCCAACATGGGCGGGCACACCGGGGTCCCGGCGCACGAGGGCGACGCGGCGAACCGGTTCTTCAGCCGTCACCTGATGACGGGGGGCGCCCGGTAGCCGGCGGGAGGATGACGAACGCCGGGGGGTCGTGGCGCAGGAACTCGTGGTGGGAGATGTCCCAGCCGTAGGCGCCGGTGCGGGCGAAGACCAGCAGGTCGCCGACGCGCAGCCGGTCGACGTGCTGGCCCCGGGTGAGCACGTCGCGGGGGGTGCACAGTTCGCCGACGGCGTCGATCGTGGTGTCGGTGACGGCGGGGCGGGGGTAGGGGCGGTGCCAGGCGTCGACGGGCAGGACGGTGAAGGGGTGGCTGTATCCCCAGGCGGCGGGGAGCCGGAAGTGGTGGGTGCCGCCGCGCAGGACGGCGAAGGTGCGGCCGTGGGTGGTCTTCAGGTCGAGGACCTCCGCGGCGTACCAGCCGGCGTCGGCGGTGAGCCAGCGGCCGGGTTCGAGCAGCAGCTGCACGCCGGGAGGAACCGCGATGCCGGATATCTCGGTGACGTCCATCGACGCCGTGGACTGGTAGTCCACGCCGAAGCCCCCGCCCGCGTTCACCACGCGCAGGGTGACCCCGTGCTCGGCGGCGGTGCGGACCGACCAGTCCAGGGCGTCGCGCAGGAAAGCGGCGTGCGCCCGCCCGTCGAGGTTGTTCGAGACGGCGTGCAGGTGGAAGCCGATCACCCGCAGTCCGTCCGGCACCGCGGCGAGCACCGCGCCGAGCTGCGCCTCGTCCACCCCGAACGGGGTGGGCACGCCGGTCATGGCGTGGCTGCCGTGCAGCGCCGTCCCGGCCCGGTTGACCCGCACGCAGATGTCGGCGCTGAGCCCGAGCCCGGCCATCCGGCGCATCTCGAACGCGCTCTCCACGTTGATCAGCGCTCCGGCGCGGACGGCGGCGGTGAGTTCGGCGTCGGTCTTGCCGGGTCCGCCGATGACGATGCGGCGGGCGCCGGCGGACACGGCGAGGGCGAGTTCGCCGCCGGAGGCCACCTCCAGCCCGTCGGCGGCGCCGGCGAGCGCGGTGACGACCGCGGGGTGCCCGTTGGCTTTCACGGCGTACAGGAAGGAGGCGCCGGCGGGAAGCGCGGCCCGCAGCCGGGCGGCGCGGGTGACCAGCGACCCGGTGTCGTAGACGTAGGCGCAGGCCGGCGCCGGAAGGCGGCGCAGCGCGGCGGTGACGGTGGCGGGGAGCTCAGCCATGCAGGGGGTTGCTGACCGGGAGGTAGATGTCGCCGCCGGCGGTGAGGCGCATCCGGACGAGGGCTTTGTGGGGGATGGTGGGTGCGAGGAAGAAGGCGTGGTCGGGGTGGCCGCCGAGCGCGTCGTAGGTGTCGTCGATGACGGCGCGCACGATGCGCCAGGCGTGGTCCTCGGGCAGGGCGTGGGATTGCTGCAGGCGGATGACGAGTTCGCCGAGGTGGGCTTGCAGGGCGGTGTATCCGAGTTTGGCGCGGAGCACGTCCTCGTCTTCGGTGCTGATCACCGAGCCGGGCCAGAGGTCGAGGTGGTGGCCGTCGGCGGCGAGGCGGGCGGGGTGCAGGCGCAGGCCGGCGAAGTCGCGCAGGGCGAGCCGGTGGGGGCGTCCGCTGACGAAGGTGGGCAGGCAGTTCTGCAGGTGGGCTTCGAGGGCGACGCCGCGGGTGGCGAGGCGCAGCAGCGGGGGCAGCAGCAGCCGGGTGTAGGCGGTGAGCCAGGCCGCGGGGGTGAGGCCGGAGGCGGTGACGAGGCCGGCGAGCACGGTGGCCCCGGTGGCGGGGTCGACAGCGGGAAGGGCGCCACCGGGTACGGGGTGTTCGCCGGGTTCCAGTCGTCCGGTCAGCCCGTCGCGGGCGATCGCGGACAGGTCACGTCCGCTGCCGGCCGGGACGGCGGCGCCGGCGGTCTCGGCGAGCAGCAGCAGCCGGTGGCCGTCGGGGTCGTCGGCGACGAGGCGGTGCAGCAGGTCGGAGAGGGCGGGGCCGTTGCGGGTGCTGGCGACGCTGATGCTGCGGCGGGTGGAGGTGACCTGGATGTCGAGGGAGACTTTCAGGTAGCCGCCGAGGTCCGGCAGGTAGAGGGTGCGCAGGGCGGCGGTGGGGACCGCGTCGAGGTGGCCGTCCAGGTCGCGCAGCACGCCGGCGGTGTACAGGTCGTGGTACCGGTGGCGGACCAGGTCGAGCTGCCAGGCGTGGACCGGCTGGGTGCGGTACCCGGTGGGGGCGGCGGGCAGGCCGAGCTGGGCGCCGAGGTCGTCGCCGAGGTGGTGGTCGTCGCGGACGGCGACGAAGCCGATGGTGGTGTGGCCGGCTTCGAGGTCGTGGGTGAGGACGTCGCCGGTGTCCCAGCCGAGCCGGGTGCGGCCGGTGGGGTGCAGGTTGTGCCCGGCGACGGCGAGGCGCTCCAGCCGTACCGCGTCGAGGTCCGGGTTGTGGTCGGGGTTCGCCGGGGTGAAGCGGGACAGGGCGATCGCCAGGTTGATGACGGCGTTGCGGATCTCGGCGGCGAACGGGCCGTGGTCGATGCCGGCGAGCAGGTCGGCCGGGTCGCTGACGCCGGCGGCCGGGTATTCGACCCGGTTGAAGGCGTAGGTGTGCCCGCCGGCGGCGGCCGGGGTGAGGCCTTCGCGGACGAGGGCGGCGCGTAGCCGGCGGCCGACGGTGTCGGCGGCGTGCGGCAGGTGGCGCAGGAAGCCGTCGACGAGGTGGGGCGCGTGCACGGCGAGGGCGGCCTCGGTGTGCGCGGCCGCGGCGGCGAGTCGTCCGGTGCTGACACTGCGAATCATCATGGGGTGTCCTTCACGCCGCCATCGGGTTCTGCCGGTAGGTCCAGATGTCGCGGAGCGGGTCGGCGGCGAGCCGCATCGCGGTGGTGGCCTTGACCGGCAGCGGCTCGGTGAGCAGGGCTTCGGTGTCGGCGGACGGGTCGGCGCGCATCGCGGTGGCGAGGGTTCGCCAGAGCGTGCCGGGGTCGGCGTCGAGGGCGCCGATCAGCTGGGTGGCGACGGTGCCGAAGGCGGCCGCGGCGAGTTTGGCGCGCAGCTCGTGCAGGTCGGCGGTGGGCAGGTCGCCGATGATGCCGGTGGCGTCGATGCGGCCGGTGTGCACGCGTACGCCGCCGAGGTCGCGGTAGAGGACCCGGTGCGGCTGTCCGTCGCGGATCACGAGCAGGGTGTTCTGGCCGTGGGCTTCCAGCGCGACGCCGCGTTCGAGCACGCGCGCCAGCGGCGCGAACAGCACTCTGCCGAGTCGTTCGATGAGTGGGTACGGGTCTCCGGCGCTCGTGATCAGTGCGGGGCTGGTCGCGAAGACGCCGAGGGGGACGGCGGTCTCGCCGGGCGCGAGTCGCGGGGCCTGGCGGATCAGGTGGGCGAGGCGGCGGTCCGGTCCGTGCTCGGTGATGACGGCGCCGGCGGCGGTCTCGGCGAGGATGCCGATCGGCAGGTCGGCGGTGATCCGCTGGAGCATGGCGGAGAGGATCGGGCCGTTGTGGACGGCGGCCGGGGAGACGGTGCGGACGGCGGAGGTCATCTGCACGTCGACGGCGGTCTTGATGTGCGGGCCGCCGCTGACCGGGGCGACGGTGCGCAGCGACATGAGCGGGCGGACCGGGCGGGTGACGCCGGCGCTGGCCAGCCACGGGTACTGGGCCTGGAGGCGGGGGGCCTGCCAGGGGTGGGCGTAGAGGACGGGTGGGCCGGCGCCGTACCAGCGGTCGGCGGGCACGCGCAGGCGGCGCAGCCGGATGACGGGGCGGTGCTCGGGGGCGTAGGCGAGGACGTCGGCGACGGTCATCCCGGCGCGGGTGCGGCAGCAGGGGTGCAGGGGGTGGCCGTCGACGAGGGATTGCTCGAGCCGGCCGAGCGCGTCGGGGCCCTGCTGGGCGGCGTCGGGCGCGGGGGCGGCGTCGGCGCGGGCGAGGGCGAGGTTGGCGACGCTGTTGGCGAGCTCGGTGACGAATCCGGTGCCGGGCCAGAGGCGTTCGGCGAGCGCGACGGGGTCGCCGCCGTCCCCGGCGCCGTCGTCCGTGATGCCCGATGTGTCGTCGGGGATGCCCGGCAGCGGCTCGTGCGCGATGGCGTGGCGCAGGCGGCGCATGATCGCGGCTCGGGCGCCGGGCAGGGCGGCGTCGTAGGCGGCCACCAGGTCGGGGCGCAGCGCGGCGAGCTCGGCGCGGGTCTGCGCGGGTCCGGCGGTCGGTTCGGGCACTGTTTCATTCTCCGGA
This sequence comes from Actinoplanes sp. NPDC023936, assembly GCF_040639325.1. Lineage (NCBI taxonomy): Bacteria > Bacillati > Actinomycetota > Actinomycetes > Micromonosporales > Micromonosporaceae > Actinoplanes > Actinoplanes sp. NPDC023936. The sequence continues at coordinate 33,567 of NZ_JBEZZR010000014.1, read as the reverse complement.
TGGGGGCCCGGTCTGTCGTCGGGGGGCGTCACGGGGCGAGAGAGGACACACTCCGGTTCACGGATGGTGCTGCCCATTTCCACTCAGCGGCAAATCCGATAAATTCTCGTATCCGGTCGTGACGGGCGTCACCCCGGTCGTGTCATTGGGGAGGAACCGTGGACGCTGACGTCATCGTCGTGGGCGCCGGACTGGCCGGGCTGGCCGCCGCGCACGAGCTCACCGCCGCCGGCAAGAAGGTGGCCCTGCTCGATCAGGAGAACGCGGCGAACCTCGGCGGGCAGGCCTGGTGGTCGTTCGGCGGGCTGTTCTTCGTCGGCAGCCCCGAGCAGCGGCGCGCCCGGATCGCCGACAGCGTCGAGCTGGCCTGGGCGGACTGGCAGCACTCGGCCGGCTTCGACCGCCTCGACGACGAGGACGCCCAGGCCGTCCGGTGGGCGCGGGCGTACGTGGAGTTCGCCGCCGGGGAGAAACGCGCCTGGCTCGCGTCGCTCGGGATGAGCTGGCTGCCGTTCGCCGGCTGGGCCGAGCGCGGCGACCTGCGCGCCGACGGGCACGGCAACTCGGTGCCGCGCTTCCACATCACCTGGGGCACCGGCACCGGGGTGGTCGCCCCGTTCGCCGCGTCCGCGGTGCGCGCCGCCGAGAACGGGCTGCTGCGGCTGCGCTCGCGGCACCGCGTCGACGAGCTGATCGTGGAGAACGGGGTGGTCACCGGGGTCCGCGGCGTGGTCCTCGCCCCGGACGACGCGACCCGCGGCGTCAGCTCCAACCGGGACGTGACCGGCGACTTCGAGCTGCGCGCCCAGGCCGTCGTCGTGACCACCGGCGGGATCGGCGCCAACCACGACCTGGTCCGGCAGTACTGGCCGGCCCGGCTCGGCACCGCCCCCGAGAAGATGATCACGGGGGTGCCGGCGTACGTCGACGGCCGGATGCTCGGCATCGCCGAGACCGCCGGCGCCCGGCTGGTCAACCGGGACCGGATGTGGCACTACACCGAGGGCGTGCAGAACTGGAACCCGGTGTGGCCCGGCCACGGCATCCGGATCCTGTCCGCGCCGTCGCCGATGTGGTTCGACGCGCTCGGCCGGCGCCTGCCCGCGCCGTTCTTCCCCAGCTACGACACCCTCGGCACGCTGCGCCACCTGCGGACGACCCCGGACATCGCGCCGTACGACCACTCCTGGTTCATCCTCTCCCAGAAGATGATCGAGAAGGAGTTCGCGCTGTCCGGCTCGGAGCAGAACCCGGACCTCACGGCCGGGGACCGGCGCGCGTTCGTGAAGGAGCGGCTGTTCGGCAAGGGCGCGCCGGCCCCGGTCGAGGCGTTCAAGCGGCACGGCGCCGACTTCGTGGTGGCGAACACCCTGGAGGAGCTCGTCGCCGGGATGAACAAGCTGACCGACCAGCCGCTGCTGGACCCGGCCACGATCCGCGCGCAGATCGAGGCCCGGGACAGCCAGATCGCCAACGCGGTCACCAAGGACGCCCAGATCCAGGGCATCCACAACTCCCGCCGCTACCTCGGCGACAAGATCGGCCGGACGTCGGCGCCGCACCGCATCCTCGACCCGGCGGCCGGCCCGCTGATCGGGGTGAAGCTGCACATCCTGACCCGCAAGACCCTCGGCGGCATCCAGACCGACCTGGACTCGCGGGTGCTCGACCGGGCGGGGGCGCCCCTGCCGGGGCTGTACGCGGCGGGCGAGGTCGCCGGTTTCGGCGGCGGCGGGGTGCACGGCTACAACGCCCTGGAGGGCACGTTCCTCGGCGGCTGCCTGTTCTCCGGCCGCAACGCCGGCCGGCACGCGGCCCGCAGCCTCTGACATCGCCGCGCGGCCGGGTGTCGCAGGCGGCGCTCACCCTGCCGTTCTACCCCGGCCGGGGTAGAACGGCAGGGTGAGCGTGCTCGCCGGATACGACGACGACGGCCGCGGCTTCGACGCGTCCGCCCTGCTGCAGCGCCCCGCCTTCTGGGCGGTGCACCTCGGGATCGCGCTCGGCTGCGGCCTCGACGACGACCTGGCGGCGCTGTTCGGCGTCGACGCGCGGCTGCTGCGGGGCACCTACCTGCGCCTGACCGACGACGCCGGCTGGCCGGTGCTGCCGGCCGGCGACGGCGCCGCCGTGGTGTACCGCAACGACGAGCAGATCGTCGACTACCTGCTGCTGCCGCCGGGCGGCGACCCGATCACGATCGCCGAGGCGGAGGGGGTTCCGGACGGCCCGGCGCTGTCCTGGCCCGAACTGTCCGGGCTGGCCGCCCGCGTCCCGGATCCGCTGTCCCGGGCTCACGCCCTGCTGCTGCTCGCCCCGCTGCTCGGCGACGCCACGGCGGCCCCGCTGCCGGGCGACGCCACGGCGGCCGGGGTGGCGCCGCCGCTGGGCGACGTCACGGCGGCCGGGGCGGTCCTGCGGGCGGCGCTGCGCACCGCGGGCGTCACCGGCGACGGGACGGCGATCGCCGCGCGGATCGTGGCCGCCCGGCCCGCCCGCTGGCGCGCCGAGGACGGCGTGCGGATCTGCGACCATCCGGGCAGCGTGCGCCATCCGGGCGGGTCGCGGGCCGCCACCCCGGCCGGCCTGCGCGCCATCAGCGCCGCGCTGAACCCCACCTTTTGATCAACTCCGGTACGCCCGGCGCCCGCTGTCTCCCTTAGACTGCGCGCCAGTCCACAGGGGAGATCAATACATGGAAATCAGAAGACGTTTCGGTGTCGTGGCGGTGGCCGTCGCGGCGACGGTCGCGATGGTCGGCGCGGCCGCTGCCGTCCGGCTGAGCACCACCGAGCGGCCGGCGCCGCTGCCCGCCGCGGTCGCGGCGCCGGACCCGGACGGGGTCGCGCACCGCACCGAGCAGATCCGGGCGATGAGCTGGAACATCTGCGGTGAGGCCGGCGGCCTGCGCGGCTACGGCGGTTACTGCGCGTGGCGCAACCGGCCGCAGGCCCGGGCGCTGCAGATCGAGTCGCTGATCCGCCAGCGAGACCTGAACGTGGTGCTGCTGCAGGAGGTCTGCTTCCCGCACCCGAACCCGACGGACGGCACCCGCGGGGCGTACACCACCCACCTGCAGTACCTGCTGGAGGCGCTCGGCCCGGGCTGGTCGGCGAAGACCGTCGTCGGCCGCGGCTTCACCGACAAGGGCGTCGAGTACGAGCTGACCTGCCGGGGCGACCTGGACGGCTACCTGGGCGACGCGATCCTGGTCCGCGGGGAGATCACGTCGTCGGTCGCCGGCGAGCTGTACGTGCCCGCCACCCTGGCCACCAAGGTCGCGACCCCCAACGTGCTGTGCGTGCGGGTCAACGGCTGGCAGAGCACGCCGTGCGTCACCCACCTCAACACGGTCGCGACCCTGGCCACGGCGACGACCGCCGGGCTCGCCGAGCACCGCAACCAGGTGCAGTCGCTGGTCGACTTCCTCACGGCGCAGGAACCGGCCGGGTACGACAACGTCGTGCTCGGCGGCGACTTCAACCCGGACCGCGGCAACAGCGGCCCGACCCACCCCACGGCGATCCCGTCGATGGCGCCGCTCTACGACAAGTACGCCGAGTGCGACTACCAGCAGTACCTGCCCGGCTTCGAGACCAGCACGACCGAGCCCCGGACGGCGCTGGACCCCAGCAACGAGGACACCCACTTCTCCACCCAGAGCGGCGCCGTGAAGCCCGCCAAGCGCGACTACCTGTTCGCCGAGGCCGGGTTCACCCGGTGCGACTCGCTCACCGAGCTGGCCGACCAGACGGAGAACCTGTGGGGCGCGGCGGACCCGGCCGCGTTCTCCGATCACGCCCCGCTGGTGGGATCGACGCGGGGGACGGGCCTGGCCTGGCCGCTGGACGAGGGCACCGGCACCACCACGGCCGAGGCCACCGGGTACGCCACGACGTCGGAGGTGCCGTTCGTCACCCGGCTCAACCGGGGCGCCACCTGGTCGACCGAGGGCGGCGTCACGCACCTGAAGCTCGACGGCACCGGGTACCTGAACCTGCGCAAGGCCAGCGGCATCGACGCGCACGTCGTGCCGACCAGCGTGATGGACACCCGGGGCAGCTTCACCGTGTCGGTGTGGGCCAAGGTCGACGCCGGCGCGCCGGCCGGCACCGTGGTACGCCAGGAGAGCCTGGGCCCGGACACCACCAACGGCATCGCCGTGAGCAACGCGTTCGCGCTGGCCTACAACGGCTCCGGCGGCTGGAGCTTCGCGATGGCCAACCCCGAGGTGCGGGCCAGCCACGACACCGTCACCGCGCCGGCCCAGGCCGGGACCTGGACGCACCTGGCCGCCAGCTACGACGCGATGGCCGGCAAGATGTCCCTGTCGGTCAACGGCGCCAAGGCCGTGGAGGGCGCCCACACCAAACGGGTCGTCGGTGCTCTGGTGCTGATGGGTGACGGGTTCAAGGGCGCGCTCAACGAGGTGCGCTACTTCCCGTACGTGCTGAACGGCACGGAACAGGCGACCCTGCGCGCGCCGCGGATGGCCACCCGCCTGGACACGATCCCGCGCAGTGACTACACCGGCGGCCCGTACTGCAACACCGGTGGCTACTCCACGATCACCACGCTGACGCCGCAGCTGTCGGCCTTCGTCGAGTCGCCGCAGCCGGGCGCGCAGGTGCGGGCCACGTTCGGCATGTGGAACAACAGCGTCGCGGGCCAGCCCGCTCCGCTGGTGCTGCGCAGCGCCGGGTCGTTCGGCTCGACGGTGACCGGCAGCGGCATGTCGACGATCCAGACGCCGAAGCTGACGCCGGACACGAAGTACGGCTGGCGGGCGCAGGTCTTCGACGGCACCCTGTACGGGCTGATCACCAAGAACTGTTACGTCTACACCGCCAAGACCGCGCAGTAACCCGACCGCGCAGTAACCCGACCGCGCGGTAACCCGACCGCGCGGTAACGAGACCGCGCGGTAGCCGGTTTCGTGCGACGGCCCCGCCAGCCGGCGGGGCCGTCGTGCTGTCCGGGCTTTCGTGGCTGTCCGGGCTTTCGTGCTGTCCGGGCGGTTCAGCGGGCGGCGCGCCGCCGGGCCGTCTGGCGGTGGATCTTGGCTGCGGTGCCGCAGCTCTCCATGGCGCACCAGCGGCGGCTGGCGTTCTTGCTGGTGTCCAGGAACAGGCCCCGGCAGCCCGCGCCGGAGGCGCACACCTTGACCCGGTCGATCGGGCCGCCGGTGAGCAGCTTCGCGGCGGACACGGCGGCCGGCCACCAGGCGCGGTGCAGGGCGTCGGCGGGCAGGTTCCAGACGAAGGCGCCGCCGCGCTGTTCGAGGCGGGCGGTGGCGAGCGCGGCGGCGTACCCCTGCTGGATGAGGGTGAGGTCGGCCGGGGCCGGCGGCGCGCCGGTGGCCAGGCCCGCGAAGATCCGGAAGATCGCCTCGCGCAGGGTGAGCGCGGCGGCGTAGCTGGCCTGCGCGGCCTGCGGCCGCGCGGCGGCGAGGGTGAGCAGGTGCCGGGTGGCGGGTTCGTCGAGCAGGCCCGCATACGCCGACCAGCGCACCAGGTCCGGATAGCCGGCCAGGTGTTCCGCCCGGGCGCCGGTGCCCCGGGCGTCGACGGTGTTGGCGAAGTCCAGGCAGGTCTGGCCGCCGTAGAGGGCGGGAAACTCCGTCATGCTTCCACCGAACCGTTTTTAGGGGGCAGCACCCGAGGCGTGCTACCGGCATAAGGAGTTTAGCCAGCATCACGCCTCGGTGCGGCGGCGCCGGTCAGAGGGACGCCAGGATCTTCGCCTCCGCCTCCGCGGGCAGCCCGACCCGGGGCCGGTCGGCGCGCTGCGGCGCCAGTCCGCCGAGGGCCGACAGCCAGGCCCAGGTGTCGGCGACGGTCTCCTGCACCGGGCGGCAGCGCAGGCCCGCGGCGAGCGCCTTGGACACGTCGCCCTGGTGCAGGAAGGCGTGCAGCGGGCCCGGGGGCAGCCAGATCGGCAGCTCGGTCCACGCCTCGACGCCGGCGTCCGCGACGGTCTCGGGGGTGACCCAGCGCAGCGACGCCCGGCCGCCGGTCACCGCGGTGGCGGCGTCGAGCAGCGAGCCCATCGTGGCGTGCCCGGGGGTGCTGACCACGTTGTAGGCGCCGCCGAGGCCGGCCACCGCGGCGTCGAGCACGAAGGCGGCCAGGTCGCGGGCGTCGACGTACTGCAGGGGCAGCTCCCGCGGGCCGGGCGCCACGGTGGGGCCGCCGCGAGCCAGCCGGTTCAGCCACCACGGCAGCCGGCCGATGTCCTCGCGCGGGCCGAGGATCAGCCCGGCCCGGGCCAGCAGCACCGGGCCGGGGAACGCCGCGGTGGCCCGCTCGCCGCGCAGCTTGTCGCCGGCGTACCCGGGGTCGTCGAGGGCGACCAGGGGAGCGTCCTCGGCCTGCCCGGCGCCGGTGCGGTCGGCGTCGTAGACCGACCGGCTCGAGATGTAGGTGTAGTGCCCGGCGCGACCGGCGAGGGCCCGGGCGGCGGCGCCGACCGGTTCCGCCGCGGCCGACCAGGTGTCCACCACCGCGTCCCACGCCGCGCCGTCCAGCGCGGCCAGCCCGCCCGGCGCCAGGCGGTCGCCGACCAGCAGCGACGCCCCGGGCACCGGGTCCCGCCGGCCACGGTTGAACACCGTCACGTCGAAGCCGCGGGCGACCGCGTCGTCCGCGATCGCCCGTCCCACAAAACCGCTGCCACCGAGTACCAGAATCCGCATGCGCCGAGCCTGCCCGAGCGGCGCCGGCGATCGGAAGCAGATCTGCCGTGGGCAGATTCAGCGTGCGGCGCAATCAATCGGCGGGGCGATCAAACGGCGGAGCGATCAGCGGGCGGCTGATCCGATCCGCTGCTCGAGCGCCTCCACGACGAGCGCGTGGTCCTGCGCCTGGGGCAGGCCGGAGACGGTGACCACGCCGATCACGCCGGCGCCGCTGACCCGTACCGGGAAGGCGCCGCCGTGCGCGGCGAACAGCGCGGGATCCACGCCCAGCTCGGCCCCCAGGGTCTGGCCCTTGGCCGCCAGCCGGCGGCCGACCAGGAAGCTGGACGCTCCGAACCGGTACACCACCCGCACCTTGCGCTGGATCCAGGCGTCGTTGTCGGCGGTGGCGCCGGGCAGGGCGGCGTGGAACAGCTGCTGCTCGCCGCGGCGGATGTCGATCGCCACCGGCAGGCGGCGCTCGGTGGCCAGCCGCACCAGCAGGCTGCCGAGCTCCCAGGCCTCGGCCTCGTCGAAACGCGGGAAGACCAGGTGCTGTTCCTGCTCCTCGATCTGCGCGATCAGCGTTGTCAGGTCGTCACTCATGCCGACAGTCTGTACTGGTCCCAGCCGAGCTTGACGATCAGGGCGAGCACCACGGCGAGCAGGATGATCCGCACGAAGCCGGAGCCGCGGCGCAGCGCCATCCGGGCGCCGAGAACCGCGCCGGCGATGTTGCAGACCGCCATGCCCGCGCCGAGCAGCCAGGCGACGTGCCCGGTGGAGGCGAAGACGATCAGCGCGCCGAGGTTGGTCGCGGTGTTGACGATCTTGGCCATGGCGGAGCCGTGGACGAAGTCGGCGCCGATCAGCGTGGTGAACGCGAGTACCAGGAAGGTGCCGGTGCCGGGCCCGATCAGGCCGTCGTAGGCGGCGATCACGCCGCCGGCGACCGCGACGGCGAGGCCCCGCCGCAGCGTGGTGCGCTTGGTGGCGTCCTCGTGCAGGCCCATCTGCGGGCGGATCGTGACGAAGACCGCCACCGCCACGAGCACCAGCAGGACCACCGGGCGGTACGCGGCCGCGGGGACGGCCCCGGCCAGCGCGGCTCCGCAGCCGGCGCAGAGCAGGGCGAGGGCCGCGGACGGCCCGGCCACCCCCCAGTCGATCTTCGTGCGGCGGGCGTAGGTGAGCGCCGCGGTGCCGGTGCCGCAGATCGCGGCGAGTTTGTTGGTGCCCAGCGCGGTGGCGAGGGGCAGCTGCGGGGCGGCGAGGAGCAGCGCGGGCAGCAGCAGCAGGCCGCCACCGCCGACGACCGCGTCGACCCAGCCGGCCGCGGCGGCCGCGATCAGCAGGGTGACGATCAACGCTTGCGGGCTTTCTGCAGCCAGATGCCGAGCATCGCGCCCACGACGAAGATCGTCGCGGCGCAACAGACCGCCTTGATGAACATCGCTTCGCTCCGTTGGCTAGGGTCGGCGTTGTGCGCCTGGCCACCTTCAACCTGCTGCACGGCAGATCGTTGTCCGACGGCACCGTACACGCCGGCCGGATCAGCGACGCGATCGCCGACCTCGACGCCGACGTGCTGGGCCTGCAGGAGGTGGACCGGGCGCAGCCGCGCAGCGGCCACATCGACCTGACCGCCCTGGCCGCGACGGCGCTCGGCGCCCGGACTCACCGGTTCGCCGCGGCCGTGGTCGGCACGCCGGGGCAGAGCTGGGAGCCGTGGCACTCCGGCGCCGACATCGCCCACCCGCAGTACGGGATCGCGCTGGTCAGCCGCTACCCGGTGCATCGCTGGCAGATCACCCAGTTACCGGCCGCGCCGATGCGCTCGCCGGTGTACGTGCCGGACGGCGGCCTGCTGCTGCTGCGCGACGAGCCGCGGGTGCTGCTGGCCGCCGTGGTGGAGACGCCGGACGGGCCGCTCACGGTCGCCACGACGCACCTGTCGTTCGTACCCGGATGGAATGTGCGGCAGCTGCGCGCGGCGGTCCGCGCGCTGCGCGCCCTGCCCGCGCCGCGGGTGCTGCTCGGCGACCTGAACATGCCGGCCGGGCCGGTCCGGGCGTTCACCGGCTGGCGGCCCCTCGCGCGGGCGGCGACGTTCCCCAGCCCGTCACCGAAGACCCAGCTCGATCACGTCCTGGCCGACCCGCGCAGCGCCGGCGAGCTGGGCCGGGTGGTGCAGGTGCGCACCCCGCACGCGCCGGTGTCGGATCACCGGCCGCTGGTGGTCCGCTTCGACCGCAGGTAGACGTCCTCCAGGCCGTCCTCCGGATCCCACTGCTCGCCGATCTTGAAGAAGCCGAAGCCGGCGATGGTGGCCTTGGAGCCGACGTTGTCGGGGCGGATGCTGGCCCGCACGGCGGTGACCCGCGGGTCCGCGTCGGCGCGGGCGAGCAGCGCGGTGAGCATGGCCCGGGCGTAGCCGCGGCGGCGGTGGGCGGGATCGACGGAGTACGCGACCTCGACGACGCCGTCGGCGTCCGGCGGCCCGTGGAAGCCGCCGTGGCCGACCACGGTGTCCCCGTCGGCGGCGGCCCGGGCGATCCACTCGGCGGCCTCGGGGTCCTTCGCGATGTCGGCCAGGCGGATCTCCCACAGCCAGCGCTCGTCGGCGAGGTACTGGCTCAGCGGCACCCCGGCCTCGGCGCTCGCCGTGGCGAGGTCGCCGGCGACGAGGGCCTGCAGGGCGGCGGGGGAGAGCTTCACGAAGCGGATCGGCGGCATGCCGGCATGTTAGCCACAACACGGAATGGTTGTGCACAACTGAATAGCGCACTACTGTTCTGCGGTATGAAGGCGAGCACGGCACTGGACGACATGATCTGCTTCCAGCTCTACGCGGCCAGCCGGGGCATGACCGCCCTCTACCGCCCGCTGCTCGACCCGCACCACCTCACCTACCCGCAATACCTGGTGCTGCGGGTGCTCTGGCACGACGGCCCGACCACCGTCCGCGACCTCGGCCGCGTCCTGGCCCTCGACAGCGGCACCCTCTCGCCGCTGCTCAAACGCCTGGAGACCCAGGGCCTGATCACCCGCCGGCGCGCCACCGACGACGAACGCGTCGTCGTCGCCCAGCTCACCGACGCGGGGCTCGCGCTGCGCGACGAGATCGGCGACCTCACCCAGCGGCTGGTCTGCGCCACCGCGCTCACCCTCGACGAGCTCGGCCAGCTGCACCAGCTGCTCGACAAAGCCCGCACCCCCCGAAAGGACAACGCATGAGCGCCCTCTACACCGCCTCGGCCACCGCCACCGGAGACGGCCGCAGCGGCCACGTCCGCTCCAGCGACGGCGTCCTCGACTTCGACCTCGCCGTGCCGAAGGAGATGGGCGGCCCCGGCGGCGCCCTCACCAACCCCGAGCAGCTCTTCGCCGCCGGCTACGCCGCCTGCTTCCACAGCGCCCTCAAGCTGGTCGCCGGCAAGCAGAAGATCGCCCTGACCGACACCGCGATCACCGTCGACGTCGGCATCGGCACGCTGCCCAGCGGCGGCTTCGGCCTCACCGTCACCATCGAGGCGGAGCTGCCCGGCCTCGACGAGGACACCGCCCGCGGCATCCTCGACGCCGCGCACCAGATCTGCCCCTACTCCAACGCCACCCGCGGCAACGTCGAGGTCACCCTCAACCTGGCCTGAGCAAGAAACACAGACCGCGAGGGTACGGGCCCGGCCCGTGCCCTCGCGGTTCGTGCCGCGCTGCGCCCGAGCGCTGTTCGAACCCGTTCCGGACAGTGCACGAACGTTCCGGACCGTAGCCGGACGACCAGCGGTCTCGTTCAGTGATGTCCATGCATCTGACACGCAGAACCCGAGCCATCCTCGCCACCGCGGTGATCGCCGCAGCCACCCTCGCCGGCGCCGGCTCATCGGCCACCGCAGCACCCACCGCACCCGCGGCCGCCGGCTGCAGCGACCACCCCACCAACATCCTGTTCAACTCCGGGGCCGGTGGCATCGGCGTGATGCACCTGTGGGACGGCGTCTACGGCAAGGACGGCAAACAGAAGTACGACGCCGTGGTCAACGGCAACTCCAACACCTGCGACCAGTTCAGCTGGGACGAGGTCCGCGGCTTCTACATCGGTCCCGGCGCCTGCGCCCTGGTGCGCTTCGCCGCCAACAACATCTACCCCTACCAGTGGAGCACCTACCGCAAGCTGACCGCCGGCAGCCGCCAGATCTCACCCAACAACATGGTCCACATCCAAGCCACCCCCTGCTGACCGAGCAGACGTGCCGGCGCGCCCGGGCCCGGGAATTCCGGTCCCGGACGCGCCGGTCGGGTGATGCGTTCATGGCGGCGGCAGGAATGGCCTTTCCGCGAACAATCAATGGGGCTGGGCAATCAATGCGGCGAGAGAATCAGCCACCGGCCGCCAGAACAGAATCGGTCAGAAATCCATGACGCCGGCATGGACGACGTAGTTGGCGCCGCCTTTGTACACACGCAGATAGAAGGTGGTGCCGTCCAGGACGTCCGTCGCCGCGTTCACCCACTGGCCGCCGGCCGGCACATAGGTCGTGTAGTTGCACCTGTTGTACCGGGTGAAGATGACGCACACGTTGTAGCCGGTGCTGTTCGTCGACCTGATGTTGATGTCGGTGCACTGCGACGTGGTCCGGTACACGCCCAGGTCAGCGTAGGTCTCGGTCTCGAAGTACGGACTGAACGTCGCCGAGTACGGCGCCGCCCGGCATCCCGCGGCCAGCGTCGCGGCCGTGTCGGCCGAGGCGGCCGTCGCCGGCGCCAGGACGGTCAGGGCCGCGACGAGCGCCGCGCCGGCGACAGCCACGAGCCTGCGCCATCCGGTGAGTTTGGTGTTCATGGTGCTCCTTTCTCGATTCGATCTACGTCGAGCCGTGAATGGAGATCCTTGTGCGGGCCAATGCCTGCAGACATGGGCCTGCTATCCCCGTTTCGAGTCAAAGTACCATCGATAAAGATCGTTGTATCTGTCGTTTCCAGATATCGGGGAAACGACAGCGGCGCCTCGGTCGATCAGGGGATTACGGGTGTCCGCCTCAGCCGGCCGGCTCCGGCCGCGGCTGGAACAACTCGATCAGATTCCCCGCCGGATCCACGAGCAGGATCTGCCGGCCACCCGGACCGGACACCGGCTCGCCGCGGAACGGCAGACCCGCCCCGCGCAGACGAGCGATCACCGCGTCCAGATCACCGACGATCAGATGAATCCGATTCCGCCCCGGAACCGCCAAGTCCGGGGGAGTCGCCCGGGCCCCCGAACTCGCCGGGCCCGACAACAACAACCGCAACGGGCCGCGCACCACATCGGCGAACGCCGGCGCCATGCTCGAGCGCACCGTGAAGCCCAGATGCGTGGTGTAGAAGTCGACGGCGGCCTGCACGTCGTCGACGAGATAACGGACGCTGGCATACGTGTTGTCGAGTTCACTCATAGCGTGACCCTAGAGCCAGCAGCACCCGCACCGTGCCCCGCGGCGCGCTGCGCGACACCGACGCCGTCCCGCTCGGAGCCCTCGGGCTGCTGGACGCCGCGGCCATGGCCACCCCGGTTGCCCGCATGTCGCAGGGACAGCTGCTACGCGACCTCGCCGACTGGCCGCGCCGGGACATCGACGCCCGGCGCGAGGCGGCGACTCCTCCGGGAAGCTGAGCATCCGGGTGGTGCCGGGGCCGGCCGGCCCCGGCGCCACCTAGGCATCGACCCGACCGTCCTCAGTCGTCGTCCTCCCCGCCGTCATCGTCGTCGTCATCGTCGCCACCATTCCCGCCGGGGCACCCGGTCAGCGTCAGCAGACCGGCAACCGCACCCACCGCGAACAACGACCTTCGACCCAGCAGCAACCGCTCCTCAGGTTCCTCCATGCCCCGCATTCTCGCCGCAGACCGAGGTCAGGCCAACTCCCGCAGCACACGGTTCGTCCGATTGGCACGTACCGCCGCCCGCTGTTGATCCGCCGTCACCTCGATGTAACTCTGCGACGTCGCGAGCGACGCATGCCCCATCAACCGCATGATCTCCGACGCGTTCGCGCCGTCCTCCGCCAGACGCGTCGCGAACGTGTGCCGCAACGCGTGCAACTGCGCCCCCCGCGGCACCCGATCCCCGACACCGGCACGCCGGTAACACGACCGCACCAGATACTGCAGACCACCGCGCTGCAACGCCACACCCCGCCGATCCACCAGCAACGGAGCCGTCGGCTGCGCCCGCCCGAACCGCGCCCGCCGCGCCTCCAGATAGCGCCCCACCGCCGCGTCCAGACCGGAATCGATCGGCACCGACCGCGGCCGCCCGCCCTTGCCCGCAACCTCAAGCCGTCGCTCACCGTCACGCCCGCTCACCGAACCGACCCGCAACGCCAGCATCTCCGACAGCCGCAGGCCCGCACACAACGCCAGGGCCAGCACCAGAACGTCCCGCTCCGGCCACGGATCCCGCTGACGCTCATCCGCGACGCTCACTGTCCGTAACAACAGCTCCGGTGTGTCCTCACCGCGCAGCGGCTTGGGGGAGAGGGGCACCGTGCGCGGCTTGTCCACCGCGGACATCGGATTGCCGGCCACCACGCCCTCGGTCACCAGAAACGTGAAGAAGGCGTTCCACGACGACCAGGCCCGGGACACCGACGCGGGGGCGCGGTCCGCCGCGAAGCGCGCGAACGCGGCCCGCAGGACGCGAGGGGAGAGGTCACTCACGGTGAGCGGGGCGGGCTCCGCCAATTGCAACACCAGCGTCAGATCCCTCCGGTACGCGTTGAGCGTGTGCACCGAAGGCTTCCGGGTGGCTCGGGCCGCCAGGAATTCGTCTATGTACGTCCCGATTCCAGTGTCATGCATAAGTACCATTATGCATGATTTATGGGCGTTTGCGCAGTTCGGCAGGGGGCGAGTTGACGCAGGGCACCGCGGTGGCCCGGAAAACTCTGTGCCGGGAGAACGCCCGACGACCGCGCAGAGAAGGGCAGGCGGCAGGCGCTGGACACCGGGGCCGACCGGGGCAAAGGGCCAGCGGGTACCGCCCGCCAGCCTCGATCACGCCTGGCACGGAGAGGGAGTGGGGGCTGTGTCGTGGCGTGGCCACGCCGCGAATGGGGCTGCGGGACGGATCAGCTTGCCTGCCGCTTCAGCGTTTGCGCGTGACGTCTCGGCTCACCTGCGGCGTTGAGCTTCCCGCAGCTTGGGCGCCGTCCGTTGGCTGTGGCGTGGGAATCGGGGCCGAGTCGCGCGTGCTGGGCGTTCGGGCGAGTGGGGGAAGACGCGGATGTTCGTGTTTCACCGTGTCGGACGGGCGTCGGGGACCCCGCTCAGGAGGCCGCTCTCCGAGCCAAGTTGACATAATTTAGATTATCGACCCGATAATTATGGGTTCGGAGAGGCTCATGGCCACCCGGCGAGACGTGTCGAATCTTGGCGGGTTCGTGCCCCGCCTGCGTTTCGCCTAGATCCTGGGGCGGCGCGCGTCCCCTGCCGCTGATCACCGCGATCGGGGCTGCGATGAGCGTGACACCCCGCACTCGCTTTTCGCTCGCCACCACCCCGCACTCGCACTCGCTTCGCACTCGTCGCGATCCAGGCGAGATCCGGATGGGCGGATGGGCAACAACTCGCCTGGATCGCGGCGAGTGCGGTGGCGGCCGAGTGGTTGCGGGGCCGCACGCCGGGGCTGCGGCGGCGCGGGTGCCGCCTCGGTGGTGCCACTCCCCCTCGGCGGCGGGATGTGCGTCGATAAAAAAGCGCGGCCGGGAATGGCTACCTACGCTTTTGTCGACTCTGCCGGAATGGGAAGAATCGAGGGAAGTCGTGTTTCGGATGATGATTGTTGGACTTTTTGCGGTCGGATCTCTGCTGGTGGGAGCGCCTGCGCAGGCGGCGCCGGTGTTCTATTCGGTGCATGTGGGATTCAACAACAAGTGCTTGGATGCCGATCTCGGCAATATTCAGCATAATGGCGCGATTGTCCAGTTGTGGGACTGTAACGGCTCGGCGCAGCAGCTTTGGTACTGGTCGGGCAGCAGCCTGGTGACGGCGTACAACGGGAAGTGCCTGGACGCGGATCGGAGCCGGATCTGGGAGAACGGGGTGAAGATCCAGCTGTGGGACTGCTGGGGGCCGGCGCACCAGCAGTGGCGGCAGGACGGCGCGATGGTGCGTAACGGGTTCAACAACAGGTGCCTGGACGCGGACCGGAGCCGGATCTGGGAGAACGGCGCGAAGGTTCAGTTGTGGGAGTGCAACGGGTCGGATCAGCAGCGGTGGGTGTTCCGGCATCGCGCGGTGCGGTGACGGTGTTGCGCGGTGCGGTGACGGTGTTGCGCGGTGCGGTGACGGTGTCGCGCGGCGGGCGGCGGGACTGAAGCCCGGGATGGCGCGCTGAGCCCCCGGCGGTGGGATCGAGCCCCGGATGCCGGGACTGACAGGAGAAGGGCGCGACCGCTCACGCAGGTCGCGCGGTGTGTGGCTCGCGGTTCGGACGCGCCAGCGGCCGGCGGGCAGCGCCGCGCCCTCGGCGTGAGCGGCGGTCTGTACCGGCCACCCCGCTGCGACCTCCTGGTTGTGATCGTGGTTTTGATCGTCCGGAGTCACCAGAATGATCGGATGCGGATCGCGGTGATCTCCGATGTTCATGGGAATCTGTTCGCTCTGGAGGCGGTGCTGGCGGCGATTGAGGGTGACGGCGTCGATGTGACGGTGAATTGCGGGGATCTGCTGTCGGGGTATGTGCGGCCGGCGGAGACCGCGGACCGGTTGATGGCGGCGGGGCTGCTGACGGTGGCGGGCAATCATGAGCGGCAGCTGCTGACGTTCGCGCCGGATCGGATGGGGATGGCGGATCGGGTCGCCGGTGCGGTGATCTCGGAGCGGCATCGGGAGTGGATGGCGTCGCTGCCGATGACTGCCGAGCCGGCGCCGGGTGTGCTGGCGTTTCATGGGACGCCCACGGATGACCTGCGGTATCTGCTGCACACTGTGGAGGCGGCGGGCGGGGCGCGGGACGCGACGGTGGACGAGGTGGCCGCGCGGGTGGGTGATGTGGCGGGCTGGTCGCTGCTGTTGTGCGGGCACACGCATCTGGCGGGGTCGATGCGGTTGCCGGGTGGCCCGCTGATCGTGAATCCGGGCAGTGTGGGGTGGCCGGCGTATGCCGACGATGTTCCTTTTCCGCATCGGATGGAGGCGGGGTCGCCGCAGGCGCGGTACGCGATCGTGGACGACGCGTCGGGTGGCTGGGAGATGGAGTTCCGGGCGGTCGGCTATGAGTGGGAGCGGGCGGCGGTGCTCGCCGAGGGGTTCGGGCGCGGTGATGTGGCGTTCGCGTTGCGGACCGGGCGGGTGGCGGTGGCGGCGTGACGGTGGTGCGCTGGGTGACGGGTTTCCTGGACACGCCGCCGGAGACGGCCGGGGTGGCGG
The DNA here is from genome assembly GCF_040639325.1 of Actinoplanes sp. NPDC023936. Taxonomy (NCBI): domain Bacteria; kingdom Bacillati; phylum Actinomycetota; class Actinomycetes; order Micromonosporales; family Micromonosporaceae; genus Actinoplanes; species Actinoplanes sp. NPDC023936. The sequence goes on along the minus strand of NZ_JBEZZR010000014.1, from coordinate 17,480 downwards.
AGCGGTTCTGGCTGGCGGTGACGGGGATGGGGTTGTCGCCGCGTCGGGGGCGGTTCGTGACGCTGGTGCCGGAGAAGGGTGACGCCTATCTGCGGTTGCAGGTGGTCGGTGAGGAGCCGGCGCGGGCGCATCTGGATCTGCATGTGGATGATCCGTTCCGGTCGGCGGCGGATCTGGTGGCGCTGGGGGCGGCGCAGGTGTCCGCGGAGCCGGGTCTGGTGGTGCTGCGGTCGCCGTCGGGGATCGTGTTCTGTCTGGTGGCGTGGGAGTACGAGCGGGAGCTGACGCTGCCGCGGCGGTGGGACGGTCCGCAGTCGAGTCTGGTGGATCAGTTGTGCCTGGATGTCCCGGCGGCGTTCTACGCGCGGGAGCTGGTGTTCTGGTCGCAGGTGACGGGGTGGGAGCGGCGGGCGTCGAGTCTGCCGGAGTTCACGTTTCTGCAGCCGCCGGCGCGGATGCCGGTGCGGCTGCTGGTGCAGCGGACCGGTGGCGTGGTGGCGGGGGTGCATGTGGATCTGGCGTGTGACGATGTGGACGCCGAGGTGGCGCGGCATGTGGCGCTGGGTGCGGCGGTGGTGCGGCGGGTTCCGGAGGATTGGACGACGTTGCGGGATCCGGCGGGGCGGGAGTACTGCGTGACGGCCCGGTCGCCTTTTAAATGATCTCTGCGGTGTGGTTGCCGGGGATTGTCGGTGGGTGCTGGTAGAAAGGGACGCTCTCATACAGGCGTACGAAGGTGGTTGGGGATGGCGGCGCTGAGCGCGGAGGATCTGACGGGCATCGAGACGGCCCTGGCGGCCGGGCGCAAACCGAAAGTGCAGTTCACCGAGTCGGCGGGGCAGATCGCCGGGCAGATCGGTCAGGTGGTGGCGTTGACCGATCGGGCCGTGTCGGACGATTTCGTGGTGGTGAAGTTCGGGCGCGACGAGTTGCCCTTCTCCCCCGGTGATCTGCGGATCGCGCCGCGGGGTGCGACGGCGCCGGTGAAGAAGGCGCCGGAGCCGGAGCCGGTGGTGCCGCCGGGCCCGGAGTTCATGATCGACAAGCCGGTGCCCGAGAGGCCCGCGCCGGCGCCGCGGACGCCGGTGGAGGCGCCGGTGAAGGCGGAGGCCACGGCGCCGGCGCCGCGCAAGGCGGCGGCGAAACCGGCGAAGGCCAAGCCGGGCCCGTCGCTCACTGTCACGCTGGCGTATGGGGAGGGCGAGTGGACCGTGGCTGCCCAGCAGGGCGCGAAGGCGCTTGCCCGGCCCTATGTGATCCGTCCGGTGGAGGCGTTGAAGATCGTCTCGCTGGTTGACGTGCCGGGGGTGCAGGAGGCCGTCGAGCAGATCATGGCGGCGGAGCGGGCCGAGGCGCAGGCGCAGGCGGAGCGGTTGCGCGCCGAGCTGGCCGAGGTGGAGGCCCGGCTGGCCGAACTGTCCTCGTGAGGCGCGGGGCCCGTTTCAGTGGAAATATTTGAGCCCGGCCACGCCCGCGACCACCAGCACCAGGCAGAGGATTCGCGGGAGGTTGGCCGGCTCCCCCAGCGCCACCATGCCGACCAGGGCGGTGCCGACCGCGCCGATGCCGACCCACACGGCGTAACCGGTGCCGACCGGGATGGTGCGCAGGGCGTAACCGAGGCCGAGCATGCTGAGCACGGCGGCGACGCCGAAGATGACGGTGGGCAGGAGTTTGGTGAAGCCGGCGGAGCGTTCCAGGGCGATCGCCCAGACGGTCTCGAGCACACCGGAAATGATCAGAACGAGCCAGGCCATGACGAATCACCTCGGGGGCGGTCGTCTTGTCAGGCCGGGTACGACACGCAACTCGTCCGGGATCGCCACTGTCGCGCGGCGTCAGGGACCAGGATAGCCAACCGCGGGACGGCGCATGGCATCATGGCCGCCTCATGAACGCGAACGAAACCTGGCGGGCGCCGCGCATCTGGCGGTTCCTGCTGGCCCTCTCTCCCTATCTGGTGGCGCCGCTGTGCCGGTTGCGGGTCTCCGGCGAGGTGCCCGAGGTGCTGCGCGGCGGCCCGGTGATCCTGGCCGCCAACCATGTGAGCCCGTTCGACCCGGCGGTGCTGGTCGCGGCCTGCCATCGGGCCGGGATGACCCCGCGGATCATGGCGACCGGCGGGGTGTTCCGGGCGCCGCTGGTCGGTGCGGTGATGCGCCGCTGCGGGCACATCCGGGTGGACCGGGGCACGGCGCGGGCGGCGGACGCGCTCGCCGACGCGGCGAAGGCCCTCGGTGAGGGGTCGATGGTGCTGGTCTACCCGGAGGGGCGGATCGGCCTGGACCCGTGGATGTGGCCGGAGCGCGGCAAGACCGGGGTGGCGCGGATGGCGCAGGCCGCGGGGGCGCCGGTGCTGCCGGTCGCGCAGTGGGGCACGCACGCGGTGATCCCCTACGCGGCGCCGAAAGGTCTCGGCCGGGCGGTGCTGCGGGCGCTGCTGCGGCGGCCGGTGGTGCATGTGCGGTTCGGCACGCCGGTGGACCTGTCCGCGGTGACCGGCACGCCGGGGGCCCGGGCGATGCGCGCCACCCGGCTGATCATGGCGGGGATCGACGAGACGCTGGCGCCGCTGCGCGCGGACGAGATGCGGACGCCGAGGGTGGTCGACACGAGCCGGCCGCGGGACCTGTCGCGGGTGCGGCCGCGCTAGCTGCTGCCGTAGTCGTTGGTCTTGTCGCGGAACAGGGTGAGGTCGTTCAGCGTCTCGATCCACACGTGCGGGCCGTCGACGCGCAGGTAGGAGTCGATCCAGCAGAGCCGGGTCCGGTCGTACTCGGCCTGGTAGGCGGCGAGCAGCTTGCGGCCGGCGGTCTCGTCGAGGTCGCCGGTCCAGGAGCTGATCAGTGCGGTGACCTGGTTGCGGGCGGTGTCGCCGAGTTCGGCGACGAGCAGCCCTTCCGGCTGCGGGTAGCCGGTGTTGTCCTGGCCGGGGCCCATCACCAGGTCGTCGGGGACGCCGGTGGCGAGCTGGGCGGCGGTCTTCTCCTGGTCGCTGAGCGCGGCGAGGACGGCCTGGGCTTTCGTGGCGATGCCGCGATCGTTGCCGGTCAGGCTGGGGGTCATGCTGACCTGGTCGCCGTGGTAGGTGAGGTTGCGGGCCAGGTGGGCGCCGCCGACCTGGACGACGAACGGGTCCCGTGGCGTCGGTGTGCCGTAGATGGCGATGGACGCGTCGTTGAGCGCGGTGAGGACCTTGGCGTAGCCGGGGTCGCTGAGCGCCTCGGAGAGCACCACCATGACCGAGGCGCGCTGGGCGCCGCTGAGGTCGGTGAACGCGATGCCCGGGCGGGGCACCTCGTCGGCGGCGTGGTCCGACCAGACGCGGCGGCCCTCGTCCTGCAGGTCGTGGACGACGGTGGCGCGCTGGGGGACGCCGAGGGTGGCGAGGAACGCGGTGACGGCGGCGGCGACCGCGGCGGTGTTGGCGCCGCCGGGGCCGGTTCCGGCGTTGTCCAGGGTCGGCGCCGGGGCGGGTGCGGAGCTGCGGGCGGCCGGGGTGGCGGGGGTCGGCGTGGTGTCGCCGGTGGTGCCGCAGCCCGCGGCGAGGGTGGTGAGCAGGATGAGCAGCAGACTCCGGCGCATCCGGACATATTACTGTTTAAGGGCTATTTTCTTCTCGAAGGTCAGCTGGTTGTAGGGCGAGTCGCTGTAACCGGGGATCTCGTGGTAGCCGCTGCGGCGGTACAGGGTGATCGCCTCGGTGAGCGCGGTGTGCGTGCCGAGCCGCACGGTGGCGCGGCCGTCCCGGGCGGCGCCGGACTCCAGTCGCTGGAGCAGCCGCCGGGCCAGGCCGAGACCGCGGGCGTGCGGGGCGACCCACAGGTGCCGGATCTCGGCGACGCCCGGGGTCAGGCGCGTCCACAGCCCGCAGCCGGCCGGCACGCCGTCCTCGCAGGCCAGCAGTTGCTCGCCGGTCACCCCGGCGGGCGGGGTCAGGGCGGCGGCGTCGTAGCCCTCCGGGAACCGGGTGCCGAGCTCGGCGGCGTACCGGCGCAGGCACTCGCGGGCCGCCGGGGCGTCGGCCGGCACCGCGTCCACGGTGATCGTGGCCAGCCGCAGCAACCGGTGCACCTGCCCCTGCGCCGTGATCAGCTGGTCGCGCTCCCCCGCGCTCAGGCCGTCCAGCAGGCCGGCGATGCGCTGGTCGGAGCGGTCGTCGAGCTCGGCCCGCTCGCGTCGCCCGGCGTCGGTGAGCCGGGCGACGCGGGCCCGGCCGTCGCCGGGATGCGGCTCGACGGTGACCAGTCCCTGCTTCTGCAGGGCGCGCAGCAGCCGGCTCAGGTAGCCGGAGTCGAGGCCGAGGCGGGCCCGCAGCTCCCGCAGGTCACCACCGTGCCCGATCTCGTACAGCAGGCGGGCCTGGCCGAGCGGGCGGTCCTGGCCGAGATAGTGGTCGGTGAGCAGGCCCAGGCGGCCGGTGTAGTAGCGGTTGAACTCGCGTACCCGTGCGATCTGCGCGGCGTCCATGCCGGGATGCTAGCCGGATCAGCTGACCGAAGTCAGAGAAATCGCGGCTTGAACCTGCCCCACGGGCAGGCCTTAGCGTCGTCGTCATGGACATCGAGGAGCGACGCGGCTGGCGACCCGCGCGAGAGCCGGCAGCAGGCCCGAGCGGCGCGCGGCTGGCGCAGCTGCGGGGTGAGCGCGATCGGTGGAAACCCAGCGGGGTCTGAGCCGGCGCGGGCGCCGGACCGCGCCGCGGCGGGTAGGTTCGGGTCAGCGGGGTCCGGTGGACAGGCGCGAGGAGGACGAGGCGATGGCACAGCGGTGGAGCGATCTGAGCAGCTCGCAGCGGCGCACGATCGTCGTGGTCGGGGTGGTCGAGACCGCGCTGAAAGTCGCGATGGCGGTCGACCTGAAACGGCGTCCGCCGGAGAAGATCCGCGGCCCGAAATGGGTGTGGGCCACCGCGACCCTGGTCAACTCGGCGGGCGTGATCCCGGCGGCGTATTTCCTGTTCGGCCGGATCAGATAGCGGGGTTCACTCCGGTCAGGCGCCGGCGTGCCGGGCGTCGATGTCCGGACGCCTCTGGTCGGTTCGATGACTGAGCAGCACGCGGGTACCGGTCCGGTCGGCGGTGATGTCCAGGCTGGTGACGGCCTGCTGGATGAGCCACAGGCCATGCCCGGGGGCCAGGGCGCCGCCGGTGTCCAGGCAGGGCCGGCGCGGGGGCGCGCCGGCGCGGTCGAGGCCGGGGCCGTGGTCGCTGATCTCGCACCACAGACGGTCGTCGCGGTGCCAGAGCAGCAGCTGGCCGTGTCCGCCGCCGTGCTGCACCGCGTTGGTCATCGCCTCGTGGGCGGCGAGCACGAACCGGTACCGGTCGTCGTCGGGCAGGACGTGGCCCGCGATGGTGTCCAGGTGCAGCCGCAGGGCCGGGGTCGCCTGCTGGAACCAGCGGATCAGCGGCAGGCCCGCGCCGGCATCGGCGGCCAGGCCGGGGCGAGGGCCCACCGGGGCGCCCGCGGCCAGCAGCAGGATGCTGTCGTCGCGCCGGGCCTCGGTGAAGGCGCCGGTGAGATCCAGGCCCCGCTGCCGCAGGGTCAGCAGTTCGGCGGCCGCGGCGGCGAGCGGTTCGACGGTGTTCTGCTGGGCGTTGTCCCAGCCGCCCGGGGTGTGGCGGTACAGGGTGACGGCGCCCGGGTGCTGGACGCCGCCGGCGTGCAGCGGCAGCGCGTACACCGCGCGCATCCCGGCGTCGAGGGCGGCCGGGGTGAACCGGGGCCAGCGCCGCAGGCAGGCTGAGTCCTTCAAGTCGGCGACCTGCACCGGCCGGCGCTGGACGGTGACGTCGTGGTCCGGGCCCTCGGCCCAGGCGTCCTGCAGGGTGTGCAGCTCGGCGATCAGCCGGTCGCTGGCGAACCGGGACACCGGGCCGGGCGGTCCGGCCGACAGGCCGATCCCGGCGGCATCCGGCACCAGCGCCGGGTATGCCTGGCACAGCCGGCGCACGTCCGGGCCGTAGGCGGACACCAGGTCGAAAACCCGATCCTGGTATCCCGCGCAAATCCGGCGAGACCGCTGCTCGGCGTGGAACGCGGACGACATGTCTCAATCCCGCACGATACGCACGCCATGTCCACCATCGGCCGCCGCGGGTATACGTTTCGCGGATAGAACGTGCGCAAAAGCGCACAGTCGTTCGTCGGTGACCGTGATGGGCGGGAGACCATCCAGATGGCGGATCCAGCGGCCGGATCACCCGTGCGGCGTGCCGTCGTGGAGACCCGCGACCTGGCAGTCGCGCACCACCTGCTGAGCCAGACCTATGCCGAGCACCACCTGCAACTCAGGCGGCCCTCTCCGGAGTTCGTCTTACGGTCGCAGGCGGTGACCGCGGCCGACCTGCAGCTCGACCGCCTGACGTACGGGGGGTGGGCGCGGATCGTGATCGACCCGATCGACTTCGTCGTCGTGTCGGCGATGCTGGACGGCCGGCTCAGCCTCGGCTCCGATCACCGTGGCCAGTTCGTCAAGGGCGAGGCCGCGCTGACACCCCTGCATCGCATGGTCGACGCGGTGTGGGACCACTACACCGTGCAAGCGGTACGGATCCCGCTGTCCGCGGTGACCCGCATCGCCGGCCGGCACGGTGTCGAGCCGGCCGGCCTGCGCTTCGACGGACCGGCCGCGGTGTCGGCGGCCATGTGCCGGCACTGGATGATCACGGTGGCCTACCTGAGCCGGATGTGCGCCGGACCCGAGCCCGCCATCGGTCATCCGCTGCTGAGCGCCGCCGCGGTGGAGACCACGGCCACGGCGGCGCTGGCCGTGTTCCCGAACACGACGATGGGCGTCGACTACACCCCCGGGCCCGGTCGTGTCCCGCCGGCCGCGGTCCGCCGGGCGATGGCCTACATCGACGAGCACGCCGCCCAGCCGATCGCCGCCGAGGACATCGCCGCGGCCGCCGACATCAGTGTGCGCGGGCTGCAAGCCGCGTTCGCCCGGCACGGCGACCTCACCCCGACCGGCTACCTGCGCCGCGCCCGGCTGCACGGCGCCCACCGCGACCTGCTGGCCGGCGACCCCACCCGCGGCGACACCGTGGCCGCGATCGCGCGGCGCTGGGGCTTCGCCAACCCCGGCCGGTTCGCCGTCGAGTACCGCACTGCCTACGGCCAGCCACCCCACCACACCCTGCGCAGCTGAAGACACCGATCCGGAAGGAAGTGCGATGGGTACCGGCATCACTGTCCCGCACACGACCGGCTTCCAATCCACCGACGCGGACGCCATCAGCGGCTACCTCAGCGACGTCTACGGCAGCGGGATGCGGGTACGCAGCAGCGACCAGCGCGTGCACCTCAGCCACCGGCGTACCCACACCGCCGACTTCCACCTGGAATCCATCGCCCAGTCCGCCACCCTGGACTTCCACGGCGAACCGCTGCCCACCATCGTGATCGTCACCACGCACACCGCCCGGCTGCACCGCGCCAGCGGCGACGACGACCGCCGCTACCAGCCTGGCGACACGTGCCTCGGCGCGTACCCGGGCCGGCCCTTCACCTGCACCTGGTCACCCGGCGAACTCACCACCTGCGTCCTCGACCCGGGCATCCTGGCCCGGGTCGCCGCGACCGCCCCGGGCCGGTGGGCCGCACCGATCCGGTTCACCAGCCTCGACCCCTGCTCACCGGCGGCCGCCACACGCTGGCGCGACACCCACGCCTACGTCACCGACCTGCTCACCAACCCCGAGGCCGCCGGATCGCCGCTGCTGATCGCCAACGCCTCCCGCCTGCTCGCCGTCATCACCCTGGACACTTTCGCCAACACCGCGGTGACCGACCCGAGCATCGAGGACCGCCACGACGCCACCCCGGCCACCCTGCGCCGTGCCCTCGCCTACGTCGACGAGAACGCCGCACAGGCCATCACCGTCGCCGACATCGCAGCCGCCGCCGGCGTGAGCATCCGTTCCGTGCAACTGGCGTTTCGCCGCCACCGCGACACCACCCCGATGGCATACCTGCACCGGGTCCGCCTGGAGCACGCCCACCGCACCCTGGAAGCCGCCGACCCCGGCACCACCACCGTGGCCGCCGTCGCCACCCGCTGGGGATTCACCTCCGCCCGGCACTTCGCCGCCCACTACCACCGTGCCTACGGCGTGCCGCCGCACCACACGCTGCGCGGGAGATCCTGATCAGCGCCACCCGTCCTTGCTCCGGCTGACGCCGGCTTACTCCGGCTGGCGCTGGCGCTGCCTGAGGTAGGCGAGCACCGCCTCGCGGGTGGTGCGCACCCCGAACAGCTGGCGGGCCTCGGCGATGCGCCGGTTGGCGGTGCGCAGCGACAGGAACTCGGCGGCCGCGGCGGCGGCGATGGTGTCACCGGACGCGAGGCGGTCCAGCAGCGCCCGCTGCTCCGGGATGAGGTTCGCGATCACGTCGGCGCCGTCGGTGACGGCGGCGTCCCGGTTGACCGGGCCCAGCCGGGTCAGGTCGTCGACCAGCGCCCGGCCGGCCGCCGAACCGGCGTCGACGACCGCGACGACGCCGGCGCCGTGGGCGGCCGCCAGCACCGCGAGCCGCACCGACTCCAGGTCGTCGTCGGCGATCCGGCCGTGCAGGACCAGCTGCTGGGTGCTGCCCACCTCCCAGGACGCGCCGGGCAGGGCGAAACCGGACCGGACCTGCCACCCCTCACGGGCCAGGCGGCGCAGGACCGCGTCGGCCTCCCCCGAGGTGGCGACTACGTGGCGTGGAGCGTCGGGCTGTGTGGTCACGGTCACCGGCCATCCTCGCTGGTATCGAAGGGTTCGGTCCGCGCCGCGGGCAGCGCGAAGGCCAGGGCGGCGGCCTCGGTACGGGTACGGGCACCGAGCTTGCGCATGCTCGCACGGATGTGCGTGTCGACGGTCTCGGCGGAGATGCCCAGCTGCCCGGCGATCCGCCGGGTCGGTTCCCCGGCGGCCACCAGGCGCAGCACGTCGCTCTCCCGCTGGGTGAGCCGGCCGTGCGAGCGCGGGCTGCGGGTGTCCCGGTGGATCTGGTGGCGGCGCAGGCCCCGGCGGGCCCGGCCGGCCAGCACGGTCAGCCCGGCGCCGTCGGCGAGCCGCTCGGCCTCCAGCAGCGCGGCCACGGCACGGTCCCGGTCGGGTTCGGTGAGGCCGGCGGCGAGCAGGCAGCGGATCTGCTCGCGCAGCGAGATCGGCCGCCAGCCGTCGGCCGCCGTCTCGAAGCCGCTGCGCAGCGCCCAGGCGGTGAGCGTGCGGCGGGCCGGGCCGGGCAGGTTCACCGGGATCTCGGTGAGGCCGGGGACGCCGAGGTCGAGCGCCGCCCACTGCCCGGTGATCGCGTGCAGGCCGGCGAGCAGCCCGGCCGGCGCCGGGCCGGAGTGCTGGACCGCCCGGTCCGGCTGGCCGTCGAGCCAGGCTGCCTCGCGTGCTACCCAGGCGGCGGCCGGGTGGATGCCGGCGTGGTCGGGTGCCGCACGGTCGGGTCCGTCGCGCTGGGGTCCCGGGCGACCCGGTCCCGGGCTGTCGGGTCCGGGGCGATCGGGTCCGGGGCGATCGGCGCGGGCGCGGTCAAGGCGGGCGCGGGCGGCCGCCAGCAGGCCGGTGTCGGCTTCGATCAGGGCGGTCGCGGCGGTGGCGTAGCCGAAGGCTTCGGCGGGGACGGCGCGGTCGGTGAGATTGGCGGCCCGGCGGAGGACGCCTTCGGCCCCGTCCCAGTCGACGCCGGCGGTCTCGGCGGCGCCAACGGCGTTCGCGGCGTTCGCGGCGGCGTCACCGTAAGCGGCGTCATTGCTGGCGGCGATATTGCTCGCGGCGTCGTGGCCGGCGGCGCCGGTGGCGGTGGCGGTGGCAGGGATGGTGGGGCTGCCGGGCGTGGTGGGGTCGCCGGGCTGCGCCGCCGGGCCGGCCGCCACGAGGGCGCCGAAGTGCGGCCCGGCCGGGTCAACGTCCGGTTTATCCAGGCCCGCCGCGGTAGCCGGAGGAAGGGCCAGGTAGTGGCCGTGCAGGGCCAGGGCCCAGTCGGCGGCGGCGAGGAAACGGGTCTGCCAGCCGTAAGCGAGCGCCTCCCCCGCTGACGCGGCGGCCCGGGTGGCGGCGTGGGCGGACTCCAGCAGCCGGCCGTCCGCGGCGAGGTGCTCGACGAGCAGCCAGGCGCTCCACCGGGTGATCATCGGATCCCCGCCGCCGGCAGCCGGGGCGGCATCCTGAGTGAACGCGGCCTGCGACAACGCCTGCTCCCAGCCGGGCAGGCGGTGGGTGGCGCGCACGGCTGCCAGCGCCGCGGCGATCCCCGGCAGCGGGGCCGGGTGACGGACGGCGATCTTGTCGGCGAGGTCGAGCGCGCCCATCGGTTCCAGCGCGAGGCCGGCCAGCAGCAGCACCCGGTCCCGGGCGGCGACGACCGGGGCGGCCGCGGTGTCCGGGACGGGCCGGACCGCGTCGCGGGCGGCCGGCGGGTCGCCGGCCTGCAGCAGGGCCTCGCCGCGCAGCACCGCCGCTTCCAGGGCGAGGGTGGTGGCCGACGGCGGGGTCAGGGCGAGCGGGCGCAGCACCTCGGCGGCGTCCCGGGGACGGCCGCTGGCGAGGGCCGCGTCGGCGGCGGCGAGACGGACCCGGGGATCGGCGGGGACGTCCAGGCCACACGCGAACAGCAGCAGCGACGCGCGTTCGCCGCCGGCGGCGCGGTCGGCCGCGGCCAGCGCCTTGCGGTACGCCCCGGCGGGGTCACCAGCCGCGGCGAGGTGCCGGGCCGACTCGGCCGGTGGGGTGAGCTCGGCGAGCCGGGCGTGCAGATCGGCGCGGGCCGGAGCGTCGAGCAGGCCGGCCGCGGTCTCCGCCACGTAGGCCGAGACCGGTGTCAGGGAGCCGCCCGGCTCGGCGGTGACGAGGCCGGCGGCCAGCAGGTCGGCGGCGCCGGTGCCGAGCAGCTCGGCGCGGGCCGGGCGGCCGAGCAGGCCGAGCGCGGCGAGCGAGGTGCGGGCGGGACGGGGCAGGTCGGCCAGGGCGGTCGCCAACGCGTACGCCACCTGGTCGATGTCCTCGCCGACCGGAGCGCGACCGGCGGCAGCCTGCCGGGCCAGCGCGATGATCGCCAGGGGGTTGCCCCCGGCGCGGGCGAGCACGTCGGACAGCGTGGTCTCGTCGAGGCCGCCGGCCGTGGACCGGGCCAGCGCGAGGGCGGCGGCGGGGTCGAGCGGTGGCACGGGCAGCCAGGCGGCCGCGGCCCGGCGCAGGGCGGAATCGGCCACCCGGTGCGGGGTGCGCAGGGCCACCAGGACCCGGCAGGTGCGGGCCAGGTGGGGCAGGGCGGCCAGGGTCGCCTCGTCGGCGTGGTGCACGTCGTCGAGGACCAGCAGTCCACCGCGGACGCGGGATCGAACCGCTTCGGCGAGCAGGTGCACGTCGTCGCCGGGCAGCCGGGCGCGGACGGCGCGGGACAGGGCCAGCGCCGGCACCGTGGAGAGCATCGCCAGGCCGCCGCCGACATGGGCCGGACCGGGCACCGCGGCGGCGATCTTGCGAAGGAGGGTGCTGCGGCCGCAGCCGGGCGGGCCGGTGAGCACGACCAGGGCCGGACCCTGGCGCAGAACGGTACGGGCGGCCATCTCGGGCTCGTCCGCCACCTGCGCTCCCCTCCACACCGACATCTCTGACAACGCCGCACCTCGCTGACGACGACGCGCGACATCACTGGCACGAACTCGGGATCCCGGGCTGTCCGGCCGGGTCCGTAGGCTGTTGGTACTGCTGAGCTACCGGAAAGGCCCTTTCGTGACGACGACAACCCCGGTCGGCCCATTGTCGCCGACGGTGCGGCCGGCTGACGAGTCGTGGTGAACGGGCCCCTCACCGCCGGCATCGCGACTCTCTGTCACGAGATCGTCACGAAAATGTCCTCCGACGCTGGTGGCCAGCTACAACAGATCGGAAACCGTCTTAACGATCCGTTACGGGTCGCCATCGCGGGTCGCCTGAAAGCCGGAAAGTCGACACTAGTCAACGCCCTGATCGGCCGTCGAGTCGCCCCCACGGCGGCCGGCGAGTGCACCCGCGTGGTCACCCGGTTCCGGTACGGGCCGGCCGACCGCATCGACGTGGTCACCCGCGACGGCGCCCGGCACAGCCTCCCGCTCGACGAGGACGGCATGGTGCCGTCCCGGCTCGGCGTGCCCGCCGCCCGGGTCGCGCACGTCGACGTCACGCTGACCAGCGACCGGCTGCGGGACCTGACCGTCGTCGACACCCCCGGGCTCTCCTCCACCGACGCGGCCAGCAGCGAACGCGCCGAGGAAGCCGTCGGCATCGACGCCGACTCGGCCGGCGAGGTCGCCGCCGCCGAGGCCGTCGTCTACGTCTTCACCCAGGCCGTCCGCGCCGACGACCGGCGGGCCCTGGAGTCCTTCCACGTCGCGTCGGCCCGCCTGGCGACCAGCCCGATCAACGCGATCGGGGTGCTCGGCAAGGTCGACACCCTGACCGGCGGCGCCGACGACCCGTGGCCCACGGCCGGGCCCCTCGCGGCGCAGCAGGCGGGACTGCTGGCCCGTACCGTCTCCGAGGTCGTGCCGGTGGCCGCCCTGCTCGCCGAGACCGCCGAGGCCGGCCGGCTGACCGCCGCCGACCGGGACGCGCTCGCCGCGCTCGCCGCCCTGCCGCCCGCGTCGCTGCGGGTGCTGCTCACCTCCGCCGACCTGTTCCGCGGCCGGCCCGCCCCGATCGGCGCCGAGCAGCGTGAACGGCTGCTGGCCCGCCTCGATCTGTACGGGATCGGCTTCGCCTGCGCGCAGCTGACCGCCGACCCGCGGCTGGGCACCGGCGAGCTGGTGCGCCGGCTGCTCGCCGCGTCCGGCTTCCCGCGCCTGCAGGAGACCGTGGACCGCACGTTCCGCTGGCGCTGCGACGCGATCAAGGCGGGCTGGGCGCTGACCCGGCTGCAACGCCTGGCCGGATTCACCCCCGACCCGCGGGACCGGGCCGCCCTGCGCGACGGACTGGAGGCGGCGCTGCGCGACCCCGCCTACCACCGGCTGCGGCTGCTCGACGCCGCCCAGCGCGCCGCCACCGGCGCCGTGCCGCTGCCCCCGCTCTGGGAACAGGAGCTGATCAGGCTGGCCACCTCCGACGACCCGCGGTTCATCCTCGGCCTGCCGGACGCCGCCGACGAGGAGCTGACCACCGCGGCGATCACGGCCGCCGGGCGCTGGCGCACGTACGCGGTCGACGGCGCCGGGCCGGCACAGGCCCGCCTCGCGCACGTCGCGTCCCGCGGTTTCCACCTTCTCGCCCAGAGCGGCCTCACCCGGGGAAACCCCTCCCCGGCAGGCCCGAGCACGACCGGTGAGGTGCGGGCGTGCAGGACCTGACCGTCGTGCTCGACACCGCGGTCCGCGACACCCTCGCGTACCTGCGCACCGCCGACCCGGACGCCGCCGCCGACCTGGCCGAGCTGCGCCGCGCCCACCTGGTGCGGCCGAGCGTGGTCGTCGTCGGCGAGACCAAACGCGGCAAGAGCTCGCTGATCAACGCGCTGCTCGGGGTGCCCGGCCTGTCGCCGGTCGACGCCGCCGTCACCACCGCGGCGTACCTGGACTTCGTGCCCGGTGACACGTTCGGCGCGCGGGCCTGGCTGCCGGACGGCGCCGAGGTGGAGGTCGACGACCTGAACGACTGGGCCACCGGCAAGCACCGGGCCCGGCGCATCGAGGTCACCCACCCGGCGCCGCTGCTGCGCTACCTGAGCCTGCTCGACACCCCGGGCGCCGGCGGCCTCGACCCGGCGCACGCCACGATCGCGCTGGCCGCGGTCCGCCGGGCCACTGCGCTGCTGTTCGTCGCCGACGCGTCAGCGCCGCTCTCCCGGCCCGAACTGGACTTCCTGGCCGCCGCCACGGAACGCGTCGACGCCGTCGTCTTCGCCCTCACCAAGATCGACGCGTATCCGCAGTGGCGGGCCATCGCCGCCGACAACCGGGAACTGCTGCAGGCGCACGCGCCCCGGTTCGCGGCAGCGCCCTGGTTCCCGGTCTCGGCCCGGCTCGCCGAACTGGCCCTGTCCGACCTGCCGGAGCTGGCGGCGGAATCGCGGATCACGCCGCTGCAGCACGCGCTCGTCGAACTCGCCGGCCGCGGCCACCAGCTGCGGCTGGCCAACGTGCTGCGCGCCGCCCGCGGCGACCTGGCCCGGCTGCAGGACAACGCCGAGGCCCGGGTCCGCGCCGCCACCACCGACGCCGGCGGGCAGGCCGAGGCCCGCGCCGGGCGCAACGCCCTGGCCGCCCGCAAACGCACCGAGTCCCGGCAGGCCACGCTGCGGCTCGCCACCGAGATCCAGCGCGCCCGGGTCGCCACCGTCGGGCACCTGCGGACCCGGATCGGCGAGATCCAGCACGAGCTTTCCGAACAGATCGACACCACGGGTACGGAGGGACTGCCCGACGACGTCGACACCCGGTTACAGGCGATCGCGGCCGACGTGTCCGAACGGCTGGAGGACACGTCGCGGCGGATCGCCGAGCAGATCCTGGTCGACGCCGACCGGGCCACGGTCAGCCTGCGGCACGCCGTCAGCACCGTCCCGCCGCGCGGCGGGGGCGGCGACAACCTGCTGATCGCGCTCTCGGCCGGCGGCATCGCCCTGGTCGCCGGCCGGGGCGCGGCCCTGGGCATCGCGGCGCTCGGCGGCGCCGGCGGCCTGCTGCTGCCGTTCGCCGGGATCGGTCTGGGCCTGGCCGCCGGCGGGTACGTGCTGTACCGGCGCAAGGTGCACAACGACCGCCGGCAGGCACAGACCTGGCTGCGCGACGTGCTCGCCGAGGCCCGCGCCGCGCTCACCGACGAAATCAGCCAGCGGTTCACCGACCTGCAGTACTCGCTGTCGGTGGCCCTCGACGACACCATCGAGCGGCGGCTGCGGGAGATCGACGCGCAGATCGCCGAGATCGACGCCGCGGCGGCCGAGGACGCGGCCGGGCGGGCGAAACGACGCGCCGCCGCGCAGCGCGACCACGACGCGGCGGCGATCCGGTTGCGGCAGGCCGACGAGGCGCTGCTGCGGGCACGGGCACTGACACCAGCACCGATCGACGACGACCGGGAGACGAGACGATGACCGATCACTGGGGCGACTTCGACTTCGACCACCCCGACTTCGACCACCACGACCTGCCGCACGACTCGCCCGCCGATCCGCACGATGTGGATCCCGGCTCTCATGACCCCGGCCCCGATGATCTGGGCCGGCACGATCCGGACGTCCACGGCGGCGCCGGCGCGATCGAGCACCCGGCCTTCGAGCACCCGGCCTTCGAGGACCAGGCCTTCGAGGACCACGCCGAGGCACGCGACGTCCCGGCGATGTCCGAGGCGGTGGCCGACGACCTCTTCCCGCCCGCGTTGGACGTCGGTGAGCTGCCCGAACCCGTCGACGGCTTCCCGTGGATCGACACCGCGACGCTCGGCGCCCCGGACGACACCGGCTTCGTCTCCGCGCTCGACCCGGTCACCCCGGACGAGCTCGCCGCCTACGCCCACACCAGCGGGCCCGCCGACTGGGCCGCCCTGGCGGACAGCGACGACCCGGCGACCAGCGCCCTGGCTCGCTGGTGGACGCCGGATGAACAGTGATCCACGTCTCCCCTTGACGGCGTCCGGGTGACATCATGTGCGCGCACAAAATCAACACCTGGGAGCGCACGTGACCGGCACACAGACCCCTGCCATCCCCGCGGGTAGGCGGGAACGCACCGGCTGGTACTTCTACGACTGGGCGAACTCGGCGTTCTCCACCACGGTCATCACCGTCTTCCTCGGACCGTTCCTGACCACGGTCACCGAACTCGCGGCCGGCTGCGCCATCGACGCCGACGAGTGCAACGGCACTGTCCACCCGCTGGGCATCCCGGTCGCGGCCGGCTCCTACTTCGCGTACCTGGTCTCGCTCTCCGTTCTGCTCACCGTCTTCGTGCTGCCGGTGATGGGGGCGATCGCCGACCGCGCCCCGCGCAAGAAGCCGCTGCTGGCCGGGGCCGCGTTCACCGGAGCGGCCGCCACCGTCACGATGGCGTTCGTGACCGGCGACCGGTACCTGCTCGGCGGCCTGCTGTTCCTGATCGCCAACATCGCGTTCGGCGCCGCGATCGTCGTCTACAACTCGTTCCTGCCGCACCTCGCCGGCCCCGACGACCGCGACAAGATCTCCAGCCGGGGCTGGGCGATCGGCTATCTCGGCGGTGGCGTGCTGCTGGCGCTCAACCTGGTCGCCGTCACACTGCTGTCCGAGGAGGGCAACCCGCAGCGCACCCTGGACATCGCCCGCTGGTCGATCGTGTCGGCCGGCGTCTGGTGGGCGGCGTTCACCCTCGTACCCCTGCTGTGGTTGAAGGAACACCCCGGCGCCGAGGCGTCCGCGGCGAAGGGCAACGTCCTCACCGACGGCTTCAGGCAGCTCGGCCACACGATCAAGGCGATGCGCGCCTACCCGCTGACGCTGTTCTTCCTCGGCGCCTACCTGATCTACAACGACGGCATCCAGACCGTCATCGCCCTGGCCAGCCAGTACGGCACCGAAGAGCTGAAACTCGGTCAGTCCGTCCTGATCGTGACCATCCTCATCGTGCAGTTCCTCGCGTTCGGCGGCGCGCTGCTCCTCGGCACCCTCGCCAACAAGATCGGCGCCCGCAAGACGATCCTGCTCAGCCTCGCGCTGTGGCTGGTCGTGGTGACCGCCGCCTACTGGCTGCCGGAGGGCGAGCCGCTGCCGTTCATGCTGCTCGGCGCCGGCATCGGCCTGGTCATGGGCGGCAGCCAGGCCCTGTCGCGAAGCCTGTTCTCGCAACTCATCCCGGCCGGCCGGGAAGGCGAGTACTACGGCTTCTACGAGATCAGCGACAAGGGCACCAGCTGGCTCGGGCCGCTCTTCTTCGGCCTGATCTTCCAGCTCACCAACAGTTACCGCGCCGGCATCATCTCGCTCATGGTCTTCTTCGTGATCGGCGGCGTCCTGCTCGCCCTCATCCCGCTGCGGCGGGCCATCACCGCCGCCGGCAACACACCCCCCAGACTGCTCTGATGACCATCACGATCGACCCGGACTCCCCGGTCCCGCCCTACGAGCAGGTCCGGCTGCGGATCGCCCACCTGGCCGCGGCCGGGGACCTGCCGGCCGGCACGAAACTGCCACCCGTGCGTCAGCTCGCCACCGACCTCGGCCTGGCCGCGAACACCGTGGCCCGTGCCTACCGCGAACTCGAGCAGGCCGGCCTGGTGGAGACCCGGGGCCGCGCCGGCACCGTGATCACCTCCCGCGCGGCGGGCACGTCGCACCTGGCCCAGCAGGCCGCCGCGGCCTACGCCGCGCAGACCCAGGCGCTGGGCATCCCGGCGGAGCAGGCGCTGGCGCTGGTCAAGGCGGCGTTGGAGCAATAGGTACGGGGGTGACGCCGCCCGGCGGCCCGAGCCGTCCCCGGGAGTCCGCGCGACGCGGCTCGGCGGGGCGGCGGGCAGGGCCGGTCG